>MGTE01000060.1:9833-32107 GCA_001799275.1 Deltaproteobacteria bacterium RIFOXYD12_FULL_57_12
GGATCTGAACAAAAAAAATATTTGCCATCCGCTGATAGTCATGTTATTAGAATCATTACTTAGTAGCCAGTATTGATCACGAAGACCCGAACCAGAAGCGAGCCGCACAGCCCCTTCGAGGGAAGTGCGGTTTTTGTTATGGTGTCCGAGGAAGAGGGATACTGGAAGATGGATTCAGATGTTTTCCGGCGGAACCGGGAAGAAGGAGTGGCAGTAACATGAAACAGGGAACGGTAAAGTGGTTTAATGCATCCAAGGGGTTTGGTTTCATCGCGCAGGATGATGGCAATGACGTGTTTGTCCATTTTTCCGCAATCAAGGGAGAGGGGTACAAATCTCTCAACGAGGGCGACCGGGTACAGTTCGAGGTCGTCGAAGGCCCCAAGGGGCCGGCAGCTGACAGCGTTGTTGTCGTCTCGTAAGAAAAAAAAGAACGCATTTACAAAAAACCCCGCAGACGTGCGGGGTTTTTTTTTGCCTTTCCAGACGGACGCCGGCGGGATGTGGACATCTCTGCCCGCTGGGCAGGGATAGCCCGCAGGTCATCCTGTCGCGTTCAAATGGCCAGGGCCGTTTCGGTGGCGCTTCTGAGGGCAGCGCCGAGATTGCCCGGGGTCAGGGCGTCGCCCACGGCGACCACCCGGCCAATTTTGCCGGCAAGGGCCTCAACCAGGGAATTCTCAGCCACGGCATTAACTGCCGTGATAACGTTGTCCGCCGCCAGCAGGCGTTTTCGGCCCTCTTTGTCGAGGAGCCGCACCCCGTCTTTCTCAATGGCCACCAGCCGGGTTTCGGTCAGTACGGTCACCCCTTTTTCTTGAAGCCGGGCCAGGAGCCGCTGCCTGGGGATTTTTTTCATCCGGCCGAGTACCTCGGGCAGGAGTTCGACCACGGTTACCTGCTTCTCCGGCCCGGCGAGCCAGTCCGCGGTTTCGCAGCCCAGGTCGCCGCCGCCGATAATGACCAGTCGTTGGCCCAGTTGCGGTTTTGTTTGATAAACCGCTCTGGCCGCAAGGACCTGGTCCCCGTCGCTGCCAGGCACCGGCAGGCCTGCCGGCTGGGAGCCGCAGGCCACGATCACCGCATCCGGGCCATGGGCGACAACAGCCGCCGCGTCGGCAACCCGGCCAATCCGCACAACCACCCGGCTGTTGGCCAGACAGTGGCTGAGATAGCGGAACACCTCGGTCATCTCTTCCTTGTGGGGCGCGAGATGGGCCAGCCGGATCTGGCCGCCCAACTGTTGCTCCTTTTCCCATAGTTCAACCGCATGGCCGCGCTGGTCGGCGATGATCGCTGCCTGGATGCCGGCTGGTCCGCCGCCGATGACCAGAACCCGTTTTTTCACGCTGGCCGGGGTGATCTGCCAGAGATATTCCCGGCCAACAAAGGGATTGACCGCGCAGGCGCGGCCGAGGCCTTTTACGCCCTTGTCGGCACAGTCCTCCAGGCAGTAGACGCAGCCGCGGATATTGGCCACCATTCCGGCCGTCGCCTTGCGCGGCAGCTCCGGGTCCGCCACCAGGGCGCGGGCCATGGCCACGAAATCTGCCCGGCCCTGGCTGATGAGCTCCTCGGCCAGGGCCGGGGTATTGATCTTGCCGATGGCCGCCACCGGGATGTTGACCGCGTTCTTTAGCCGGGCCGCCAGGTCGACCAGCGGGCCGGGTGCGCTGTCGTGGCCGGGGATGGTCATGAATTTGGTCGCCTTGTTGCCGCCGTTGGCGATGATGGCGTCGGCCCCGGCCTTTTCGGTCAGGACCGAAATGGCCACGGCCTCGTCCATTTCCAGGCCGCCGGCCACGTATTCATCGCAAACCAGCTTGACCATGACCGGGAAGTCCCGGCCAGCCGCGCTTTTCACCTGTTCGATCAGGCGGCAGAGGAAACGGGCTCGGTTCTCCAGCGGGCCGCCCAGTTCGTCGGTTCGCTTATTCGACAACGGCGAAAGAAGCTGGGCGATCAGGTCGCCGTAGCTTGCCTGAATTTCAACCCCGTCGTAGCCGAGTTCACGGGCTCCTGCCGCGCCACGTGCCATGATCTCCAGAATCTCCGCTGCCTGTTCCAGGGACATGGGCTTGGCCAGGGCCACGCTCCAGGAATCTCCATTCTGCTTGGCCCCGGGGGTGGAGGCGGCAACGCTTCGCTCCTTGGGATAGTTGAGTTGCATGAAGGCCCGGGCTCCCTCGTTTTGGATGGCGGCCAGCAAAGCCCGCACACTGTCGGCATACTCGGGCCGGTCGATCCGCAGTTCGTGGCCGCCCTTGTAGGCCCGGGGAAAATCGAGGCAGGGACAGTCCAGGACGATAAGGGCCGCCCCGCCCCTGGCCCTGGCTCGATAGAACTCCAGCAGCCGGGGATTCACCCGGCTGTCAATGGCGTACTTGGTAGGGTAGAGGGGCATGATGATCCGGTTCCGGAGGGAACAGGCATTGATGGCGGCAGCGGAAAAAAGGGCGGGAAAGTTCATGGCGGCATCTCCCCGGGTCGGCCCAGCGGGCCGGGTTCAAGGACTGTCCTGCAATCACTTGCACTGACCTTGCATTAGCGCGGCGGCCGGCATATGTCAAGCCCCAGTGTGTTGGAGAGGCCCTGGAGACTTCCCCTTTACGGCTGGCAGTGGTATTATGCCGTATCAGTCAACCACTCTTTCCATGGGGGCTTCAATGAACCGACAAGCCGTTCTCAAGGCCGTCCTGCAATCCGCCACCCTGCCGACCCTGCCGTCGGTGGCCGCCAAGCTGATCGAGGTCACCTCCCATCCCGAGGTGACGGTCCAGGACATCGCCAAGGTGATCTCCCGGGACATGGCCCTGTCGGCCAAGATTCTCAAAATAGCCAACTCGGCCTTCTACGCCTTCCCGAACCAGATCGGCACGATCAATCAGGCGGTGGCCATCCTCGGCTTCAACGCGGTGCGCAGCCTGGCCCTCTCCTTTAACTTTCTTTCCATCAAGCCTCATGGCCATGCCGACCGGTTCGATTACAAGAGATTCTGGGAAAAATCCCTGGCTGCGGCTGTTGCTGCCAAGCTGATCGCCGAGACCCTCGAACAGGTCGATCCGGAGGAGTTCTTTATTGCCGGCCTGCTGCAGAACATCGGCGAGATGGTCCTGGCCCGTGCCTTTCCGACCGAGTACAACCTGGTTCTGGTCGAGGCGGAGAAAAATGGAGGACCGCTCTCCGAGCTGGAGCAACGCTTGATCGGCGCCGACCACCAGGACATCGGCCACGAGGTGGCCCGGAACTGGCGGTTTCCGGCTATCTTAAGCGAACCCATCCGCTGGCACCACGAGCCGGCCGCCTGCCAGGATGATGACGACCGGGTAAAGATGGCCGTCATCATCGCCCATCTGGCCGGGCTGCTGGCCGAGATTCTCTACACCGGCCATCCGCGCGACTCGCACCGCGAATTCACCCAGCACGCCAGGGAGATGCTCAATCTGGACGAGCCAGCCATCGAGCGGATTCAGGAAAAGATGCATTCCGAACTGGCCCGGATCGGCCAATTCTTCAACCTGCGGATCAGCGAACCCAAGTCCATCGAGGAGATTCTCATGGAGGCCAATGCGGCCTTGAGCGTCCTTAACATGTCCTACGAGCAGATGAACAAAGAGCTGATTCAGGCCAAGGTTCGGCTGCAGAAGCTGACCCAGGAGTTGGAGGAGAAGAACCGGCGGCTGGAGAAGATGGCTACCCTCGACGGACTCACCGAGGTGTACAATCACCGTTATTTTCAGGATTTTCTCGATCAGGAGATGAGCCGGGCCGTGCGCAAGGAAACCAGCCTCAGCCTGATCATGTGCGACGTGGACAACTTCAAAACCTTTAACGACAAATACGGCCACCAGGCCGGTGATGCCATCCTGCGGCAGCTCTGCGCGGTGCTGGCCGCGCGGTTGCGGGAGTATGATCTGCTGGCCCGCTACGGCGGCGAGGAATTCGCCGTTGTCCTGCCCGAAACCGGCGAGGAGGAGGCCATGGTCGTGGCGGAAAAGCTGCGCCTGGCCGTGAGTGGCCAACCCTTTGAAATCGGCCTGGAACGCTATTCCGTGTCCATGAGCTTCGGAGTCGCGGCCCTTGTCCCCCATCAAGAAAATTTTGACAAGGACGATCTGATCAGTTTTGCCGATCAGGCCCTGTTCGAGTCCAAGAAAAACGGCCGCAACCGGGTGACCCGCTACGAACCGAAGAAAAAATGGTTCGGCAAGACCTGGGGCCTGGGGTAGCCGAGGTCAAGGCCAACGCCCGAATTTGATGGCGTCGTAAAAAAACATTTTATCCCGCAGATGCGCAGAGTCCGCATGGGTAACCAATTGAAGCAAAAGGATATTTTTCTCTGCGTCTCGGCGCGTCTCGGCGCGATTAAGGTTTGCGAATTTATCAAGTTTTCTTTCCGGATAAGCTCTCAATAAGATTCCCGTGTTCTCTTCCCGATAAGCTGAAAAACCTGGCGGTACAGCTCCCGCATGCGCTCGACTTGTGAAGAACCGACCAAGCCGCCATAGCGGGCATCCTCGTAGAGGCGGGTTATTTCTTCTGTCTCCCGGCGCAAGTGAAGGTAATGCGAATTGATTTCAGCCTGATATTCCAGCGTGTTGACAAAGCGTCCACGTTTGATGTCGTGCAGCTCGAAAAGACGGGCCATGGCCTCGTAGCAGGTTCGGGCGCCCTGCAACTCATCGTTGTGCATGGTAAGGAGCACCAGACGAAAATAGTCGAATCGCGTGCGCAGCCAGATCGGCAGCCGCGTCTGTCGCAACCGTTGCCACAGGGCATAGAGCCACGCCAGCGCCATCAGGATGTAGAGAAGCCTGATTAAACTTTCGTGCAATTCGTTAAGCATTGCGATCAGCGCTTCCGCAAGCTGCCTCAGGCTGTCGATGACGGGTTTCATCAGCGCCTGCAGGCCGTCCGCCAGGTCAGCCAGACCGTTGATCGCCTGGCGTTGCCACTCCGGCATGCCGGTTTGTCCGGCGGTGGCGCGCAGTTCATCGGCGCTTGGCCAGCCCGGTCGCATGCTCCCGCCGCCGCCCCCATCGCCCCAGCCGTTGTCGCCTGTCCCGCCGCCTCCACCAGCCGGCATTCCATCATCGCCTGTTTGAGCGTCGCCTAGGGTGTTAACGTTGCCCGGCAGCCCCCATCGCCATGCCAGGGCCGGCCAGCTCACCTGCGGCGTGATCGTATAGAGCAGCAGGCCCAGGGCCAGGATGACCGTTGTGGCGGCGGCAATGGCGATGCCCTGCGCCCCGACGACTTGATCCCCAAGGCTCTGCCGCCGCAGTTCGCTTACCGTGCGGTTGATCTGTTCCGCCACCAGGGTGAAGACCACGGCGGTCACGTACGGGATGAGGTAAAAGAACATGGCCCAGTCGGCCCGAAAGTGGGTGGCGGCGAACAGCACCATGGCCACCGACATGAGCAGGCTCAGATGCAGATGCCGCCGGCTGGTGGTGATGCAGTTATACGACACCTGCAACATCGCCAGGATGTAGATCGCGGCTCGCGGAAAACGCCACATCGGGATAAAGAGCAGCAGGGAAAGCAGCATCCCGAAGACCAGGGTGGTGCGCATCCATCTATTGCCGCGCTTGCTGATTTCGCCGTTCTGCTGCCAGCCTACCCGCAGGGTGATGGCGAAGGCGAAGGCCCAGAGTTGGACCTCGGTGCCGAAAATGCCGTAGCGGATATCGAGAAAGGCGTTGCACGTCAACGCCAGGACCTGCGCGGCAAACAACCCGCAATAGGCGGGAAGATATCGCAGCGGCGGGCTCATGGGTTGAACACCGCCACCAGATCGTCGCCGTTGCGGATGGGCAGACAGGCCACGCCAAGATCGAGCAGGCCAGCCCAGAGCGATGGCAGAGGCTGCGCCGGCAAGGCGGTTTCCGCCAGAAACGATTCACGCTCAAAGGCGATAGCCAGCACATGGGCGCCGCGCGCCCGCAGCAGGGCAATGGCCTGTACCGTGTCGGCGAAGCGCACCTCGGGTTCGGAAAGAAAAACCACCACGGTTTGGCCATGGCGGCAGTTCATGGCAGCGTTCTGCACCACTTTGGCATACGGCGTCGCGCCATCGGCAGCGACAACGGCCAGCGCATCCAGGATGCTGCGGAAGTGCGCATCGCCGGAGCCCAGTCCGATGGCCAGGCTGTGTGCGCCTTCGCCGTTCAGCTGAATGGGCATGCCATTACTGCACGCGTAGCGGCCGATGGAAGCGGCAATGCGCACCGCGTATTCAAAGCTGGAATGCTTGCCTTTGCCGACATTGGCATCAGCCGACAAATCAAGGACAATATACAGCGAGGCGGAGGCCAGCGGTTCGAACTCCTTCACCATCAGCTCGTTCAGCCGGGCCGTGGTCGGCCAGTGCACATGGCGCGGGTTGTCGCCGCGTCGGTACTCGCGCAGGCCGGAAAACTCTGCGGCGCCAGCCCCCTTCGGCAGCAAAAAGCCGCCGCGATGGATTTCGCTCTGCGTGCCGGAGAGCGGCAGTTTCATGATCGTGAAGACGTCGGGATAGATGGTCAGGGTCTGCACGCCGCCGTTTTTTTGCTGGCGGGCCTCGGCCAGGCCGAGCGGGAAGCTGGAGGCCAGCCCGACCGGGCCGAGCCGGTAGAAACCGCGCTTCTCGCAGAGCAACGGCACGTCGAAACTGCGCGTTGTATTGCCGCCGATATAGGCGACCACGCCCAGCACTTTTTCGCCCGCGGTCTCCGTGCCCTGTGCCGCGCCGACAAACGGCAGATGGTCCACGGCCTCTATCATGAACCGCGGCAGCCAGCCGTGATTGCTGATGATGGCATGAAAATGGATGATCTCGTCTTCCTCGGCACGCTCCGGCCCGGTACGGGTCACGGACAGGTGTCTTATCAGCCAGTGCGGCCAGGCGAATCCGGTAATCAGCGTCGACAGCAACAAGGCGGCGATTGCCCAGGGCAAGGGTTGTTGCATCCGGTTGATGGCTGCCTCATAAGCCACCAACGTGAAAACAATCAACACCAGAGGTTTACGGTGGCGGGAGATCCAGGCGGGGAGATTTAGTCCATTAGACGTTGATTGTTGCCAGCTTGCGGTCATAAATTTCATAAACCTTGCGCGCACAAGACATTCCGTTGTTCGTGGTGTAATGGACTTATTCAGCTCTGCTTGGTCAGGGTCATCGGCTATATTGAACCTTGTGTGGTTGACCTCAGGACGGCGGCACCACCACCTGATCCAGCACTTCTTTCAGAATATGGCTTGCCGTTTTCCCGAGGGCGGAAACCTGCGGCCGCACGATCAGGCGATGTTCAAGCACCGGGGCGACAAGCTGTTTGACCATATCCGGTGTTACGTAGTCGCGTCCACGCAAAAAGGCCAGGCCGCGCGCGCCCCGCGCCAGGGCCAGCGTGCCGCGCGGGCTGGATCCCAGCCGCAGGTCGGCATGCTGCCTTGTTGCGGCGGTGATGCTGGCGATGTATTTGGCCACGTCCGGGCTGAGGCGAATCTGTTTTACTGCCTCGCGCGCCGCCAGGATCTCCGCCTCCGTGGTTACCGCCTGCAATTGCTCGATGGGGTGCGAAAAGGTCTGGGCGTTGAGGATTTTCAGTTCTTCATCCAGCGTGGGATAGCCGACGTTGAGGCGCACGAAGAAGCGGTCGAGTTGCGCCTCCGGCAAGACATGCGTGCCGGCCATGTCAATGGGATTCTGGGTGGCCAGCACCATGAACAGGGGTGGCAGGTCGTAGGTGCTGCCATCCACGCTAACGCGGAATTCCTCCATGCATTCCAATAATGCCGATTGGGCGCGCGGGGTGGCACGGTTGATCTCGTCGGCCAGCAGGATGTGGGTGAAGACCGGGCCGGGCCGAAACTCGAAGTCGCCGGTCTTCTGGTTGTAGATGGGTACGCCGGTGATGTCCGAAGGCAACAGGTCGGGCGTACATTGCAGTCGCTTCATGTCCACTGCCAACGAACGCGCCAGGGCGCGGGCCAGCATGGTTTTGCCGGTGCCCGGCACGTCTTCCAGCAGCACATGGCCGCGGCAGAGCAGCGAGATGACAGCTAGTTCGATCACCGGCCGTTTGCCGACGATGACTGTTTCGACATTGTTGATCAGAGTTTGGATAGTCTGCATGATTTTTTTGATGTTGGTTGGGTTCTTGGTTTTTTCTGTAACTACTCAGGCACAAAGGCACAGAGGTAGAAGTTAGAATACAGAATTGATTTAGTAGCCAAGGTGCAAGCGACAGGGGTCAATAGGCGATCAAGGGGCTATACTACTGCATTTCGACTTTGTGCCTTCTGCCTCTGTGCCTGAGTGTAGTTTTTTCCCCTTATTCCCACCCGGTCACAAGTTAGCGCTTGGCACGTCAAGGGGCCAGCCGTTTACCAGCAGCCGGCCTTGCCGGAACGTTGCCCTGGCCTTTATCTGGTCGTCCTGTTTGACCAGCAGGTGGCGGGCCACCAGGTCTTGCAGCTGCTGGCGGCTGCGCCGCGCGGCCAGTTGGTCGATTTCGTCCGGGCCGGCCTCCAGTTCCCCGGCCTGCCAAGCCTTGGTCAGTTGTTGTCGGTTGATCGCGGTGAGGGTGCGGGCCAGCAGGGTTTCGGAGATGGTCATTTCCGCCTGCGCCGTAATCGCCCCGACAAGCTGGAAGGGCGAGACCATGGCCCGGGCCGCGTCACCGTCCACCTTGATCTGCATGGCCCAGGAAAAATCGCCATGCCGGGTTTTGATGTCGAACTGTTTTACTTCGAATTCCGGCGCGCTTTTCAGCATGGCCGGGAGGAATTCCGTCAGGCCGGCCAGCATGACCTGGTTCAACTCGGCCCGGTCGATTGCCTGTTGCCGGCCCTGCAGTTGCGCGAAATGCGCCTGCAACCGGACAAGGGCGGCGGCGTCGAGGTTGCGGATCTCGCAGTCCATGCGAAGGGGGCCGTGTTGATCGTTGTCAAGGTTTATGGTTTCAATGCCGAGCGCGGTGGTTGAGTTGATCTTGTTCTGCTCTTCCCGGGTGGTGCTTTGCACGCGCAAGCCTGTCAGGGAGAAGTGTAACGGGTCTGGACCGGTCGGGTTTTCCGCCTGGATGCGGTCGATTGTATAGGTGATGTCGCCCAGGCTGAGGCCGGCCGGGGACTGGTGGATGTCGACCTGCGCCTGCAGGCCGCTGATCTGCAGGCGCAGGTCGCCAGCGACCAGCTCAAAACCGGGGGCCTGTAGGGAGCCGGCGCCGCGCCGGTCGGCCGATAGGCTGAACTGGCCGGTCATGCCCTGCCAGTTGAAGGTAAGTGTCTTGCCGTCCTGGGTAATGGTTCTGCTGCCCGCCGGATTGTCGATGTTGATCTCGGCCGTGTTGTCGAAATTAACGGCGGCTGCCAAGCGGAGGACAAAGAGTTCTGCCAATTCGTTCTGGAGGCGTCGGCTTTCTTCCGGCCCTTTATCAAAGGTAACGGTAGTGCTGGATTCGATGAAGGCCAGCCGTGGGTGGAAAGACCAGCCTTTGTCGGTCCGGCAGAACGGCCCGTGGTGGATCACGTGTGTCTGGACGATGCGCATGGTCTGTTGTTCTTTGTCCGAGCCCGCCGCCGGTCGGCCAAAGGCGATGGGGCTGCATTCCACCTGGGCGGTGGATTGGAAAATGCCGCGGTTATAACTGGTGACGGTCAGCGTCAGATTGTTCTTGGCGGCCTCCGCTGGCAGCAGTTCCCGGTAGCGTTGTTCTACCATGACGCCGACCCGGTAGTAAGCACCGAGACCTGCCAGCAGCACGGCCAGCAGAATAGCCAGCAGGACGGCAACAGGTCTGCGCAGAAAAGACCCGGCGTGGTGCGGCCCGGCCGCTTCAGGTTTCTGCGGCGCGGTTGTCAAAGGGGAAGGGTCTTCTTGCATGCCGTCCTCCAAAGTAAGTAGATTCGATATTCCTTGACGCCCAGGGATGGGCTAATGCCGCGGGAGCCAGGGATGGCGGCAGTGGCGATCGGCATTCGCTGTTCGATCGGGCCATCACTGCCCTTTCAGTGCCTTAGCATACTCTGCTTCCTGATAGCCGAGTATCCGTTTACCGTTAACCACCGCAAAAGGCACGCCTTTTTCGCTGACAAGTTGTTTTCTGCGGCGGTCGGCGTTCTTGTCCTTTTCGACGTCATATTCAATAAACGCAATGCCGCGCATCCGAAAATATTTGCGGGCCTTCTCGCAATACGGGCACCAGCTTGTGGTGTAGAGCTCCACCTTGGGTGGCCCAGTTTTTTTCACCGGCGCTGCCGCGGGTTTTACTTTTGGCGGCGGCTGGGGCTTAACCTCTGCCTTTGGCGGCGGGGCCGGCACTGGCGCGGTGACGCGATCTGCCGGCGGCGGACTGGCAGAAGTGGTGGGCCGCACCGTCAACTGCTTTGCCGATTCGGCTTTGGGTGGCGGGCTGTCCGAATAGTGAGTCACGCCGTTGCCGTCCACCCACTTGTACATTTCAGCCGCTACCGGGCCGTGGAAGATCAACCCCAGGAGGGCGGCGACCAGAAATATCCTTATATCAGGCATAGGTTTTTTCTCCTGTTACAAGCGGCGGACAGGTCATTAGGCCGAAGGTTCCGCGTCGTCGAACACGACCCGACCAGGGAGGTTGACTTTCCTGGTCGTTTTTTCGATCAACAATATCTCCTCGCAGGTGATCCGGCCGCTGCCGAGGCAGGTGCCGGTCTGGACCTCGCGAATCCGGCCGCGCTGGATCTTGAGGACCGCCCCCTCGAACTTGAGGGCAAGAATGATGTGGAAGGTGACGCTCCCCAGCGGTTGCTGGTTGAGGAGCAGCTCAATGGACGGCTTGTGTTCCGAGCTAAGGGTGTGCTTGGCGAGCGGCACGAGAAAAATCTCCTCCGGGGGGGCGGCGGCGCCCTTTTTGAGGTGTTTGCGGATCTCGGCCTGCTTTGCCCAGCCGCTCACGAGGATGCTTTTGAGCGGCACGTTAAGGAGGGCCGCGAAGGAGTTGTACAGTTCATCTTCCACCGATGACCAGAGCAGTCCCTCCCCGACCTTTTCCACCGCTTTCCGGAGGTCGGCCATTCGGGAGGAGGTCTCCAGATCGGCCCGGATTTTGCCGGTGATCGCCTTCTCCTCGGTAAGGAAAAAATGCGCAAGTGTCATTTCGGAAGCCGTCATACCCCTTGCCCTCCATCGTTTGTGAGCTCGGTCTCGCAGTCCACTTTCTGCGCGCCAGGGTCTCCCTTGGGGCGGAGCTGCAGGACGTATTCAGCAGCGGCGGGCGCCTCGAAAAACATCTCCTGGCTGCCGGGATCGACGTGCGGTCTTACCGACACCACCGGTCCGGCCCCATCTTTCCCCGGCAGGCCGGGCTTGCGCCGGCGGGCCAGGAAATAACCGGCCGCGAAAACCGCAAGCAGCCCAGCGGCGATATATGCCCAGCGGAGGGCAACGGCCGGTTGCCCGGCGACCACCAGGTCCACCGCGCTGCCGGGCGGAACCTTGTTGCCCGGCCCCGGCCGCTGGTCGAGCACTGTGCCGGCTGTTTTGGCGGAAGATTGTTCCGCCGCGCCGCCCACCGCAAGGCCGTTGCGGACCAGGGTTTCGTAGGCCTCTTCCCGTGATTGCCCGAGGAGGTTGGGAACAACAATGAGGGTTGCGGCGGCGATGGTCACATCGACTTGCGAGCCTGCCTTGACTTCCTCGCCGGCGGCGGGTGACTGCGCCAGAACGCGCCCCGCTCCTTCGGCTGTTTCTTGATAGGCGACCGTGCCGGGCACGAGCCGGACGCGCTTCAACGTCTCTTGGATCGCGGCCTGGTCCAAGCCGACCAGATCGGGCACGACCACCGATATGGCAGCAGCGATGACGATGTCCACGCCGCTGCCGACCGGCAGCCTGCTGCCCGCTACCGGCTGCTGGTCGATCACCGTGTTTTCGGGCGGCTCCGCCGGTCGTTGGCTGGTTTTCCCTGGAGTCAGGCCTGCCGAACGGAGCATGTCGACCGCCTCGGGCAGTGGATGCGAAACAAGATCCGGGACCGTTGTCAGGGCGGGACGGGCAAGGACCAAGTCGACGGCGCTGCCGGCCGCAACTTGTGAGCCCGCCGCCGGCTGCTGCTCGATCACGGTATCGGCGACCGAGGTGGATTCCGCCGTCGAGACCGCGCCGATGCGGAGCGTTGCCCGGCGTAGCGACTCCCCAGCCGATTCCAGCCGCAGGTCGCGCAGATTTGGCACCTCCACCAGCGCCGGGCCGCGGGAGACAATGAGGTCAACGGCGCTGCCGGCCGCCACTGTTGTGCCGGGCTTGGGCCGCTGGTCGATGATCGTCGATGGGTCGGCCTCATCCGTTACCTCCCGCAGCCGACCAACGGCGAGCCGACTCTCCGCAAGCAAGGCGCTGCCCTCGGCCAGGGCCATGCCTACGACCTTCGGCACCTCAATTTTCTCGGGCACGGCAAGAACCAACCAGACCTTTGAGGCAACGGCAACCAGCGTCCCGGCGGCCGGTTTTTGCGCGATGACCGTGCCGGCGGGACGGTCGGATTCTTTTTCGATCTCCTCCCCGGGCCGCAACTCCGCCCTCCGAATAGATTCCAGGGCGGCAAGGCGCGTTTGCCCGGTAAGGTCGGGCACTGTTACCAGCCGGCTGGTGGCGATTCCCAGCGTCACCCCGGTGCCGGGTAAAACCCAGGTGCCGGCTGCTGGCGCCTGCTTGATGACCGTGCCTGGCAACCCATCGCCGGGCAGCTCATGGCGCCGGCCGACCACGAGTTCGTGATCCGCGAGGATTGCCGCGGCCTCGTCCGAGGTGCGGCCCGTGAGTTCGGGGACGACCACCTGCCGCGGTTCGGGAACTATTTCCGGTGGTCGATCAGGGCCGGCCGGCAGAGCGGAGAAACGAAAATCGTCGACATTGATGTGGCCCCAACCGTCCGAGGATTGGTCCACAATCCGCAGTCGGCCGGTGCGCCCGGCAACGGGGGTGAGGTCCCACTCGATGCGCTCCATGCTCTCGGTGTTGCGGCCGGAAGCTCGATAAACAGGTTTCTCGCGGAATTCCACATCACCAGTGTCGGCAGCCGCCAAGAGTTCCACCCGGGTCTCGAAACCGCTGCCGCCGCCCACCAGAAAACTGAGCCGGCCAGGCGGAATGATGAAGGGCGCCGAGGACAGGGTTCCCCGCGGCTTATCTCCCTGGATCGACCCCGGTCGCTCGCGTTCCGGGAATCGAAAATTCTCAAAGGTGCCGATCCAGTAGTTTCCTTGATGGTTGGAGGGCTGGCCGCGTTGGCGGGCGGTGGGGTTGTCGCCGAAGGTGGGCTGGTTTGAAAAGGCATTGCCCGTGGCGCGCCAGCCGGCGAGGTTGCCGCCCTCGAAGTCGAGGGTAAAGGGAAACTCCTGGCAATGACCGACGGCGGCGGGAAATATGGCCAGGAACGAGAGGAAAAACGCGATGCAAACCACGGCCCGCGACCATGCCGCGGCCTTCAGAAGGGCACACCTGTTGGCTGGACGCCACGAGGCGTCTATGTTTGGCGAGCGATTCATGCTTCTGCCGGGTACTCCCGCTGCTTCGGCGACCAAACTGCGTGCATGGCTGCCTGAATCGAGCATTTCGTTTTTTTTCCTGATGAAATCTCCAGATTCATTTCGCGCCGACACAACTCGGATACGGCGCGGTCTCCCCCGGAATTTTCGGGCAGAGTTTGATCGGGCCAAGTCGCTTGAATCTTTCCATCCACTTTGTTCTGTCGATTGCCATGGGCGTACTTGATGGCATCGTTCTTTCAGCCCATTGGACCGTGTAGTAGTCGTTCTCGCCTTTGATGACCGCGATCAGCGCCGTTTCGCTTGTCTGCCCGGCAGTTGAGGGCGAAGTTCCGCAGCTTGCGACAGCAACGAATCCATCATGGCCGCTGATTTTCTCTGCCGAGAGGGTGCTTGCGCTGAATGATTTCGGGCAGGCGCGCTTGAAACCATCAGCTATGCTTTCCGCAAATATCCTGGGCGACAGGTTGGGTTTGGCGGCAAGGCCCTTGGCTCCCGTGATGGTGAGCATTTGCGTCCAATTGTTTTCATATTCACCGTTGAGCACCGCTTCCTGGATGTACTGTGAACCGCGGGTGTTCGCGGCTATGGTTTTGAAGCCATGGGGGAAAGAAAACGACAGCAGTTGGCTGAAAATGGGCGTGACGGATTTTACTGAAAGCACCTGCTGCCCGGACGTCTCGGCTGTTTGCTTTGGGTTGTCTGAACCGGCATGCGCCAAAGGCGTCAAGATCGATAGCACCGCGAACCCAACAAATATTGTCTTGAGCATATACCCTCTCTTTTATAAGGTCGGAAACGAAACACCATCAGAAAGTAAATAACGGTTTTCTCGGTTTGATGAGAATGTTTTGCTTGTTCTCTTGAGCTGTACCCGTGGCCCGCAGGGGCAATTTGCCGTTTTTGTCGGCCCATACCCCAGCCCCTTTTTTCTTGGCATTCGCCTGAATCGAGGTCAATTTAATGCCATACGGGGTGTTTTGATACCGGGGCACTACCCAGGCATAACCCTGCCGGACGAGTTCATCGTTGATGATGGTTTCTCCTTGGGTAACAACTGCAAAAAAATACTCTGGGCCACTGTCAACAACCTCGAAGGTGGCCTCCTTGCCCAAGAGCATTTCAGTCGTATATTTATTGGCCTGCTCGGCCATTGACTTCCCCGGCTGAATGACCTCGATTCCAAACAGGCGAACCTTTTTTTCCTCATTTTCATGAACCACGGTCAGCACAAGGGCGTTCTGCACCTCGATTACCCGACCGGTCCAGGCCAGGCCGGCGGCGGGCGAGACAAAATACCAACCCAAAATAATCAGTAAAAACATTGTAAATCTCATGAGCTTTACTCCTCGACGATGAAGATAATTGTGTGATTACGAGATATTGCTCTTTCCAGTCACGCAACCAGGAGGGCTTCCGGAAAAGAGTCCCGCCTCACGAATCTTATAATCTGAAGTCCATCATTACCGTCCATTACGCCCCGGGATTACGGGATGTCTTGGGCGCGTCCAAAATTCTGTCAACATAGTCAATAACGTCCCCGAGTTTCCGAGTTTTCCCTAATAGTCCCAGAGTTTGTACCAAGAGCCAGCCTGTAGCCTGTGTGCTACGTGCAGACTCGCGGATCGCGATGCTTGCTTCGAGCCGAGAGGCAATTCGAGATGACGAGTTCCGTTGTTGGCTTGCGGTGATCCGATGAGGCCGCGAGTCTGCTGTGACGCCCCAAGGTGATCTTTGCCCAGTCCGAAGCGGGGTAGAGGTCTCGTATGGAAGGATGATCGGCATTGGAGAGGATAACGCGGACCCCGCGTTTTGTTGCTGCGACCAAGCTGTCCCGCAACCGGACTTGATCCGCCCACGAGAATATCCGTTCGTTGTACTTCACGAAGTTGTTCATATTGTGCTTGACCGTGTACGGCGGGTCCACGTACAGGAGATCCCCTGGCCCTGTTTCTTCTATTGACTCTGCGAAGTCGCCGGCGCGGAGTTGAGCCCCCCTGAGCAACTCAGACCAAGCGAGGAAGTCATCATCAGGCAGTAATACTGCATCCTTCGAACCCTTTGGGACATTGAATCGCCCGTCCAGGTTCACGCGGTAGAGCCCATTGAAGCAGGTGCGATTCAAGTAGATGAACTGGGCCGCCCGGGTCGCGTTCTTCCGCAGACTCTGCTCACGCACGCGGTAGTAGTAACCAGAGTCGTGCCTACGCTGATGGAGCTTCAGGAGTTCAAGCACTTCGCCTGGCTCATCACGCACTGCGCCGAAAGTCTCAATCAGGCGTGGATTCGCGTCGGAGAGAAGCGCCTTCTTCGGTTCCAAGTGGAAGTACACGGCGCCGCTTCCGAGAAACGGTTCCACGAAGCGATCGCAAGGCGCGTGGAGAATGGCGGCGTGATTCGAGACGAGCCACCGCTTTCCGCCAGCCCAGTTCAGGAACGGCTTCATCGGAGCTCCACCGTCTCGTCAAACTCCTGTGGCTTGTAGGCCGCAACGCGTCGCGTGAACTCCGAGTAGACATAGTCGATGTAGTCGAAGTCCTCAACTCTGTAACTTCGACTCTCCGTGGCATGAGCGGAAATGCGGCGCAACTCGTTGATTCGCTCCATCCACTTGAGGTTCTTGGACTGTCCCTTCTGACCCGGCTCGGGGATGTCGAACGCGGGTTTGAAGAGCTGCCAGTGCGCCCGGTTCTCGACGATCTTCTTGTACTCGATGAAGTCGAGGTAGTTCTCTAACGGCAGTGGGTTCTCATCATCGTCAAGCGACTTCTTGTACGCCTTCGCACGGATGTCCTTGTCTGTTACGCCCTTGTGCCAGTACGCATCGCCTTCGAGCCCGTAGATATCCTTGAATCGAGCGAAGATGAACTTCTGCACGAGGATGTTGAACTCTTTGATCTGGCGGTCCGCCTCCGCGACCCGTTCCTCAGACTGCGACTCAGTCCACTCAGCCAGACCATCGGGCTCGAAGCTGGGATGCGCCTGCTGTACCAGCCGGCACAGTCTGAAGTAGTACTCCCGCGGCCCGCCGGAACCGAACTGTACTTTGAACTGGGAGACCATCTCAGAGGGAGTAGCCTTCTTCACCCAATTCACCACCGGTTCGAGATACTCTCCAATCTCCGCCAGTAGTTCGAGTGGTTCAAGCTCGCGAGCCGCAAGGCTCTTGTCTGTTTCCATGAACAAGATTACGGAGCCAAGCAGCTGGAGGTACGCCTGTACCGAGGTGTTGGTGCAAAGCAGCCCTTGCCGACCCATCTCCCAGAGCTCAGTGTTCGCCGTGGCGATTTGGTCGAGGTAGCTGTTGAGTACTTGGCGAGCCCGGTCAAGAGTCTGCGAGTCCGTTACATCACTCAGCGGACCCGGTGTGTACTCCTTCCCATGCAGGATCGCTTTGCCCACAAGCCCGGATCGTCTGATTCCCGCCTTGAGTTCCGGGACTGTGAGACAGGTCTTCTCAGTGGCGGGAATTCCCTGCTGGGTGACCCTACCGTACAACGCTTCGCCGATGTCGCCGTTCATCTGGGTGATGAGCCGTGCGCTGATCGCGCCAATCCGCTCAATTGGCCTGTCCGAACCCCACTTGAGTTCTCCCTCTAGGTCATCAAGAAGGGTCGTGGGGACCGACTTCTGCTCGTGGTTGATCGTGACGAAGAGGTTGGCTTCCTCAGTCTTGTCGAGGTTCTCGAACGCTACGACCATGATGTTCTGGCCCAGCTCATGATCCGAGAGCGGCGCATATCCGTAGAGCCGGTGTTGGCCGTCGATGATCCACGCCGAACGGTACTTGCTTGGCAGGTAGAGGTGGCCGAATGCGACGTTGGTGTCCTCGTCCTTGGCCAGCTGCTCGAATCGACTCTGTTGCCCGAAATTCACAAGGATGTTGGTCGGGAAGAACCCGCCGTCCTCAAGGAACTTGGAGATCTGCTTGAGCCGTTTCCGGCTGATCAGCCTCTGATATGCGGGAGCACCCTCCGGGTCGTTAAGTGATCTGTGGTTGACGAACGCGATCTTCAGCATCTGGCGCGGGGTTGAGACGAACGAGAAGAACGTGCGCCCTCCCAGCTTGCCTTTGACTGCGGGAACTCGAACGTTCTCCATCGCCGGAATCTTCTGGTCCTTCAGGAACTCAGCCAGGAATTGGTATCGCGCAGCGGACCGGAGATGATCTGCGATCTGCAGGTAGTACCGCAACTCGCGTTCAGTCACAACGTTGATGTGTGCGCCGATCGCGCGCGCCCGGTCGGGCTTTGACCAGACGACGTTGTTGGTGACGAACAACCAGATGATCTTGAGCTTGGGCTCGTTGCCATAGTGCTTCTTGATTGCCGCCGCAATGGGACCCTTTAGGTTAGAGAACTCCTCAATATCCTTCTGGAGACTCCGACGAGTGACCTGTGCGCAGGACTTGCACTCCGCCACTACAACGGTCTCGTTGTCTTTCGCCAAGACGTCGATCTGCTTCCAGAGGGGTTCCGCGCCCTTGCGTTCTATCTTGACCTTGAAACTGCGGCCAGAACTGATTTCGGGGTAGCCGAGCAGGCAGAAGAGGAGCCAAGTGCGGTTCTCAAGTCGCTCCTCGTGCGGCCACTCACGTCGCAGACCGGTGGTACGCTTCAGCTCTCGCGCTACCTCCCAACCCTGCTCGATGAGCTCCGCAGCATCGCTCTTCGCGACCGACATTTCCTTGAAAGGCTTGCGACGCTTGGTTGCCTCACGTTTCAGGGCGGCTGCGTCGGTCAAGAGAGGTTTCAGCCAGCCATTTTGATCCATAACAACTCCTTGTCGTGGTACAGAGAACGGCGCGCTCCCACGTGTTGGCAAACCGACCTCATCTAGGTTAGCGCAATGGTACGATACCAGAGAGCTCATCCCACGTCAGCTTCTGGCGAACGTCTGAGTTGAGAGGCGCGCCCAAGACCTTGCCTGTACTGGAGAGAAACGGGGTCACATCGTAAAAGTTAAATATTCCACCCCTGCTCGGTCCAGATGCCGCAGGCATTTGACGCCGGAGTTCACAGGGTCCGCAGGCCGATTTTGGGTCACGGAATTTCACCGCCGTAAACCGGGGCCGTATTTGTCTGATTAATCTTGACCTCGCTGTGCCTTGTCAGCCGTTAAACGATTAGCCAGATTCCGTTCCCTTGTTTTTTTGTTTTTCCAGTGCGTTTTCAAGAGGTATGCCATTCTTGATTTTGGCAAACCGGATTGACCTGATGAAATCGGCATGTCTCCGGAGGTCATCGCTGATTTTCCCCAAGTCCGGGCATTCAGCTATAGCAACCTGAATACCGTTGACCCTGGCTATTTTTAGGGCCGGGACAATATCGTTATCGTATGAAAAGACCAAAATGCGGTCGACCAGCCGGAGATAGGAGACATGGGCAATATCAAGTCCCATGAGCATATCAACCTGCTTCTGTACGGGTCTGAACTTAGGGACTCCATTAACCACGGTAACATCCCTTACTTTCAGCTTGCCAAGCCGGACGGCGAACAATTCTTCGTGGCCGATGGCATCGATAAAGGCGGTGGCCCTCGTGTACGCTGGCGTGGATGTCAGGTCGTAGGTTTTGCCTTGGTGCGTTACGCTCTGGATCGGGCGGGAAGAATAAAGAAAGACGCGATAAAATCGTTCCTCGGTGTCAAGAAAAGCACGGATGAAGGAATTGAGCACAACGGTGTTGTTGTAGTCGATGCGGGGAACGCCTTTCTTCGACGTAAAAAGCTGTTTACGAACGTTCTCCCAATCAACGAAGCAGGCAACTTTCAGGCGGGAAGATAAAAAAGAATGCCAGGGGCAATGTTGTGTATTGTGCCTTTCGGCGGAGCCATCACCCCTGGCCTGGATATCTTGGTCAACTGAATTATTGCTCATTTCTGTAACCTCTTTGGGGTCCAGAGTCAACAGATAATTTGTGTCGTAGTTTTCGTTATTAGTCCACACCGAAATTGGTCGCAATGTGTTGCCTCTGTTTGTTAACCAAAAAAGCGCGGAATATCAAGTGCTAATAATACTAGTACCGGTACTAGGGCCGACCTCGTAATATCGACCGGAAAGCCTTGCTGGGGTGAAAGGGGATTTGTCAGGAAGTACTAGGTCGGGGGAATTTTCGTGTGCATTTTTTTCAGGTTGCCGATGTGGCTGGTGCATGAACTGACCAGGCCTGGACCCGGGAAATTGGTAACTGCTCAAGACCTGGGGTCGGGGTAACTCTTTCGTCTTTGCTGAACAAATTGACAGGATTCAGGGGATGGCGTCTTGACTTCACCATATAGTTTTCAGGTTCTTTGTCTCGCGCAGCCTGGTGTCGCTCGTCAGCAGGGACACCTTGTGGAGCAGGGCAGTAGCGGCAATCATAGCGCAGACATCAAGGAGGATCACGAGCCGTCGGCCGGTATCTCAAGGGATTCTTCGGCAACGATCCTGCCGTCATGAATGAGTCGAAGACGAATCTGAAACCCAGCCCGCGTATTCACAGATAGCCATGTCCTGGAAAGACGGGTTGGTATTCTGGCGTCCAGGGTAAGCATTCCCTGTTGCAAACTGACGGTTCGGCCGCTCTTCCCCTGTTTTTCGGTTTCAAGTTCGTAGTGTACCTGGCTGTTTTGAAGCGCCTGGCCGAACGCCTCCACGGAAATGCCGTTGTTTTCTTCCTGCAGTTCAAGCCAGGCCCGGAACTCCTGGCCGTAGGCCGGCCCACTCCCCGAACCGCAGCTTACGGAAGCCACTAAAAAAACAAAAAAGGGCAGGGCAGGTATTTTCATCAGAATTCGATGCCGTGATGTCAATCTGCTACCGTTTAATATCTCAAGCTGACGGTTCTCCGGCCGCCATACGCTCGCCTGTCGGGTGGGTGGCTTACTCTTCCAGGCCGGGCGCGGTCTCTCCATTGATGACCAGAGGTTTTGATTCCGGCTCGTTTTTGGGCGGACCGAGAACGGGGTCGGCGGCGGTTGTTTTTTCGCCATCCTGCCGGTCTGCCATGGTCTTGTCGGCCGACTGCTCGGCTTCCTGCCGGCCGGCGGCGGAGATCGGATAACTTTTTTTCTTGTCTGAATCGGCGGCAATGGCGGTCGGGGCTTGGGTGGAATTCTGCGCCGAACTGACCAGGGTGTGATCATAGCGTTGCGGGATGCTGTCCTTGGCCTTCAGATACTGCTGGAAGATGGGGGCGTTGATATCATTCTGGTCAGCCAGGGCCCAGTGACCATCCATTACCCCTTCGATGATCAGATTGATGACCGCCATTTCAATTGCTTCCCGTACGCAGATCTGTGGTGGCTCGTTGCTGCTGAATCCGGCCTCTGCCTCCAGCAGTCGGTTTATTTTGACAAAACGGAAGATACCGAAATCCACCTCCTCTGACAGGATGGACTTGGTGGTGGAAATCGAATGGACAATTTCACCCTTGAGCACATCAACCGAGCGGAGATAGATGGTCACCTGGTCGCGGCGGATTTGGGCGCCGCCGCCGGCCCCGAAATACTTGGCGCCGATGCCGCCGGTCACCATGTTGGTCTCATAGGCGACAATGCCGCCCTCCAGCAGCAGGGGGGCGTGCTTGAGCACCTGCAGGTCGCGATCCTTGTCGTTTTCAAGCTTGGCGCGGATGATTTTTCTCTCGGTCAACAGGTCGTTCAGGTTTTCACGCTCAAGGGGCACAAACCAGCCGGATCGCAGCAGGGCCTCGACCAGAATGGCGGTGGCGCCCTGGGTGACGGCGGTTGAAAAGGTGGAGCTGGTTGGATGATCCTTATACTGGCCGGTCTGGTCTCGAAAGCTGTAGACGGCGACCGGAATTTTCCCCTTGGGTTTGGGAAGGGCGAGAAGGTCCCGGCTGGTCGTGAGCAGCCGGGTGGGCTCAGCCGGCTGCTTGCCAACCGGGAAATATGCGGCGCAACCGGAAGATAACAGCAGCAACAGGATACTTGGCAGACAGATAGATTTTCTGATATTCATATTTAACAGGGTATCTCAATAATAGGGAACTTCAATGGTTGTCGTGCCGCCGCCGACAAGATCGGTGATGGTGACTTGAATATTATCGCCCTCCGTGTTGAGGATATCGATTATATAGTCGCCGAACTCGTAATGGCCGTCCGCAAGATCGCCACTGTCGCCTCCGCCAAAGGCCGTATCAATAACCTGATTGGCCAGGCTGTTGAGTACTCTCCTGGTCAGGGAACTCTCGAAATCATCCATCAGATTCCGGGAAGTCGAGCGGTCCTCCGGTACTTCAATGTCTTTCTGGGCAATAGCGGCATTCATCAGGGGGCCGGCATTCAAGGGGCTGCCGCCAAAGGACGGGTTGACCGGGGTATATGTCAGTTCGGAGGCGACCGCGGCTGCTATCCCCACACTGCTTCCAATAATAATAAACAGAAAAACCAGGCATACTTTTTTCATGGCTTGCCTCCCTCGTTTTAATCCAGCGGCGTTGGACTCTTTTCAGTACCCCCTTGAGGGGTGTAAGTCCCTTGACAGCAGTTAAAACCTGAATGTCACGAGAGCGTATGGTTTATGTGATTTTTGAGCGCAAAATGGTAACAAGCAACGTCTAAGGGTCTAGTATCCCGTGCCGGCCAGATCCTGATCCCGGCCGTTGCTGTCCTGCATCGTCTGATTCCAGAGATACACCCCGAGCTCCTTGACGCTCTGCCGGACAATCTCCTCCATGGCGCTGCCGGTCCTTACCCCAACCCGATAACGCTGAATCATGCGGCCGTCAACTGAAATGAAAACAAGACTGCCCCAGCGG
>MGTE01000061.1:0-4328 GCA_001799275.1 Deltaproteobacteria bacterium RIFOXYD12_FULL_57_12
CGTCGATTTCATAGGGCAGGCTTGGCCGGAGCTGGTTCAGATATGCCAGGTGCTGCGTAACCTCGTCCATGCCCTGGCAGACCTTGGTCAGCGCATTGGTCTTGAAGCCAAGCGTTGCGAGAAAGGCAAGCAGTTCTGACTGGTTGCCAGCCAGTGCCTGGGAAGGGTCGCTGATCCCGTAGGCGAAAAAGGCCAAGGAGCGCCGGGCGGTTACCTGGGGGTCGAGTTGCCGGAGCGAGCCGGCCGCGGCATTGCGCGGGTTGGCGAACAGCGGCTCACCCGTCTGGGCTCGTTGCGCATTCAGGGCCGCAAAGCCGGCCAGCGACAGAAAGGCCTCGCCCCGCACCTCGAGCAGTTCCGGCACTGCCGCCCTGCCTTCGGGTAGCAGCCGGAGCGGGATGCTGTACACCGTTTTGAGATTGGCGGTAATGTCTTCGCCGGCCAGGCCGTCGCCGCGGGTGGAACCCAGCACGAGCAGGCCGTGTTCATAGACAAGTTCCACGGCCAGGCCGTCCAGCTTCGGCTCGACCACAAAGGAGAGCGCGGCGTTATTTTTCAGAAAGCGGTAAAGGCCTTCCTCAAAAGTCCTGAGCTGCACGGTGTCGTTGGCATTGTCCAGGCTGAGCATCGGGTAGCGATGGGCAACAGTCTGAAATTCCGTAAGCGGCGCGCCGCCGACTCGCTGGCTGGGAGAGTCCGGGGTGGTTAATTCCGGATGCGCCTGCTCCAGCGCGAGCAACTCCTGGAACAGCTGGTCATACTCGCCGTCCGCGATCAGCGGAGCATCCAGCACATAGTAGCGGTGGGCGTGAAAATTGATCTGTTCCCGCAGGCGCTGCAATTTTTCTTTTATTGACTGTTGTTCCGTCATGGTCGGAGGAAGGCAGAGAGGCTATGAGGGTTTCTGCAGCAGTTTGCCGGCCGCGGCAATGTTTTCGTGCTCCACCTCGTCGATAAAGATGAGGATGGTTTCCGGCGGCTTGTTGGCCACCCTGGAAATCACCTCGGTGACGCCTTTGCAGATTTCCTCTTTTTGTTTTCTGGCCAGTTTGCCGGCGACCCGGATGCTTACATACGGCATATGCTTCCTCCTTGTTTGTACAGTTGTGCCGAGACTTTTTTTTACGATTGCCACCTAATGCGCAAATCTATGGTAATGAACGGAAAAATGCTATAACGTTTTTTGGGCGAAGTTGTCCATAGGGCTTCCGGCCGCCTGCGGGAGCAGCGCCGGAAAACAGAAACCTTTTTTGATTGAACAAGCTGAGACAGAGGGCTTCTTATGAGGGTACTGGTGACGGGCGGCGCCGGCTACATTGGCAGCCATACATGTCTGGAGCTGCTGCTGGCGGGCCACGAGGTCGTGGTGGCCGACAGCCTGGTGAACAGCCGGCCGGCATCACTGGCGCGGGTGCAGGAGCTTGCCGGCCGGCCCTTGGAGTTCCACAAGATCGACCTGCTCGACGCTCCGGCCCTTGATCGCCTTTTCGCCGGGGCGGCGATCGAGGCGGTGATTCATTTCGCCGGTTTGAAGGCGGTGGGCGAATCAGTGGCCATGCCGCTGCACTACTACCACAACAATATCACCGCCACCCTGGTGCTTTGCGAGATTATGCAGAAATACGGGGTGCGAAAGCTGGTGTTCAGTTCTTCCGCCACTGTCTATGGGGACCCGGACCTGGTGCCGATCACCGAGGATTTTCCGTTGCAGCCGACCAACCCCTATGGCCGCAGCAAGCTGATGATCGAGCAGATTCTCCAGGATCTGCATGGGGCTGATCCGGCCTGGGACATCGCCCTGCTCCGCTATTTCAACCCGGTGGGCGCCCATGCCAGCGGCCGGATCGGCGAAGATCCCCGGGGCATCCCCAACAACCTGCTGCCCTATATCGCCCAAGTGGCAATCGGCCGGCTCGTTGAGCTGCAGGTGTACGGCAATGACTATTCCACGCCGGACGGTACCGGGGTGCGGGATTATATCCATGTGGTCGATCTGGCCCGCGGCCATCTCGGCGCCTTGGCGAAACTGGCCGGCCGGCCCGGCCTCGTGCTCTATAACCTGGGCTGCGGCCGGGGCTACAGTGTGCTGGAAATGATCGCCGCTTTTGCCCGGGCCTGCAACCGGCCGATCCCCTACCGCATTGTCGACCGCCGGCCCGGCGACATTGCGATCTGCTATGCCGACCCGACCAGGGCCCGGCAGGAGCTGGGCTGGCGGGCGGAAAAAGAGCTTGACGAGATCTGCGCCGATGCCTGGCGCTGGCAGACGAACAATCCAAACGGCTATCAGGAAGAGAATTAGGGTTGTTCGTTCTCTTCCGCTGGCGCGGCCACCGCCGGGGTGCGGGTCAAGCCGAAGCCCAGCCGGATTTTTTGTTCTATTTCCGTTGCCAGGTCTGGATGTTCCTTGAGGAACGCCTTGGCGTTTTCCCGGCCCTGACCGATGCGTTCTCCAGCATAGGAATACCAGGCGCCGCTCTTGTCGATGATGTTCTGCTCCGCGCCCAGGTCCAGGATGTCGCCGGCCCTGGAGATTCCCTCCCCATAGATGATGTCGAACTCAGCCGACTTGAACGGCGGGGCCACCTTGTTTTTCACCACCTTCACCTTGGTGCGGTTGCCGATCGCCTCCTGGCCGTCCTTGATCGAGGCGAGCTTGCGGATGTCGAGCCGTACCGAACTGTAGAATTTCAGGGCGTTGCCGCCCGGCGTGGTTTCCGGATTGCCGAACATGACGCCGATTTTCATTCGGATTTGGTTGATGAAGATGAGCGCCGTATTGCTCCGTTTGAGCACACCGGTGAATTTTCGCAGGGCATGCGACATGAGCCTGGCCTGCAGTCCCATATGCTGGTCGCCGACATTGCCGTCAATCTCCGCCTTGGGCACCAGGGCGGCCACCGAGTCGATGACGATGACCTCCACCGCGTTGCTGCGGATCAGCACCTCGGCGATCTCCAGGGCCTGTTCGCCATAGTCGGGCTGCGAAACCAGTAGGTCATCGACATTAACGCCCAGCCGGCTGGCGTAGGCGATATCAAGGGCGTGCTCGGCATCGATAAAGGCGGCCACCCCGCCCCGTCTCTGGGCCTCGGCAATGACATGCAGGGCCAGGGTCGTTTTGCCTGAAGACTCCGGGCCATAGATCTCCGTGACCCGGCCTTGGGGAATGCCGCCCACGCCGATGGCGATATCCAGACTCAGGGCGCCGGACGGAATCACCGCAATTGCCTCGATTTCGTGTGACCCAAGACGCATGATCGCCCCCTTGCCGAACTGCTTCTGGATCTGGAACACGGCATTGTCAAGGGTCTTGGCTTTAGCCTCGGAAATAGTCATGATGCACTCCTGAGATGAAAGGGTTGTTGGATGCCGGGTGGCGCGTGTCAAGTGTTGTTGTCCGCCATGATCGGCCTGTCGAGCAGCAGGCAGCGGACAAGATTCAAGGCGGTCGCCGCGCTCATCTCCTGGATTTGGCCGCGGTTGCCGGCGAAGCGGCAGGCCAGATCATAGATGCCGGCACGGGTCGCCAGGCCGAAAAATACAGTGCCCACCGGTTTTGCGTCGCTGCCGCCGGTCGGCCCGGCAATACCGGTAATTGCCAGCCCGAGATCGGCCCCGGTCCGGGCGCGGATACCCTCGGCCATGGCCCGCACACAGGCGGGGCTGACCGCGCCGTGCTGCTTAAGAATTGCAGGGTCCACCCCCAGGAACGCCTCCTTCAGTTTGTTGCTGTACGCCACGACGCCGCCGGTAAAATATGCGGAGCTGCCGGGCACGGCGGTGATCCGGTGGCTGACAAGACCGCCGGAGCAGGATTCCGCTACGGCCAGGGTCAGGCCTTTTGCAGCCAGCAGCCGGCCGGTCACGCCTTCCAGGGTATCGTCATCCAGGCCATAGATGGTATCAGAAAATATGGCTTCGATCTCTTTGGAAAAGCGCTGAAAAACCTCTTCCGCCTCTTCGGCCTCCGCCGCCATCACTGTCAGGCTTAAATGCACCTCCGGAAAAACCGGATAGTAGCCGATCCGCACCCGGCTGTCGCTTTTTTCAAGGTGGTTGAGGCGGCGGTTGACGTCGAGTTCCGGCAGGCCGAAAATTTTATACACCCGTTGCTGGACCGTGCGGATCGACTTGCCGGCCCAGAGGGCCAGGCGCGGCAGAACCCGCTCGGCCAGCAGTTCCCGCATCTCATGGGGCACGCCCGGCAGAAAGAAGATGGGCTTGCCGTCATGCACCAGCAGGTAGCCCGCCATCCTGGCCTCCGGCTTCAGGATTTCGGCGCCGGCCGGTAGCCAGGCCAGTTTTTCCAGGGTCAGACCGGCCGG
>MGTE01000061.1:4343-5829 GCA_001799275.1 Deltaproteobacteria bacterium RIFOXYD12_FULL_57_12
CAGGGTCGCCGGCCGATCCAGGGCGCTGGCCACCGCCTCATTGGTAAGGTCGTCGCTGGTCGCGCCCAGGCCGCCGGTGACGATGACGAAATCAGAGCGCTGGAGCGCTCTTTTCAGGGACTCGCCGATCGCGGCGGCCGTATCGCGGACCGTGGCCATGGCCACGATCTCGTGACCCGCAGCAAAGAGCTGGCCAGCCGCAAAGCGGCTGCTGGTGTTGAGTACCCTGCCCGAGGTCAGTTCATCCCCGATGGCAATGATTTCACCGATCATGGTGCGACGAAAGTTGCTCTAGAAGGATTGGCGGAATTGGCTGCTGCAACCGACGGCGATAATAGTAGCAGCCCGCACCGGAAATGACAACGAATTAGAAACTGCTCAGGTTGTTTAGACAGTTAGCCTGTAGCCTGTTCGCAATGAAATGATTAAAAATAATGGTGCGAAGTAGATAATCTTCGGCAATTTTCAGTTGCTAATAGACTAAACGCCTACAGACTATCAACCTGATTGGTTACAGGAAGTTATTCGAGTAACCGGCAGCCGGCTCCGCCTCCCCCTGCACCTCGGCGTAGACCGTGCCATCCGCCAGCAGGCGGGTCAGTTTGACGCGCAGCAGCTGGTTGGCAGCCGCGACCGGTGCCTCGCAGGCGACAGGAATATAGTTTTCGGTAAAGCCGCGGCGCAGTCGGTCGTGGCGGGTTGCGCCCTCAACCAGAACCTGGCGCACCGTGCCGAGTTGGCTCGTGTAGAAGGCAGCCTTTTTTTCGGTGCTCAGGTTGCGCAGTTCGGCCACCCGTTTCGCCTTGGTTGTTTTGTCCACCTGCTGGTCCATGCCGGCGGCCACGGTTCCCGGTCGCCGGGAATAGGGAAAGACGTGCAGATAGGTGACCGGCAGTCCGGCCAGCAGGGAGCGGGTGTTGCAAAAGGCTGTCTCATCTTCGCCCGGAAAACCGGTCAGCACGTCGGCGCCGATAGCGGCATCCGGCAAATGGCAGCGGATATCCTGGATGATGCCGGCGAAATCCTCGGTCGTATAGTGGCGGTTCATCTGCCGCAGGATGCCGTTGTCGCCGCTTTGCAGCGGCACATGCAGATGGGGCATGACATTAGCGGTGCCCGCCAGAAACTGCAGCAGCGCGGCGCTGATCTCGGTGGGCTCAAGCGAGCTTATCCGGAAGCGGATGGCGGGCAGATGGCCGACAAGCATCGATAAAATATCGAGCAGGCTCCAGCGGGGTTGCAGGTCCTGGCCGTATGCCCCCACATGGATGCCGGTGATCACCATCTCCCGGTAGCCGGCCGCGCTGAAGACCTCGGCCTGGCGCAGGACCTCGGCCGGCAACAGGCTGCGGCTGCGGCCCCGGGCATAGGGGACGATGCAGTAAGAACAAAAATTGTTGCAGCCGTCCTGGATCTTCAGAAAGGCCCGGGTCCGGCCGGCAAAGGCCTTGACCGGGAGCAGGTTTATTTTTGCGGCCGGCCCGAA
>MGTE01000061.1:5856-11088 GCA_001799275.1 Deltaproteobacteria bacterium RIFOXYD12_FULL_57_12
TTTCCGGCTGTTGTCCACGATCCGGGCGGTGGCGGGGATGATTTTTCTGATGCTGTCCGGACTGATCTGGGCATAGCAGCCGGTCACCACGATCCGGGCCCGCGGGTTGGCCCGCTGCGCCCGGCGGATGAGCTGCCGGGATTGGGCTGCCGCCTTGGCGGTGACCGTGCAGGTGTTGATCACATAGACATCGGCCGGCTGGTTGAAATCCACCAGGGTCGCCCCCTGCTCGACAAAGCCGCTCTGCAGGGCGGCGGAATCGAACTGATTCACCTTGCAGCCCAAGGTGGCCACGGCCACGGATTTTGAATCGGGGTTGTCCTTTGTCATGACGGGCTGCATTGTATCGGAGTACGGATTGAAAGGCAAGCCGGCTTTCCGGCCGGGAGGATCTGTTCAACCCTGGGGCCGGCTTGAGAAACTGATGGAACCGACCGTGACGACACAAGGAGCAGTGAATTTCCGTTCACCATTTCTTGCCATTATTTTATCAAGATAAACCTCTTCGCTTGACAAAAAAACAGGAGTGCGGAAAGGTTAAATTCCATGGATGCCGAATCTATTGTCGGCTGATGGGAATCGGTCGTCGCTTTGCCAACTCCGCATGAAAAAGAGGGAGGTCCTGCCATGAAGAATATCGTTATGCTCTGGGTAATCATCTGCATATTCCTGAGTGCTTCCGGAGTCACCGCGGGAGAGGGAAAGATCACCTGTCTTTTTCCTCCCGACTGGGCAAGCAAGCCGGCCAAGGCCAAGATCATCACCGATGCCCTTGCCGAAAAGTCCGGTTTGCCCATCCTGCCGCGCATTGTGGAGAGCTACGCGCAAATCCTGGAGGCATGCAATTCCGATGCGCGGGTTCTTGTCTATGCCGGTTCTTTTGTGCAGGCCGTGATGCACAGCCGCGGTATTGGGGTGCCACTGGTGCAGATCATCAACGGCAAGGAGTATTATTCGGGCATCATGATCTATCCCCGGGGGGAAGAGCCACAGGCCATCCTGGAAAAATATCCGGAATTGATTTCCTACGCCAAGGGGGCGTCCTCCGGGGAGTCCAGCGCCAAGGCTGCAACCGGAGGCGAGGCATCAATCGGCGTCTCGGACCATGCGGCCGCCATCCGGGCGGTAGAACATAAGGCAGCCAGGGCAGCGTTCGTCAAGAACTGGTGGTGGGAGAGCAATGGCCAAAAATTTCCCGAATTGGCCGCCTACAGGGTTCCTGGTATTTCGGTTGAAGAAAATCCGGACAATATTCTTACGGCATCCAATAAAATTCCGCCGGAGATTGCCAAGAAAATCGCCCAGGCGGCGACGGAATCCGGACAGGCCTTTGATGCGCAGAAGGTTGTGCCTTTTGATGTGAGCCGGTTGGCGTTTTCCCTTGAACTCATGAAGAAAGGAAACATTGATCCGTTGTATTATAATTGGGAATAGAGAAGCAGCTGCCTATCCATCCAACTGTTCGGCAAACTCCGCTTCAATTTTTTCGATGGCGGCCTGGGCCGTTTCCCATTTCGCATACTGCCGCGCCAGCCGCCGGTCGAGATCGCCGTATTCCCGGCTGCATTCGGCAAAGGCGGCTTGGTCCCGGTAGAGTTCGGGGTCGGCCAGTTTCTGCTCCAGCACCTTTTTTCGGGCCTCGAGCCGTTCGATCTCCGCCTCGGCCGCCTCCACCGCCGGCCGATGCGGCGCGAGTTTTTTGCTTTTTTCCTGGCGGATCTGGGCCTGGGCCTGGCGGGCTGCCTTGCCCCGCTGCTTTTCCGCCGGCTGGTCCGCAGCCGTTGGTGCCGTCTTTGCCGGTAGTTTTGTATCGACCGCGGCCAGCAATCTCTCCTCCTCAAGCTTGACCAGATAGTCGTCGATATTGCCCTCGAACAGGCTGGCGCGGCCGTTTCTGATTTCCAGCACCTTGTTGACGAAACAGTTCACGAAATAGCGGTTGTGGGAAACCACGATGATGGCGCCGTCGTACTGGCGCATCGCCTCCTGGAGCACCTCCTGGGAGTTCATATCCAGGTGGTTGGTCGGTTCGTCCAGCACCAGGAGATTGGCCGGGGTGACGATCATCCTGGCCAGGGCCACCCGGCTTTTTTCGCCGCCGGAGAGCACTCTGATTTTTTTGTCCACATCATCGCCCCGGAACAGGAAGGCGCCCAAGAGCGACCGGGCCTGGGTGACGGTCATGTCGCCGGCCACCGCCGCCACCGTCTCCAGAACGGTGTAGTCCGGGTGCAGTTCCTGGGCCTGATGCTGGCCGAAATAGGAAAGATTGACGTTATGCCCCAGCCGCACAACGCCCTGATCCGGCCGGAGAAGCCCGGCCAGGATCTTCATCAGCGTCGACTTGCCGGCGCCGTTGACGCCGACCACGGCCAGCTTGTCGCCCCGCTGCATCTCAAAGGAAAGGTTGCGGAAGACATCGAGCGCGCCGTAGCTCTTGGCAATGTCCTGCACGGTCAGCGCCTGTCTGCCGCAGTCGGCGGCCGGCGGGAAACGGAAGGCGACCTCCTGTTCGCTTTCCGACAGCTCGATCCGATCCATCTTGGAGAGCTGCCGCACCCGGCTCTGCACCTGTTTGGCCTTGGTGGACTTGGCGCGAAACCGTTGGACAAAGCGCATGGTCTGCCGGATCTGGGCTTGCTGGTTGGCATAGGCGGCTCGTTCCACCGCCAGGCGCACCTCTTTTTCCTCGACGTATTTCGAATAGTTGCCCTTGTAGATCGTCAGCCGGCCAAGGGAAAGCTCCCAGGTGATCGAGGTGGTCCGGTCGAGAAAGGTGCGGTCATGGGAGATGATCACCAGACCACTCTCGCAGGTGGTAAGAAACTCCTCAAGCCAGGTCAGCGAATCGAGATCCAGGTGGTTGGTGGGCTCGTCCAGCAGCAGCAGCGACGGCCGGGCCAGAAGCAGCCTGGCCAGCATTAGCCGCATGAGCCAGCCGCCGCTCAGCTCCCGGCTGGGCCGGTCGAAGTCGCGCTCCCGGAAGCCAAGGCCAAGCAGGATTTTTTCGATTTCCGAGCGCACCCGGTAGATATCGGTGCCCTCCAGCCGATGCTGGATTTCACCCTGCCGCTTCAAGAGGGCGGAAAACTCCGGGTGCGCCGGGTCAACGGATGCCAGCTGTCGGTTGATTGCCTCCAGGTCTTTCTGCAGGACCAAGGCCTCGGCAAAGGCGGTTTCTGCCTCCTGATAGAGGGTACGCTCCGAGGTTAAAGCGGTGGCCTCCTGGGGCAGATAGGCGACGGTGAAATTGCGCGGCCGGCTCACCACGCCGCTGTCGGTCTCGATCAGTCCGGCCATGATCTTCATGAGGGTAGATTTTCCGGCGCCGTTGACCCCGACCAGGCCGATCCGCTCATTGGGATTGATCCGGGCGGAGATCTCCCGGAACAGGTGTTTTTCGCCGTAGCTGATATCCAGCTTGTTTACGGATAGCATATGGATAGTCTGTAGGTGGTTAAGTCTATTAGGGAGTCGGAAAATACTAATATACCATAACGCATCCCGTCTTCGGGCCATCTTTGACCGTGCCTCAATCGCAAAATCCTCGACGTAGCCCTGCTACGCCTGCGGTTTTGCTCAATCGGCCCAGCCAAATCTAACCCAAATCCGGGCGCGATCCAGGTACATTAGTATTTTCCGACTCCCTTAGTTATGGAAAATTACAAGATGAGGCCCACTCTGGCCCGCGGATTCGACCATTTTTTTGCCTGATAGTCTACAGTCTAAGTAACCTGAGTAGTCATAAAGTTCTCAAGAGAATATGGTCGCGCGCCTGGGTTGGCGGTCGCCGAGAATCTGCACGGTCTGCCGGGCCTGGCCCGGCATGACGCAGAGCCCCTGGTCGGTGAGCAGGCCAAGGGCCTGGAGCCTTTTCAGGTTGCGGTTGCCCGCGCCCCGGCAGGCGGATTCGTCGGCCGGGGCGCAGGCCAACTGGTGCGGCCCCGGCCCGGCCGCGGTCAACAGCCGGCGGGCGGTATTAAAGAAAAGCCGGGAAAGGACCAGCTCGCCAAAGGCCGGATGATAGGGCCCGGCCGTCACCTTTGCCGCGAGTTCCGGCGACGGTTGCAGACCGACCCGCACCACCGGGATCTGGTGGTGGGCAAAAATGATCCTGGCGCGGCCGGCCAGGGCCAGGGCCCGGTTCAACGCCAGGGGCTGGTAGTCGCCACTGTCGTGCAGGTGTTGCAGGCCGCTGCCGCGCAAAACCACGGCGGGATAGAGCCGAACAAAGTCTGGGGCTAAAGCTGCCACCTGCCGGACCGAGTCGAGAAAACCGATTGTACTGTCGCCGGGCAGGCCGAGCATCAGTTGCAGGCCAACGGCCAGGCCCGCCTGCCGGAGCCGTTGCACGGCAACAACCACCTGGGCGGCGGTATGGCCGCGGCGGCTGGCAGCCAGCACCGCATCCCGCATGGATTGGACGCCGAGTTCCACGACGCCGACGCCGTGCGCACGGAGAAAACTGGGAGTCTCCGCGTCGACATAATCCGGCCGGGTGGAGAGCCGGATGGTGTCCACCCGGCCGTCTGCCAGGAACGGCTGCACCGCGGCCAGCAGCGCCTTCTGGCGCATTCGCGCCATGCCCGTGAAGCTGCCGCCGTAAAAGGCAACCTGCACCTGGCTGTCGGGACGCCGCCGTGGCCGGGCCAGCCAGGTGTCGATTGTAGCTGCGGTCGCGGTCGGCGAAATCTCCGTTGTCTGCGCTGCGGGGTCGCCGATGATGGCATGCTGGTCACAGAAGAGGCAGCGATGGGGACAACCCTGGTGCGCGACAAAAATGGGGATGACAAAAGGCGGCATGGGTAGCGGACGATTAAAAGAATCCAGGAGTCAGGAGTCAGAATTCAGGAGAAACGAGAAACATGCTTCTGGTCAACTGGTTCGATTTATTCTGTCTCCTGAATTCTGTATTCTGAGATCCATTATAACTTCTTGAGCAGTGCATCAAGATCGAGCAGGGCGGCGGTGGCGGCCTGCTGCTCCGCCTCCTTCTTGCTCCGAGCTTGGCCGCAGCCGAGGTCTTGGCCGCGGAAGCGGACCGCCACCGTGAACTGGCGGTCATGGGCCGGCCCTTCCTCTTTTTCTACCTGGTAGACCGGCGCCTCGTTGAACAGCTCCTGCATCTTTTCCTGCAGGCGGCTCTTGGCGTCCACCGTCAGCAGGGTTTCCTTCCGGCCCTTGATGATCGGGGTGAAATGGCCGGCCGCCAGTTTCGCCGCCACTTCGTAG
>MGTE01000061.1:11109-11366 GCA_001799275.1 Deltaproteobacteria bacterium RIFOXYD12_FULL_57_12
CCCAGCAGGGCCTCATAGGACCCGGCCAGGATGGACGCCTTGTCGCGGCCGCCGGTAGTCTCCTCGCCCTTGCCGAACAAAAGATAGCGGCCGAGATCCAGCTGCCGGGCTATTTTAGCCAGGCCGCTTTCATTGACCAAGGCGGCCCGCAGCCTGGTGAGCTCTCCCTCCCGCATGCCGGGATAGCGCTGATAGAGCAGCGTGCCCACCACCAGGTCCAGCACCGCATCGCCTAAAAACTCCAGGGTTTCGTTGTC
>MGTE01000061.1:11464-11690 GCA_001799275.1 Deltaproteobacteria bacterium RIFOXYD12_FULL_57_12
CACCTGTCCGGTCGGCGTCGCAACACAGGATCCGGTGCTGCGCGCGCGTTTCTCCGGCCAGCCCGAGCATGTCGTCAATTATTTCTTCTTCGTCGCCGAGGAAGTGCGCGAATTGATGGCGCAACTGGGGCTGCGCAAGTTCGACGATCTGATCGGCCGCTCCGACCTGCTGGACATGAAGAAGGGCGTCGACCACTGGAAGGCCAGGGGACTCGATTTCTCGCGC
>MGTE01000062.1:0-13610 GCA_001799275.1 Deltaproteobacteria bacterium RIFOXYD12_FULL_57_12
GGGTGACTTGGTGGGAGAGTAGGTCGCCGCCGAATTCTTTTTATAGCAAAATGGGGTTCCTTCGTAAGAAGGAACCCCATTTTTTTTGATCATTGCAGCAAACAAAAGTTTGGAGTTTGAGGTGGTCGGGATTGCCTGGACAGTTTTCGTGGGAGGGTTGGCGGTTTTGTAAATTTTTTCTCACCGGCGGTTATCTTGATTGGCAGTTGATTCTCTCGGGGTGGTAGCGGACACGAATACGTATGATTGTAGGCACAGTATGGGTTATAGGCAAGATTGAAGTCAATTATTGCCATCCCGCTATCAGGTAGTTGGAGATTAAGGTAACGGCCCCCCTCATAACTTTCTTGGCCTGTGGTTTGGTCCGTGAAAGGAATAAACAGGGTTAACCTACCCTCGTTGCGGAGAGACGCCTTTTCACGGAACGCGCTTAATGTATAAGACTTGTTGTCGATTCTAAAATGAAGTTGGCCTGTTTTGACATAGTCGCGCTCTTCACCGGTTGAAGTCTGAATTATAATTGATTCCAGATTGTGGATCATTTCAAAGCGGGCTTCGACGCGCATACCGAACTCCACGGGAAAATAATTCAACCCATTGAATTTCTTTCTATCTTCCGGTAAAAGGGGAGAGGCGAGTGAAGCGCGGAATTCCAGATCTTTGTCCGATCTGTCTCGGATGAGTTGTTCTATATATTTTTCTTTTGTTATTTCATTTTGTTGCGTGCATCCAAACAAGGCCATTGACATAGGTGTTATCGCCAGGAAGATGGCCACGGCAACCAAAGGGTATAAAGCGTTGCGGGAATTTCCTGGTTTGTTTGTGTTTTTCAGGCTTAAGTGTATCGGTGTCATATTTTTGTTTTCGTTGGGGTCTGGCTGGTTAGGTAATTCTCCGCCCGTTGGTATTTTTCGTAGGCAATTATAAACTTGAAATGCGGGAAGAACCGTAAGATTTTTTGTGTTTATGGGATATTTTGATTTTTTTATCGGGGTGAGATATGCAAAGACCTTTGAGTATGACCGGATTCGGTCGTGGTGAAAGTGGTGGAGATGGCAACAAATGGGTTGTTGAGTTTCGTTCCGTGAACCACAGGTATTTAGATGTAAAGATAAAGGTGCCCTGGAAATATGCCGCGCTGGAAGAGAGAATCAAACAGGAGATACAGCAGTATCACGGCCGCGGTCATGTTGATCTTTTCGTGAATGTCAACGGCGCGGACGTTCAGTCCGGTCGTTTAAGGGCCAATTTGACGTTGGCCCGCGAGTATTATGATTGCCTGCAGGCGATTAAAGAGGAACTGCAGATCGCCGACCAGCCCGACCTTGCCATGCTGGCGGCATTCAGGGATGTCATCATATTGGGCCAGGAAGATGTCGTCTCCGAAGACCTGGAAATGAGTTGGCAATATATCCGTGAAGCCTTGGTGGCCGCCTTGACAAACGGTCTTACGATGCGGGAAAATGAGGGAAGTGCCCTGAAGGAAGATCTGTTGCACCGGCTCGGTAGTTTTGCAAAGACCGTGAACGGGATTGAGGCCGTTATCCCTGAGTTGATCAGAAAAAGGCAGGAGGGGCTGAAAGATCGGCTTGACAATCTGTTGAAAGGCGTTGATATTGACCCCGTACGTTTTGCGCAGGAAGTAGCTATTCTTGTTGATAAAGCGGACATCTCAGAGGAGTTGACTCGTCTGCGCAGCCATCTGCGGCAATTCGAGGATTTTTTGAATCTCGGGGAGCCGGTTGGTCGGCGGCTTGATTTTCTCGTTCAGGAGTTCTTGCGGGAGTTGAATACGATGGCTGCCAAGGTAGGGGACACAACAGCCGCCTATCAAATTGTAGACCTTAAGAACGAGCTCGAGAAAATGCGTGAGCAGGTTCAAAATTTGGAGTAATTCGAGGAAGATTATGGATGGTAGGATGATCAATGTGGGCTTTGGAAATACTGTCGCGGCTAAGCGGATTCTTGCGATTGTCTCCCCCAATTCTTCACCGATGAAGAAGTTGAAGGATGAGGCAAAGAAAGCAAATCGCTTGATCGATGTCACCGAAGGACGGAGAACCCGATCCATCATTATTTTGGACAGTAATCATGTGGTGTTATCTTCGGTGCAGCGCGAGACTCTCACCTTGCGGTTTATGCCGACCGCGATCGATCAATGCGCCGCCACTGATGATGGATCAGACAATTGATGCGCGGTGAGATTTTTGTTATTTCAGCCCCATCAGGGGCCGGCAAAACTACCCTGCTGAGGCGGGTAATGTCTCTGCTTCCCGGTTTGGCTTTTTCCGTTTCCCATACGACCAGAGGCCCGCGACCCGGGGAGCGGGAAGGGGTCGATTATTATTTTGTCGATCAAGAGACTTTTCTTGCCATGCAGGCTCGTGGTGAATTCCTGGAATGGGCCGAAGTGCACAGCAATTATTACGGAACCAGTCGGGAGACGGTGGAGAAAAGTTTGGCCAGCGGTCTTGATCTAATTCTTGATATTGATGTTCAGGGTGCGGACCAGATCAGGGAAAAACTGGGAGGCGGCGCGACGTTTATCTTCATTGCGCCCCCCTCCTGGGAAGAGTTGCGGCGGCGGCTTACGGGGCGTGGTACGGATTCTGCCGACACGGTAGAACTGCGAATCAGGAACGCATGGCGGGAGATGGCGGCGGTCGAGCGTTATGACTATGTGATTGTCAACGGCGATATCGACGAGGCGACGGATAGCCTGCGGGCCATCATGGTTGCGCGCCGGAGTCTTTCCAGGCGGGCTCCTTCCGGCCGGAAACTTTCAATTCCTGTTCCCCCTGGCCATGTCTAGGCGTCCAGGAGGCCGTCCTTCTGGCGGCGATTGTCTGCAAACGCGTCTTCCTGCCGCTGCTGATGCAGGAAACGACGAGGATGCCTTGGAATTTTCAACAGTCTGGGGTGTGCATCCGATCCGTGAGTTATTGAACCGCGATCCAGCACGGATCAGCGAGGTTGTCATTCATCATCTGAGACCCGGGCCGAAACTTCAGGAGATCAGCCGGCTTGCCAGGGAGTTGGGGATCAAGGTCAGATTTGATCCGTCAGGGAAAAAAATAAGCGCTGTTGATTCCGGCGTGGATGGGGAACTGCGGCACCAGGGGATCACGGCAACAGTCCTGCCCTTTGGTCTCGTCAGCCTGGAGGAAATGGTCGCCCGCAGCCGGGCAGATTCCCGGCCACCGTTGCTGCTGGCTCTGGACAGTATTCAGGATCCTTACAACCTGGGGGCAATTATCCGTTCAGCTCTGGCGGCCGGCGTCCACGGTGTGATTCTGACCAAGGACCGATCCGCCCCCCTGACCGGAACCGTGGCTAAAGCCTCGGCCGGCGCTATTGCCCATATGCAGATCTGCCGGGTCGTCAATCTGGTCGCGGCCCTGAATTATCTGAAAAAGGAGGGCGTGTGGATTTTCGGCACGGCAAAGGATGCCCCCCTTTCCATATATCAGACGGATTTTTCCGGCCCGGCCTGTCTGGTGGTCGGCGGTGAGGGCAAGGGGATCCGGCCTCTGGTCAGGGAACAATGTGATTTTCTGGTGACCATTCCCATGCAGGGCGGTCTTGATTCACTCAACAGTTCAGTGGCCGCAGCCGTTGTTCTCTTTGAGATCGCCAGGCAGCGGAGTTGATTATTTGTTTTTTCCCCGGAGTTTATCTGCCAGGATATCTCCCAGGCTCCCCAGTTTTTCCTTTTGTCCCTTGCGGTCGGTTTGCAGGTATTTCTTGAAATCCTCCGTTTCCGCACTCTCCTCCTGTTGACGCTGCCGGTCCTCGGCCAGGCTGAGGGAGAGACGTTTCTGATCTCTGTCCACCCCGTCGATGACAACCTCAAGGGTTTGTCCCTGTTGCAGAGCTTCTCTTGGATGAGAAAGCCGGCGGCCTTTGCCTAATTTTGAGATATGCAGGAGTCCATCGATGCCAGGTTTCAGCGTGACAAAGGCCCCGAAGCTTGTGAGTCTCGTCACGCTTCCGGTGTGCTGCGAGCCTTCGACGAGTTCTGCCGCGTCATTCCAGGGATCGGGCTGGGTTCCCTTCAGACTCAAGGTGAGCCGTTCCTTATCCCAATCCATTTTTAGCACCACCACTGTCACTTCCTGGCCGATTGTCAGAATCTCCTGCAAATCATCCGGGCGCTGCCAGGAGATTTCAGAGAGAGGGATGAGGCCGTCCATCCCGCCGATGTCAACAAAGGCCCCGAACTCCCTGATGGAAGTGATCGTCCCCTTGACAATATCCCCTTCGTGGAGCGAGGCGCGCAGTGCCGTCTTCTGTTCTTCGCGGGCCTCTTCAAGCAGGGCGCGTCTGGAAAGGATGATGTTACGGCCGCCTTCAGCGTATTCGATGATCTTGAATGAAAAATGCTGCCCGAGATAGCTGTCGGCTGTTGCGGCGCGGTGCAGATCCATCTGGGAAAAAGGGCAAAAGGTCCTGGTCTCGGCAACCGTCACCTCATAGCCGCCCTTGATCTCTTTCTGAACCAGGCCCTCCACCGGGATTCCGCCACGAAACGCCTCATGGAGATGGGCCTTTGCCTGGGAACCTGCTCCAAGTCTTGTGGTAAACAACATGCCATGCGCGGTTGACTGCAGAAAATATGCCGTAATCGTGTCGCCGATGCGGACGGTCAGCTGTCCTTCCCCATCAAGCAGTTCCTTGAGGTCGAGTATGCCTTCGCCTTTGCCGCCGACATCGAGGAAAATATTTTCCTTGGTGATGCCGGTCACCTCCGCCTCAAGTTTCTGGCCGGGCAGAAGACGTTTCCGATCCGGCTTTTCTTTTTTGAAAAGCTCCTCAAAGCTGCTGCCGTTCATATCGTCATTCTGATTCATCGTATGTTCACTTGGAATAATGTTAGTAAGTGCCTGCAGGCCTCAGTTGCCGCGTCGGATGGCCAAGGCAAGGTAGCGGTCGTTTTCCGAGAACATCAGGCGCTTTTTCAGCAGATTATGGAGGAAAGTGCGAAGTTGTTCTTCTTTAATCGGCTGGAATCGTTCCTGCAACTCTTTTATCTGCTTCGCTTCCTGGCAATATAGGTAGATCTCGCGTGATTTGCCGCGCAGTCTATGATGCAGTACCGGTTTTTTGGGCAGTTCCTGGCGGATGATTAAAAAATCGCGGCCGTCCCGGAACAAGAGGGCTGGTTCGTGGCAGCCGTCCTGATGGCGTTGCCGGTGGAATTCCTGCCATTGTTCGATTTTGCGAACAACAGGGCGCCAGAGTTTGTGCTGTCGCTGGCGGTCGCCACGATAATCCTTGATCAGCAGGGTCAACTGATCGAGGATTTGCTCCGGGAAAATTTTGGCATGATTCGGGTGAGGATGGATCGATCTGATATGGAATCGGTCGGGATGCTGTGCCACCAGACTGCCATGCCCCAGGAAAAAGGCGGCAACAGTCAGGGGGGGGAAGGGGAGGACAAAATCGAGGTTGTCCAGGGTTTCTTCCACCTCGTCGGCGCCTGAACCGGGAAACTCGGTGATCAGATTGCCTTCAAGCTTGATTCCATGCTCAAGAGCTGCTTTCATGGCGGCGATGTTGTCGATTACGCTGACTCCCTTGTTGATTTTTTTTAGCAGGGAGTTGCTCAGCGCCTCGATGCCGACCTGCGTCGTGGTAAGACCTCCGCGGCGATAGAGGGTAAGGAGTTTATGGTCGGCAGTTGCCCGTATTTCTCCGAAGAATCGGCAGTCAATATCCTGCGCGCTGAGTTCGGAGAAGAACCTGGCCGCCTCCTGCGGGGGAAGCACATTGTCGGTAAAGGTAAAGTCAAGGCAGGCATGTTGCTCGGCCAGGCTCAGGACTTCTTTCAGCATCTGATCTTTGCCCTTGCGCCGGTAGCCTTGCCATTGGAGGTTGAGATTGCAGAAGGCGCATTTCTTCCACCAACAGCCTCTAGAGAATTCAACGGGCAGGGTGGGGATGAACGGCTCGTCGGCAAACCAGCGCTGCAGTTCTTTGAAATAATCGTGATAGTGCGGGGTAGGGAGTTCCTGCAGTTTCGGTAATTGCCGGACTGGGAAGTGTGCAGTCCGTGACGGAGATTCATCCTCCTGCAAACCGTTGGCACGGGTGATGACGGCGGTTGGTGTCCCGGTGCGGCGGCCAGCCATAAATTCGCAGAGTTCGAGAAGCGGGATCTCTCCTTCGCCGTTTATCACATATTCTATCTGGGGAAAGTGCAGCAGGGATGCGCCCATTTCGGCGGCACAGGAACTGCCGCCCAGAACAATGGTCAGATAGGGAAAACGCTGCTTCAACCGAATGGTTGCGGCCAGCGAGGCAAGCAATTGGTTAAAACAGACCGAGAAACCGACAAGCTGATAGCGATGCCAGTCGTGTTGCTCCAGCCACTCGTTCAGGTGATCCTGCAGCATCGCGACCACCTGATCGAAATCAAGGCCGTCCGGCCGCCGGGAGCGTTTCAGACGTCGTATTTTCCCGGCAACCAGACTGGCCAGTTCCGAATGTCTTTCAGGGAAAAGGATCGCCCCGTACAGGGCCTCGCTGATCCAAGTCTCCTGGGAAATACAGTGATACAGTCTAGGCCCCAGCCGGTGGGCGACTGCCAGATAAGGGTGGTGGCAGTCGACCGTAAGCCAGGACTCGGCACGGGCCAGATAGGCTTTGAGGGCACCGAGCTGGATGGACGGTCGGTTAAGGATCGACCATGGCATGGCGACAAGCGCCAGAGAAAAGCTTGGCAACGACTGAGCCGGCATCTGCGGGGTACGGTCTGCCATCGGCGAAGGAAACTACTGGATAACGACTTCCGTGTCGGGAGGCGGTGTAAAATTAAAGACATCCGGTTTGATCTCAATCTTGTCCTGTTCGGTTGTGGTCCGGATATTTTCAAAGAACAGTTCGGTGATTGTGTTGAAGTGGTCGATCAGTTGCAACCGTTTGATGAGGAAGGAATGGCGGTCAACCCAGAGATAGAGGTGATCAAGCTGCGGATGGGCATTTTTGGGGATCAGCTTGATAAGGTAGGAGGAATCGTCAGTTACGTTTTCCTTGTCAGGTGCCGTGATGTTAAAATCACGTTGAATCTCTCCGGTTCCGGCAAAGAAAGAATAGGTGACATCCGATTGCAGATACTCCTTTGCCGCGGAAACAATCATCTGTTTGTTTTTTTCAAAGTACATCCTGATGGTCTGGCCATCGCTGATCAAAATCTGCCGTTCGGGTGTGAAATAGTCCCAGCGCATGCGGCCTGGCTTCAACAGGACTACAGTGCCGGTGCCCTGTCGTTGGCGGCTGCTCATGCTAACAGCGGTCACCTGTTTGAAATTTGCCGACATGCTGGTGGTGCTGACATAGCTTTTCTGGAGTTTTTCAGCCACCTGCTCCGGCGTTAACTGACCGGTGTCAAGCGAGAAAACGGCCGCCGGCCGGGCGACAAGGATAACAAAGAAAAGCGTCGCAAGGATGCGGTGTACTTTCAGGAAGTTTGTTGACAGTTGCATAAGGCATTCCGTTCGATGCGGCAAATTGGTTGTTGTGTCGGTCGGTTTGGTTAACCGGCGGCGGCACCTGTTTCTGCCCGGATGTTCGGATCGCTGTCCGCCAGGCACGCTATGTTTTTATCAATTGGATGGGCCGGCCGAATATCATCTGGGCAATTGCTGCGGCGGCGCTCGTCACATCGGAGACATAGTAACGATTTTCGCCGACCTTGGCCAGTGATTGTTCGATTTCAGGGTGGGTTTCCAGAAACGCCTTCAGGCTGTGGGCCACTTCGGCGGACGAATCGATCAGGGTGACTTTTTTCTTGCCGATCCGTTGGCTGATCAACTCCTTGAGCAGGGGATAATGGGTGCAGCCCAACACCAGGGTATCCACCTGTTTCTGCTTCAGGGGATAGAGATATCGCCGGACGATCATTTTTGTCTCGCGGGCATCCAGCCAGCCTTCTTCCACAAGGGGGACCAGGAGTGGACAGGGTTGGGAATAGACCTTAAGTTGGGGATTCCTTCTGGTGATTTCACGGTCGTATACGCCGCTTTTAATGGTTGCCACGGTGCCGATCACCCCAATTTTTCCGGAGGGCGTCGCAATGATCGCCTTGTCAATGGCAGGGGTGATCACCTCAAAAAGAGGGACAGTGAAACGCTGTCGCAGGGTTTCAGTGGCCACACTGGCTGCCGAATTGCACGCAACTATGATGAGTTTGGCGCCTTGCGCAAGGAGGAATTCAGTGTTTTGAATGGCGTATTCAACGATGGTGGCCGGGCTTTTCGAACCGTATGGAGTTCTGGCCAGGTCTCCGAAATAGGTGATCCGGTAGTCGGGAAGCAGTTTTTCAACGGCCCGGGCCACTGTCATGCCACCGACCCCGGAATCAAAAATACCGATCATGTTAATCCTGTTGTAGCTGATAGTTTCGCAAGAGGCCGCGAGCGGCTACTTCGGCTGTCAGCAATATCAATAGATAAGACATGAGCCCTGTCTGCCAGCCATTATTGCGAGATTGAGGGATGATTGAAAATGCTGCGGCTGCAGGATAGCCCGGTAGCCTGAATCCAGTGATTTCGACGGATCATCGCAAAGAATACGAAAGCAGAAACGATATTTGTTCCGCAGTTTTCTGCCTCGGTAAGCGAGCGGCCTGAATCGTCCAGGAAAAAGGCAGTGACACAGTCGGTTGGGCAGGAGCCTGTGGCAGGCCTCTTGGCAAAGGCAATCCAATTATTTTTTTGAAGTTGTTTTGCGTTTTTTCCGATTGGCAATGGCTTTCTTGAGATTGTCAGGTAACCCTCTCTCCTTGCCAGCCTTTTTTCTCCGGTCGGATAATGATTTGGCACACAAGGGCTGTCGCATGGAGAACCCATGTTTCGCCCGGTATTCCTTGCCGGTCAGGCCGTGTGATTTAAGATGTTTGGGAGACAACATCTTGAATTCCTGGCCGCACTCCAGACAGATGATCTTGTTTTTCTGGAGTGATTTTTCCGGAGAAAGGTTGATGTCCGTCTTCGTCGCGGTTTCTCCTGCGGCGGGTGTTTCTGTACTTGCCTGGGCTTCTTCCGCCTGTAGGGCCTGCAGGGCCTTGAAGGTGCTCTGCAGCGCAAGGGTGAGTTCATCGGTAGTCATATTCTGGGTGCCGCACTGTGACTGAACGATGTCTGCTGTCATTTCAACTAATGTCTTCGCCATTGTTCTCCTCCTGAGTTATAAATAAATTGCCGAGTTTCTCTGCGGCCAACCGCCATCATCGCACTGGAGTATTCTTGATGACGTCTTTTATCTTATTTTATAATAAGCTATTATTGCAAGACTAATTTTTTATATATGACAAGGGCAATAAACAAAGAACAGGCAAGCGATGCCCGGTTTCGGAAATTTGCATTTTATGGTCAACCGTCTTTTTCATTTCTGGCGTCTGCCGTCGTGCCTCAATAATATCGGTATATTCCCCTGGCTTCCTTGATAATATCTGATCTGTGGGTTTCCGGCTGAAAAAGTTGCTGTGTCATCTGTTGACAGACGTGTGAGCTGGTATTACATTAACGGCGCGCCAAAAGAAGAAGGAGGGTATGCCTCCATTACGATGACTTGTCGCAACGTGCCTGTCTTGGGCAGCACAGGGCTGTTTGCCCATTTTAAGGAGTCTGTTTGATGCCGATTTATGAGTATGAATGTGTAGCGTGTCACAATGTCGTTGAGGTTGTGCAACGTATTAGCGAAGAACCACTTGCCGCGTGTCCCGCTTGCGCCGGGTCGATGAAGAAACTGGTTTCGCGGAGTGCCTTTCACCTGAAGGGCAGTGGTTGGTATGCCGATGGTTATTCCAGCACCACCGGCTGTAACGGAAAACCTTCCTGCAGCCCGGCCGCTGGTGCAGGCCCGAAGGATGCGCCCACCGCCTGTCCTGCCGCCGGCTCGGGATCGGGCTGTTGCGCAGGGGCGGCCGCGAGTTGTTCGACGACCTCCTAGCCCTGCGGCGCTGATTTTATAGGGGTATAAGTCCCTTCACCATGAACATCTGTCTGAATGTCCGGTGGGCATTAGTTTGGCGAAATTTTACCCACAATCTGCCTGCCGCCTTCATCGGCCGATGGGCCAATTTCAGATTCTTTCTTTCTCCTGCTTCATCGGGTTATTATGGCCATGGCATCGCCGTAGCTGTAGAACCGGTAGTTGCGACGAATCGCTTCTTGGTAGCAGGCAAGCAGTCTTTTTCTGCCTACCAGAGAGGCGACGAGAAAGAGCAGGGATGATTTCGGCAGGTGAAAGTTGGTGATCAGATTGTCAACCACCTTGAAACGGTATCCCGGCACGATATAGAGTCCGCACCAGCCTTCCAGTTCACGCACCGAACCATCCGTCGCAGCCGCGAATTCAAGGGCACGGACCGTAGTGGTGCCCACGGCCCAGATTCTGCCGCCGGCCTTTTTTGTTCTGTTGATCAAGTCGGCGGTTGCTGCCGGCACACTGACATATTCTTCGTGGATGCGGTGTTGCCGTATGTCCGTGGCTCGTACCGGTGCGAAGGTGCCATAGCCCACATGCAGTGTTATCTGGGCGATAGCCACCTTGCTGGCCTTGATTTCCGCCAGGAGTTCTTTGGAAAAATGCAGGCCGGCGGTGGGGGCCGCCACCGCCCCGGTCCGGTCGGCAAACAGGGTCTGGTATCGCTCGCGATCGTACGAGAATTCACCCTCGCTCCGGTTGATGTAAGGCGGGAGCGGCACCTTGCCGTGGCAGGCAAGAACTTCGGACAACGCGCCTTGAAAACGTAAAGCGACCCGGACCTTGCCGTCCGCCAGCCCCGCTTCCAGCCCCGCTTCCAGCCTCGCTTCCAACCTCTCTCCGAAAATGAATCGGGCGCCCGGTTTTGGTTTTTTCGAGGTTTTGATCAGGGCGGTAGCCTGCGCCTCGGACCAGGCTCCGTCGCTGTTTTGTCCTGCCGCATTGTCTGAGTGATGACTTGGGTATTGAAGCAGAAAGAGTTCAACCCGGCCGCCGGATTCCTTTCGGCCGATCAGTCTGGCCGGGAAAACCCGGGTGTTGTTGACGACGAGGATATCCTCTGGCTGTAAAAGGCGGACGATATCGGGAAAGCGGAGATCCTGCGGACTTTCTGTTTCGCGCTCCACCACCAGCAGTCTGGCCCCGTCCCGTTTTTCTGCCGGCAACTGGGCAATACTTGCGGCCGGCAGGACATAATCATAGGCTTCTAAATCAAAATCTGTTAGGCGTTCAGTCATTTTCAGGAGGTCCTGGTCAGATCGATTGTGGTTCTGGGTGGCTCATGCATCGCAGACGCAACAAGCCCCGCAGAAAGGTATGACCGGCACTGGAAGGGAGGCAATATCATTGAAAGGCGAGCGGTTGTTTGAATAGGTATGCAATTCGGCAAATATCGGTTGCTGCGCCTGCGAAAATACCCTACTTTCAAGCGTGGCGCTCGCATTATCTGTGGGCGGTATGGGGTGCAGCGTCCGCCCGTGGGGGCTGGACTGGAAGATTATTGGGCTGAGGGGTGTGAATGTTCTTGGTCGTCGCCGCCACAGAGATGGAGATGGAACCGATCCTCGGCAAGCTGGGGACGGCCGGAATCGGTATGAAGTATATGGTGTCCGGCATGGGGCCGGTTGAAACGACCCTGCGACTGACCATGTATCTTGCAGCGCATGCCGGCCGGATTGACGGGGTGATCAATCTCGGAGTCGGCGGGGCCTATCCTGGCAGCGGTCCCGGTCTGCTCGATATCTGTCTGGCGCAGTCCGAAACCTTCGGGGATCTTGGCGTATGCACTGCGGACGGGATCAGCCGGTTTGCTGCAGCGGATCTGCCGCTGCACTATGAGTTCCCGCTGGAGAACGCACTCGGCCAGCAGGCGGAAATGGTCTTGGCCGCCCGGGGGATTCCTTACGGTAAAGGCGGATTCGTGACCGTGAGCTGTGTCAGTGGCACAGAAAAACGGGGCAATTATCTGCGGGATCGGCACAGTGCCATCTGTGAGAATATGGAGGGCGCGGCCGTGGCCCGGGTCTGCACGGAGTTCGACCTGCCGGTACTTGAAATACGCTGCATCAGTAACTGGGTTGAGGAGCGGGATACAACAAGATGGCAGCTTGCCGCCGCCTGCGCCAGATGCGGAGATGTGGCCTGTATGTTGTTGCCCGGGCTCATGGCCTGGGAGGAGGCGCGATGAACAATCGTTGTCTCACCATCGGCTATTCGCCCTGTCCGAACGATACGTATATTTTTTACGGTCTGGCGCATGGCAAGGTCCGCGGCAACGGCTGGACGCCTGCCCCGGAGATCCTCGCCGACGTGGAAACCCTGAACTCCTGGGCCTTGGCCGGTCGGCTCGATATTACCAAGCTCTCTTTTCATGCCCTGGGCCATGTGCTGGACGATTATGTGCTGCTCAGGGCCGGAGCCGCCCTCGGCCATGGCTGTGGCCCGCTGCTAGTGGCCGGCCATCGGATGGATTCCGTCGATCTGCAACATAAAACAATTGCTGTTCCGGGACGGCTGACAACCGCCGCCATGCTGCTGCGGCTCTATGCGCCCGAGTGCCGGCAGACCGTGGCCATGCGCTTTGATGAAATCATGCCGAGCATCAAGGCCGGCAAGGTGGACGCCGGGGTGATTATTCACGAGAGCCGTTTTACCTTTGCCCAGCATGGCCTTGTCCAGCTCCGGGATCTTGGTGCCTGGTGGGAAGAGTGTTCCGGCCATCCCATTCCGTTGGGCGGGATTGCGGTGAGACGTTCGTTGGGTTCCGCACTTATCGGGCAGGTGGAGGAGGCGGTCCGCGCCAGCGTCCGCTGGGCCGCGGCGCAGCCCGCTGCCTGCATGGGATATGTCCGGCAACATGCCCAGGAGATGGATGATCAGGTCATGCGGGAGCACATTGCGCTTTATGTGAATCATTACTCGGAAGAACTTGGAACAGATGGTCTGGCCGCGGTCCGGTTTTTTCTGCAAAAAGGCCGAGAGGTTGGCGTATTGCCGCCCGCACGGCCGCAAACGGCGCTCTGTCTAGACGAAGACTCCTGTTGCGCATGACCGGAAGATAATCTGTGGTGCAAACAAGGGTTGACAACTCCTGAGAACGTACTATATATTCGTGTTTCTTTTGAATATCGGCTTGTTGAAGTTGCGGCGGCATACCGGCCCCTTTTTCCCGCGGGGCATCTCTTTAGCTGCATCGCGGTATCTCCGTGTGAAGAATGAAACTACAGATCATGAAGGATTCTCTTATGAAAGTGACAGGCGCACAGGCGATCATTAAATGTCTGGAGGAACAAGGAGTCGAAGTGATCTTCGGGTTTCCAGGCGGAGCGGTGATTGATATCTATGATGAATTGACGCGGTCCAAGATTACCCACGTCCTGGTGCGCCATGAACAGGCCGCGGTGCATGCAGCGGATGCATACGGCCGGGTAAGAGGCGAAGTCGGGGTTGCTTTAGTTACTTCCGGACCCGGGGCCACCAATACGGTCACCGGCATTGCGTCGGCGTATATGGATTCCATTCCCATGGTGGTGTTTACCGGCCAGGTGCCAACCAAGCTGATTGGCAACGATGCCTTCCAGGAGGTGGATATCGTCGGGATTACCCGGCCCTGCACCAAACAT
>MGTE01000062.1:13622-19953 GCA_001799275.1 Deltaproteobacteria bacterium RIFOXYD12_FULL_57_12
AAGAATCCGGAAGATCTGGTGCCGACGATCCGTGAGGCCTTTCATATTGCCAGGACGGGACGGCCGGGACCGGTTCTTATCGATCTGCCCAAGGACGTGGTGGCGGCCAAGATTTCCTTCCCGAAGCCGGAGCCGATCAAAATGCAAACCTATCGGCCGACCTACGAGCCCCATCCCGGGCAGATTGAGAAGGCCTGCCGGGCGATCATGAAGTCCGACCGACCGGTTATCTACGCCGGTGGTGGCGTTATTGCCTCCAATGCATCCGAGGAATTGACCGAACTGGCCCGCAAGCTCAACATGCCGGTGACCATGACCCTCATGGGCTTGGGCGGCTTTCCGGGCACTGATCGGCTGTCCATGGGCATGCTCGGCATGCACGGCACCTATTACGCCAATATGGCCGTGGCCAATTGCGATCTGCTGATCGCCGTGGGCGCCCGCTTTGACGACCGGGTTACCGGTAAGATTGATGCCTTTGCCCCGCATGCCAAGATAATTCATATCGACATCGACCCTGCTTCCATCAGCAAGAACGTCGAGGTTGATATCCCCATGGTCGCGGATTGCAAGCATGCTTTAACTGCGATCAACCGCTGGTTTGACCGGCAGGCCGATTTCGATCGAGAGGCCGAGGCGGCGAAGCATGGTCCGTGGTGTGAACAGATTGAGGATTGGCGGCGGAAACATCCCCTGGGGTATGCGGCGGATGGCGACATCATCAAGCCCCAGTATGTGGTGCAGAAACTGCACGAACTCACCGGCGGTGATGCGATCATTACCACCGAGGTCGGCCAGAATCAGATGTGGGCTGCGCAGTTCTACCATTTCAACAAGCCGCGCGCTTTCATGACTTCGGGCGGTCTCGGCGTGATGGGTTACGGGTTTCCGGCCGCGATCGGCGCCCAGATGGCAGCACCGGACCGGACGGTTATCGACATCGCTGGCGACGGCAGCATCCAGATGAACATTCAGGAACTGGCCACGGCCAGGCAGTATCGTTGCCCGGTTAAGATTGCCATCCTCAACAACGGTTATCTGGGAATGGTGCGGCAGTGGCAGGAACTGTTCTATGACAAACGCTATTCCCACACCACCCTGGAAGCGACGCCGGATTTTGTCGCCTTGGCGCGGGCCTACGGCGCCGTCGGTCTGCGGGCCACCAAGGTGAGCGAAGTGGAACCGGTCATCAAGGAGGCTTTGGCCACGGACAATGTGGTGATGATGGATTTCGTCATCGCCCGCGAGGAGGGAGTGTACCCCATGGTTCCGGCTGGCAAGGCCACAACCGAAATGTTGTTGGTTTAATATTGAGAGCGTGGAAGATGATGAATAAGGATAACCAGATGAAACATACGATTTCCGTTCTGTTGCAAAACAAGCCCGGCGTGCTATCGCGGGTCACCGGGTTGTTTAGTGGCCGCGGCTTCAATATTGAGAGCCTGTGTGTGGCCTCCACCCTTGATCCGACCGTTTCCTGCCTTACCCTGGTGACGAGCGGCGAGAACAATATCATCGAGCAGATAACCAAACAGTTGCATAAGCTCATTGATGTCATCAAGGTCGTGGACATCAGCGAAGAAACCGACTATGTCGAGCGGGAAATGGTTATCCTGCGGGTGAAGGCGGAAGCCAACACCCGGGCCGAGGTTCTGCGGGTGATTGATATCTTCCGGGGCAAGGTGGTGGACGTCAGTCCCAAGAGTTATGCAGTGGAGATCACTGGCAGCACCAACAAAATTCAGGCGGTTATCGACATCCTGAAACCCATTGGCATCCAGGAGATAGTCCGGTCCGGCGTCATTGCCATGGCCAGGGCCAAGAAGAATTGATATGTTCCGAGCGCCTTCGGCGTCCGGGGAAACTGAACCGCCCCTGTCCGGCAACCTGGAAGGCTGTCGCCGGTTGACGCGGGTTTTGTCCATGGTAACCGGATAATCCCGGAGGGCGATCCGGCCGCCGTCGATTTTTTTGTTAGCTGGCCCCTATCCTGTCCGGCTTCTGCTGTCCGCGGACGTTTTTCGTGGAACTGCCGGTGGCTGCGGGATAGGGCAGTTTTTTTTCAACATGTCTTCTGCTCTGTATAAAGATAATTGAGAACAGGGGCTGGCATTGTCGTTTGGCGAACTGCCGGCGCCACTCTCCAAAGCGCGGTATTAATAATTATGAAAACTCCCCAGATTCCTGTTGCCCGGGAAGGGTATCCTTTCATCGGCTTCGCCGCGCTCTGCACCCTGGTCCTCGCCGTGCTGCAGTTCGATCTGCTGGCCTTTGGCGGACTGTTTGTCACCGGTTTTGTCCTCTATTTCTTCCGCGACCCGGAACGGGTGACGCCGGACGAGGAGGATGCGGTGGTGGCACCGGCCGATGGCAAGGTCATTCTGATCGACAAGGTCTTTGACGATAAATACCTGCAGGAACATGTCTACAAGGTCAGTATCTTCATGAACGTCTTCAACGTGCATATCAACCGGGTGCCATTCTCGGGGCAGGTCAGCGAGGTTCGCTATTCTCCAGGTAATTTTTTCGCAGCGAATACCGAGCAGGGCGCGCTGGAAAACGAACATTGCGGCGTGGTACTCGTTACCGCTGCCAAGCGCTCCCTGGCCGTGGTGCAGATGGCCGGTCTGGTGGCACGGCGGATTGTCTGCTGGGCACAGAAGGGTGATGTGCTGGAACGCGGCCAGCGCTTCGGCCTTATCCGTTTCGGCTCCCGGGTTGATATCTATGTGCCGCTCCAGGTGCAGATCGAAGTCTCCCTGGGGCAGAAGGTCAGGGCCGGCGAGACGGTTCTCGGTTATTTCGCCTAGGCCGGCCCCGGGGCGGCAGCGCAGAATTCGTTTATCCAGGAACACGCCCGGTGCAGGGGCGTGCACCGCCTCGTTTAGTACCTAAGAAATAATATTCTGCGCGTTTTTGGCAGAATATTATTTCGTAAAGGTAGTTATCCCGTTTATCGGGGTCAGGGAGTGTTGCCATGCAACAGACCCGAGGAGTGAACCGTTATGTCTGACAAAATTTATATCTTCGACACAACCCTGCGGGATGGCGAACAGTCGCCGGGCGCTAGCATGAACATGCAGGAAAAGTTCCGGCTGGCCCAGCAACTGGTGAAGTTGAATGTCGACGTGATCGAGGCTGGTTTTCCCGTGGCCTCGGTCGGTGATTTTGAGTGCGTGAAGAACATCGCCGACCATCTCCGGGACGTCCAGGTCGCCGGTCTGGCCCGCTGCAACAAAAAAGACATCGACACCGCCTGGCAGGCCCTGAAGGGTGGGGCGAATCCGCGGATCCACACCTTTCTGGCCACCTCCGACATCCATCTGAAACACAAGTTGAAGATGACCCGGGAGCAGATGCTCGAACTGGCCGTGAGTTCGGTGCGGCAGGCGGCCGGCTATACCTCGAACGTCGAATTTTCAGCCGAGGACGCCTCACGAAGCGAGCTGGATTTTGTCTGTCGGGTTTTCGAAGAGGTGATCAAGGCCGGCGCCACGACCCTTAATTTTCCCGATACCACCGGCTATGCCCTGCCCGAGGAGTTCGGCGCCAAGATCCGTTACCTTATCGAGCATGTCCGCAATATCGACCGGGTTATTTTGAGTGTGCATTGCCATAACGATCTGGGGCTGGCCGTGGCCAATTCCCTGGCCGCGGTCACCAGTGGCGCCCGGCAGGTGGAGTGCACCATCAACGGTCTCGGGGAACGGGCCGGCAATACCGCCATGGAAGAGGTGGTCATGGCCATCCGCACCCGGGCCGATGCGATGCGCGTTCACACCGACGTGGTGACCGAACACATCCATGCCAGCAGTCGGCTGGTGACCACGATCACCGGTATTCAGGTCCAGCCCAACAAGGCCATTGTCGGCGGCAATGCCTTTGCCCACGAGTCAGGCATCCATCAGGATGGCATGCTCAAGGAACGGACCACCTACGAGATCATGAATCCGTGCGATATCGGACTGTCCAAGGGCAATCTGGTGCTGGGCAAGCATTCCGGCCGTCATGCCATCAAGGCCCGGATCGAAACCCTGGGCTATTCATTGAGCGACGAGGATCTTAATCGGTTTTTTGTCCGTTTCAAGGCGGTCGCCGACGTCAAGAAGGAGATGTTTGACGAAGACCTTGAGGCGATCATGATGGACGAGATTCTGCGGATTCCCGAGGCCTATCGTTTGCTGTCATTGGGTGTGATGAGCGGCAGTGGCACATTGCCAGTGGCCGCTGTCAAGATGCTGGTCAACGACCGCGAAGTGGAAGGTTCCTCTCTGGGGGTCGGGCCGATTGATGCGGCGTTCCGGGTCATCGCCGAGCTGACCAAGACGCGCAGTAAACTCCTTTATTTCGCGGTCAGTTCCATCACCGGTGGTACCGATGCACAGGGCGATGTGATGGTCAGAATCGAGGATGACGGCAAGGTAGTTGTTGGCCAGGGCGCTGACCCGGATATCATCACCGCGGCGGCCAAGGCCTACCTGAATGGCCTGAACCGCCTGATCTATCTTAAGGACGAAACCAGGAAGGCAAAGAAGCGCCGCAAAAAAACCATAGTCGACGGGTAAGGCAACCCGGCAATTCTTGTTAATTTTACGTTTGAGCCTCTTGCAAAATGAACATCTACTCCGATCGGCCAAAAATATCCTGTGCGGCGTCTTCCTTGTGAAATCGTCCTCAACGTAGCGTTGCTACGCTTACGGGCGATTTCCCAACTCATCCTTGCACAGAAGATTTTTCTCTCGATCTCGCTACGACGTTCATTTTGCAAGAGGCTCGTTTAAAAAAATATCGACAGGGGACAGAGAATGGCCAAGACGTATAAGATTGCAGTGATGGGCGGTGACGGCACCGGCCCCGAGGTTGTTGCCGAAGGGGTCAAGGTTCTGGAGGCCGCGGCCCGTAAGTATGATTTTAACTTGGAACTGACTCCGTTCGATTACGGCGGCGACCGCTATCTGCGGACCGGCATTGTTCTGCCGGACAACGCGGTTGCTGAGCTTTCCAAGCATGACGCCATTTTTCTGGGGGCCATCGGCCATCCGGACGTCAAGCCGGGGATCCTTGAAAAGGGGATTCTGCTCTTTCTGCGGTTTGCCCTTGACCAGTACATCAACCTGCGACCGGTGATTCTTTATCCGAACGTCGACACGCCGCTGAAGAACAAGGGCCCCGCCGATATCGATTTCGTGGTGGTCCGGGAGAATACCGAGGGGCTCTATGCCGGCGCCGGCGGCGTCCTCAAGAAGGGGACCCTCGACGAGGTGGCGGTACAGGAATCCATCAACACCCGGAAAGGGGTGGAGCGTTGCATCCGTTTTGCCTTTGAGTATGCCCGCAAGCGGAACAAGAGGAAAAAGGTGACCCTTTGCGGCAAGACCAACGTGCTGACCTTTGCCTTTGATCTGTGGGAGAGGGTTTTTTATGAGGTGGCCAAGGAATACCCGGATATTACCACCGATTATGCCCACGTCGACGCCACCTGCATGTGGATGGTAAAGAATCCGGAATGGTTCGACGTGATTGTCACCGACAATATGTTCGGCGATATCATCACCGATCTGGGGGCCATGATTCAGGGCGGCATGGGGATTGCGGCCGGCGGCAATCTCAATCCGCAGGGAGTCAGCATGTTCGAGCCCATCGGCGGTTCGGCGCCGAAATATACCGGCAAGAATGTTATCAACCCGCTGGCTGCGATCGGCGCGGCCCAGATGATGCTGGACTACCTGGGCGAGACCGAGGCGGCCGAGGCCATTGAAAACGCCATCCGCTGGGTGGTTGCCGAAAAAACGCAGAGTATGTCGGCCGGAAAAATGGGATACGGCACGAAAGAGGTTGGTGATCTCGTGGCCGGTGCTGTGTGATTCTTCAACTGTAATTGCTCGGGCTGCTTAGACTGTAGGTTGTAGCCTTTTAGTACCTTAGAAATAATATTCTGCGCGTTTTTGGCAGAAAATTATTTCTAAGGTACTTATCCCGTTTATCGGGGTTAGGCTAATAGCCTACAGTCTATCCACCTACAGGCTATTTTATTTATATTCATTTAGGAGCGAACATTTCATGAGTCAGAAGAAAACTACATTCAACGTGGCAGTGGCCGGTGCCACCGGCGCTGTTGGCGGGGCCATGCTGGAGGTTCTTGAACGCCGCAATTTCCCGGTGGCCGAGGTCAGGCTGCTGGCCTCGGAGCGGTCGGTCGGGAAAAAACTTCAATTCAAGGGCCGGGAGATTGCTGTCCAGTTGATGACCAAAGACGCCTTCGCCGGCATCGACATCGCCCTTTTTTCAGCCGGCGCGGCTCGCTCCCTGGAGTTCGGACCGGCCGCCGCCG
>MGTE01000062.1:19976-23193 GCA_001799275.1 Deltaproteobacteria bacterium RIFOXYD12_FULL_57_12
CCCTCTGGTGGTGCCCGAGGTCAACCCGCACGCCATTGCCCAATACACAAAGCGGGGGATCATTGCTAATCCCAACTGTTCGACGATCCAGATGCTGGTGGCCCTGAAGCCGATCCACGACCGGGCGCGGATCAAGCGGATTGTCGTTTCCACCTACCAGGCCGTATCCGGCACCGGCGCCAAGGCCATCAACGAACTGCGCCAGCAGGTTCTGGATTACGCCGCCGGCCGGCCTTTAGTCAACAAGGTCTATCCGTACCAGATTGCCTTTAACTGCCTACCGCAGATCGATTCTTTCCTGGATAACGGCTATACCAAGGAAGAGATGAAGATGGTCAACGAAACCCGGAAGATCTTCGAGGAACCGAACATCGGGGTGACCGCGACCACGGTCAGGGTGCCGGTATTCTACGGCCATTCGGAGTCGGTCAACATCGAGACCGAGCAGAAGATTACGGCGGCCGAGGTGAAAGCGTTGCTGGCCGCCGCCCCCGGGGTCAAGCTGGTGGATGAGCCGGCCATGTCCCGCTATCCGCTGGCCCTGGAGTGTGAGGGGCAGTTCGATACCCTGGTCGGCCGGATCCGGGAGGATGAATCCATTGCCAACGGCATCAACCTCTGGGTGGTGTCCGACAACATCCTCAAGGGCGCGGCGCTGAACGCCGTGCAGATCGCGGAAATCCTGACCAGAGATTATTTGTAATTGCGGATAATCAGCGGCACAGCGCGGGGCAGGCGGCTGCTTTCGCCGGCGAAACATACGGGCAATCTGCCGGGCCAGATTCTGATCCGGCCCACTGCCGACCGGGCGCGCGAGGCGCTCTTCAACATCATCGGGCCGCTGGTCGAGGATGCCGCGGTCCTGGATCTTTTTGCCGGGACCGGCGCCCTGGGGCTTGAGGCTTTGAGCCGCCAAGCCCGGCTGGCCGTGTTTGTCGACCAGCAGCACCAGGCGGTTGAGCTTATCCAGAGAAATGTTGCGTTGTGCGGCTTTTCGACCCGGGCGCGCGTTATCAGGCGCGATCTGACGAAAGGCCTTTCGTTTTTAGTCCCTTATGCGTTGACTGTTAACAGTTGCTCAAGGGGGCACTGTAAAGAGTCCAGCTCTGCTGGGTTAGGGGAAGTGAGGCCGGACCCCGGATTTTCCCTGGTTTTTATAGACCCGCCGTACGGCAAGGGGCTCGGCATCCTTGTCCTAGCCGCGCTTATCACGGCCGGCTTGCTGGCACCCCAGGCCTTGGCCGTGGTGGAAGATGCGGCCCGCGAGACGCTGCCGGACGCGGTTGGCACCATGCGGCTGGCTGACCAGCGGCGCTACGGCGATACCGGTTTCTGGCTGTACCGGTTTTGTTCGCCAGCGGTCACGGCCGGCTAGTGTCCCGTGCGGTTAATTGTTGCAGGAAATTGTTAAGACATCGTGGTTCCTCGCAAGGCGCCAAAACGAAGGCATAGCAGCGCTATGTCGAGTTTTCGGCAACGCGGCGAGGGGCCGCGAGGGCCAACAATTAGAGGGCCAACAATTACTAGAAAGAATTAACCAAACGGGACACTTGCTCGAGGATGGCCCATGAAACAGGAGGGTGTGGCGGTATGACAACAGAACAGCAACAGGCCGGCGAGTGGGTGGCCGGAGAGGCGGCCGCGCACAAGCTTGCCGTCTATCCCGGCACCTTTGACCCAATCACCATGGGCCATCTTGATATTATCAACCGGGGACTGGAGATTTTTGACCGGGTGGTGATTGCCGTTGCCGTGCACCCCGCCAAGACGCCGCTCTTTTCGCTGGAAGAGCGGTTGCAGATGATCAGAAGCTGTTTCCCGGCCGATGAGCAGAGGTTGGAGGTGGAGGCGGTGCAGGGGCTGTTGGTGAACTATGCGGCGCAGAAGGGTGCCACCGCCATTATTCGAGGCCTGCGGGCCGTGTCGGATTTTGATTATGAATTTCAGCTCGCCCTGATGAACAGGCGGCTGCAGCGGGAGGTCGAAACGGTATTCCTGATGACCGGTTTTAGGTGGATTTTTATCAGTTCCAGTATCATAAAGGATGCAGCGCGGCATGGCGGCGATGTGAGCGGTCTTGTCCCCGACCATGTCCAGGAATGTCTGCGGGCGAAGTTTGCGCGCGGCTGACCCGGCACTCTGAAAATGGGATGGGGTGTTGTCCAGCGGCACCAGATTCCGTTGGCCCCCTGGCAGTTGCGGTCAAAAAAGTGACGCTCGGTCCGGCTGCCGCGAGGGACTCAACCGTTGGTTCTGCCAGGGGAAAAGCCGTCTGGATGCCTGTTTTCTCAACGTTTTTCGGGCAGTCCATCCTTGACTGGGTTGGTAAAATTGATTATTTGTATCACAACTGTGAAGCGAGAGTGGCGAAACTGGTAGACGCACTGGACTTAGGATCCAGCCCACCTGGTGGATGGGGGTTCGACTCCCCCCTCTCGCACCAGCATCTGTGGTGGGCAACTGGTGATTCTGGCCCAGTCGAGTCGAATGTTGACGGGTTGGCGATCAGGCGTTGCCATGATTCCCAATCCGGATAAACCGGAAATAAGTGCCTTAACAGCAGCCTGCAACGCATTGGGAGCATCATGCTTTTTGGAATTCTTGTTTTTTTTGACAGGATTCCAGGTGTAAGGCACTAAAGGCGTTGATTGGTAGCAAGGGTTTTTTTGGGTACTGAAAATAGTCCAGCATTGCTGGGTTCGGGAGGCAACGGCAGTTCCGCGCGATTGCGGGTTGCTGTTATCAATTCATCTGATAAGGAAGGTATGCAATGGATGTTACAGTTGAACAGGTAAATACATTAACCAGAAGACTACGGGTTGCCCTTCCGGTGGAAAAGGTGGCCAAAGAGATGGAGGCTGCATACCGGAAACTTAAGACGGACGTGGCTATTAAAGGATTCCGGCGCGGCAAGGTGCCCCAAACCATGCTGGAAAAGGCATATGGCGAGCAGGTTAAGGCCGAGGTCGGCGAAAAGCTGGTGCAGGCGACTTACTTCGATGCCGTGGAACAGGAAAAGCTGGACACGGTCGTTCATCCTGAAATCACCAGCCATAGCTTCGCGGCGGACGGGACGTTCATCTACGAGGCCGAAGTGGATGTGCGGCCTCAGTTTGAATTAAAGCCGTACAAGGCGCTGGAGTTGACCAGACCGGCCACCGCGGTCAGCGATGAGGAAGTGGCGGCAGAACTGGAGCAGCTGCAACGGCAGATGGCC
>MGTE01000062.1:23203-27266 GCA_001799275.1 Deltaproteobacteria bacterium RIFOXYD12_FULL_57_12
CAACCATTGATGTCGGTTCTGGGCGCAACGGCCAGGAATTCGAGGAGAAGCTTGTCGGCCTTACCAAAGGGGGAGAAGGGTCCTTTGAGGTTTCCTTCCCGGCCGAGTCGGCAAACCCGATGTTGGCTGGCCGCACCGTGGAGTTTAAAGTCGCCATTCACGATATCAAGGAGCGGGTTCTGCCGGCAATCGACGATGAATTTGCCAGGGAGGTGGACTCTGAGTTTGCTTCGCTTGACGCCTTGAAGGAGCATATCCGGCAGCGGCAGCAGAAGGAAAAGGAAGATGCCCAGGAAGGCGATCTGGCTGACCAGCTCATGCAGAAGTTGCTAGAACTCAACGAGTTTGAGGTGCCGGCCCGTCTGGTCCGCTACGAGATCGAGGAGTATATCAAGCAGGCCGAGGCGCAGCTCAAACGGAGCGGCCTGACCCTGGAGTCGGCCGGTGTCAATCTCAACGATCTGGCCGGCCGCTACCGGGAAACAGCTGAGAAAAGGGTGCGCGGTGATTTCATCCTAAAGAAAATTTCCGAGCAGGAAGATATTAAGGTGAAGGATGAGGACCTGGACCGGGGTTTGAGCCGGATCGCAGGGCAATACAATATGACGGTCGACGAGGTCAAAGGATATTTCAAGAGCCGGGATGATATGCTGCCGTTTTTGAATGAACTGCTGAACGAGAAGATCCTGAAATTCCTGTTGGCCGAGGCCCGTTACAGTGTCGCAGCCGTTACCGAGCAGGGTGCCGGGTCAACGGAACAGGCAACAGCGGGGGATGCGGCATGAATCTGGTTCCGATGGTTGTGGAGCAAAGTCCGCGCGGTGAGCGTTCCTGGGACATCTATTCCCGGTTGCTCAAGGAACGGATCATCTTTCTCGGCCGGACCGTTGACGATGTGTCCGCCAATCTCATCATTGCTCAGATGCTTTTTCTTGAGGCGGACGATTCGGACAAAGATATTACCTTTTATATCCATTCGCCCGGCGGGGTGGTGACCGCCGGCCTGGCGGTCTACGATACAATGAACTATGTGCGGTGCGATATTGCCACGCTCTGCATGGGGCAGGCGGCCAGCATGGGTGCATTGCTCCTGGCCGCCGGCACCAAGGGCAAGCGTTACGCGCTGCCCAATTCCCGGATTATGATCCATCAACCCATGGGCGGTTTTCAGGGCCAGGCCACGGACATTGATATTCAGGCCCAGGAGATTCTGCGGATGCGGGCCGATCTCAACCGGATTCTGGCTCATCATACCGGGCAGGACGTGAAGAAAATCAAAAGGGATACGGAGCGCGATTATTTTATGAGCGCCGAAGAAGCGGTTCAATACGGCATCGTGGACAAGGTGCTTACAAAGAGACCGCTTGCCAGCGAGGAGGAAGCTTAGTCATGCCCGAAAATCAGAACGATGGCGGCGCAACCTGTTACTGTTCCTTCTGCGGAAAGAGCCAGGATGAAGTGGCGAAATTGATCGCCGGTCCGTCGGTGTATATCTGCGATGAGTGTATTGACCTGTGCAACGAGATCGTCATCGAGTCGAGCGGTAAGACGGCTGGCGATGCCGCCAGACAGACCTCCAATCTCAAGCCGGTTGACATCAAGAAGCATCTTGACGATTACGTGATCGGCCAGTCCAGGGCAAAACGGATCCTGGCCGTGGCCGTGCATAACCATTACAAAAGAATCGATGCCCGCAACCGGGGGGAAAAGGACACGGTTGAACTGCAGAAGAGCAACATCATTCTGATTGGTCCGACCGGCAGCGGCAAGACGCTGGTCGCCCAGACCCTGGCCAAGATCCTCGACGTCCCCTTTGCCATGGCCGACGCTACCACGCTGACCGAGGCCGGTTATGTTGGCGAGGATGTGGAAAACATCCTGGTCAGTCTGCTGCAGGCGGCTGATTATGACGTGCAGAAGGCGAGCCGCGGCATCATCTACATCGACGAGATCGACAAGATCGCCCGCAAGTCGGACAGCCCGTCGATCACCCGGGATGTATCGGGCGAAGGGGTGCAGCAGGCCCTGCTGAAGATCGTTGAGGGAACAGTGGCCAGCGTGCCGCCGAAGGGCGGCAGAAAACACCCGCAGCAGGAACTGATCAAGATTGACACGACCAATATCCTGTTTATCTGCGGTGGGGCCTTTGTCGGCCTGGACAAGGAGATCATCAAGCGGCTGGGCACCAAGTCCATGGGGTTCGGGGCCAAGGTGGTGGGCAAGCCTAAGAAGAAGGCCGGCGAGATTCTGGCTTCGGTGCATCCCGAGGATCTGCTGCGGTTCGGCCTCATTCCGGAACTGGTGGGCCGGCTGCCGGTAATTGCCACCATGGATGAGCTGGACGAGGAGGATATGGTCAAGATTCTGCGGGAGCCGAAGAATGCTCTGACCCGGCAGTATGAGCGCCTGTTCGAGCTGGACGGCATCCGGTTGCGGTTTACCGAGGGGGCGTTGTACGCCATTGCCAGGGAGGCGCTCAAACGGAAATCCGGGGCGCGCGGTCTGCGTTCGGTCATGGAGGAGGCAATGCTCGATGTGATGTTCGAACTGCCGTCCGAGCCCAATGCCAAGGAATGTGTGATCAGCGAGCAGGTGATTTTAAGCGGTGATTATCCGGTAGTGCTGTATGAAAACTCCGAAACCAAGAAGAGTGCCTAGCAATGACGAATCAAGGTGATCCGGCTACGCATCATTACCCGCTGATGCCTCTGCGGGATATTGTCATCTTTCCGCACATGGTGGCGCCGCTGGTGGTTGGCCGGCCGAAATCCATCAAGGCCCTGGAAGCCGCCATGCTAAACAAGACGGAGATCTTTCTGGTGACCCAGAAGGATGCCGGCGACGAAGACCCCAGGCAGAACCGGCTTTATCTGGTGGGGACCATTGCCAAGGTCATGCAGTTGCTCCGTTTGCCGGACGGTACCATCAAGACCCTGATCGAAGGGCGGCGGCGGGGCAGGATTGTCGGCTTTTTGCCGGGCGATGATTTCTTCATGGTTGAGGTGGTCGAGATCGCCGAGGCCGGGGAATCCGAACCCCAGCAGATCGCCTATGCCCGGGAAATTCTGACCGCCTTTGAGGAATACTCCAGGATTAATAAAAAAATTCCTAAGGAGGTCGGCAAGTCGCTGACCGGCATCGCCAGTCCGGCCAGGTTTGTTGATATCGTTGCCTCGCATCTGCCGCTCAAGACCCAGGAAAAGCAGAAGCTGCTCGAATGCGGCTCTGTTCTTAAGCGACTGGAGATGGCCCTTGAGTTTATCCTGCGCGAGATTGAGATCGGCAATCTCGAACAGAACATCCGACAGCAAGTCAAGAAGAAGATGGAGAAGCACCAGAAGGATTACTATCTGGCCGAGCAGATGCGAGTGATTCAGAAGGAGATGGGATCCTCCGATGATGGTGCTGGCGGCTTTGCCGAACTGGAGCGCTCCATCCGCCGGAAGAAGCTGCCGTCGGCCGTGTATGCCAAGGTGAAGCAGGAGTTCAAGAAACTCAAGCAGATGCCGCCGGTTTCGGCCGAGGGTACGGTGGTGCGCAACTATATTGACACCATCATCAATCTGCCGTGGTTTGAAAAGACCCGGGAGAAGACCGATGTCCTGGCAGCGGAGACGGTGCTGGAAGAGGATCACTTCGGTCTGCAGAAACCCAAGGAAAGAATTCTGGAATATCTGGCTGTGCAGGCCCAGGTCAAGAAGCTGAAAGGCCCGATTCTCTGCCTTGTCGGGCCGCCCGGCGTGGGCAAGACCTCGCTGTGCAAGTCGATCGCTCGTGCCATGGGCCGGGAGTTTGTCCGTCTGTCCCTGGGCGGCGTCCGCGACGAGGCCGAGATCCGCGGCCACCGGCGCACCTATATCGGGGCGATGCCCGGCAAGATTCTGCAATCCATGCAGAAGGTCAAGGTCGCCAACCCGCTTTTCTGTCTCGATGAGGTAGACAAGATGAGCATGGATTTTCGGGGCGACCCGTCGGCTGCCCTGCTTGAGGTGCTGGATCCGGAACAGAACTACGCCTTCAACGACCACTACCTGGAGTTGGACTACGATCTTTCCGGGGTGTT
>MGTE01000062.1:27276-27632 GCA_001799275.1 Deltaproteobacteria bacterium RIFOXYD12_FULL_57_12
ACGGCCAACAGCCTGCATTCGATTCCGCCGCCCCTGCAGGATCGAATGGAAATTATCAAGCTTGACGGCTATACCGAGGAAGACAAGCTGCGCATTGCCCAGGATTTTCTGATCCCGAAGCAGTTGGAGGCCAACGGCTTTGCGCCGGACGACATCAGCCTTGCCGATGACGGGGTTTTGGAGATTGTCCGGCGCTATACACGGGAGGCCGGGGTCCGCGAGCTGGAGAGGAAGATTGCCGCCATCTGTCGGAAGGTGGCCAGGGAGCGGTTGAAGAAAAGCGAGACCGCCCGCCGGCCGCGGATTTCCGCCAAGGCAATTCCTCGCTATCTGGGCGTGCCCAGATATCGTTTCGG
>MGTE01000062.1:27687-58991 GCA_001799275.1 Deltaproteobacteria bacterium RIFOXYD12_FULL_57_12
TGAGCTATGTGCGGTCCCGGGCCATGCGTCTGGGCCTGCTGCCCGATTTCTACCAGAAGCTCGACATCCATGTCCATGTGCCCGAGGGGGCGATTCCCAAGGATGGTCCGTCGGCCGGGATCACCATGGCCACCTCCATTGTCTCGGCGCTGCTCAAGGCCCCGGTCCGGCATGATCTGGCGATGACCGGCGAGATCACCCTGCGCGGCCGGGTGCTGCCCATCGGCGGCCTTACTGAAAAACTGCTGGCGGCCCGGCGCGGCAACATCAAGCATGTGCTGATTCCGATCGACAACGAACGCGATCTGAAGGAGATCCCGGCCAAGATCCGGAGCAGACTGCGGGTGGAGCTGGTGGAGCACATGGATGACGTGCTGCAGAAGGCTTTGGTGCTGAAGGAGAATCAGGTACTGTTCACCGATGTGCCGGTGGAATCGGTATGCGCCGACGTGGCGGCTGCGGCAAACAACGTGGCACATTGAAAAACTGCCGGTGGCGAGTCTTTTTCCTTGACTTCCGGCCCGTCAGACTGTAAAAAACCCCACACCCAATGACGGGCGGGTAGCTCAGCTGGGAGAGCATCGGCCTTACAAGCCGAGGGTCACAGGTTCGAGCCCTGTTCCGCCCACCATTGAAAGGTAAGAAAATATTGCGGAGTCGTAGTTCAGTTGGTTAGAACGCCGGCCTGTCACGCCGGAGGTCGCGAGTTCGAGTCTCGTCGGCTCCGCCAGTAGTATCAGGGGGGTTAACCTTAATTGGTTAACCCCCTTTTTTATTGTGGTGTACCGCGCATGGAGACGAGGCCCCCTGATAGGGTGGCACTATGTCATGAACGAAGCGGGTTTATTATCCCAACAACTCGTTATATTCCTTCCAGGAGCCGGGAGGCGAGCCATCCCGGCAGACCGGCTTGGCGGATCTTCTGCGCCGCTGCCGTCGTGTCATATGGCACCCGGAAATATATCAGAGAGGATTTGACGGTATCATGGATCGCGTAGCTGGCCGCCGGGTTGCCGTCGCGCGGTTGCCCGACCGAGCCAGGATTGATCAGCCAACCCCCAGTCCCGCTGAGAGGAAGCGCCACCTCGGGGGCCGGGCTAAACTCGGTAACCCGGCCATTCGGTCCCAGGTGGTACATGATTGATTTGTGGACGTGGCCGCAGAAGGTGATGCGGCAACGGGTGGCAGCCAGGCTTCTTGCCGCCGCAAACGGCGAGGTGATATATTCCCATTGACCCGGAGCCCAGGCGTTGGCGTGCACAAAGAGCAGTTCGGAGTTGGTTGTCGACAACGGCAGGCCGGCGAGAAATTGCATGTGCGTTTGATCCAGTTGCGACCTGGTCCAGTCCACAACCCGGCGCGCATCGACGTGCATGATCCTGCTGCGGTTGTCGCCAACCACGGCGGCATCGTGATTGCCCAGCACTACACTGGCACCCTGCTCGGCAAGCTCCATAACCAGATTCAGCACCCAGGCTGGATCAGCGCCATACCCGACGAGATCGCCAAGGAAGACGTACCGGTCAACTGCCAGGCGCGATGCATGATCCAGGCATGCGGCGAGCGCCTCGCGGTTGGCGTGGACATCCGCCAACAACGCTATCCGGCGGGGTTCAGTCATAGCCGCCTCTGTCGGGTTGAGAAACAAAGTTCAGCAGCATAGTGTTTCCACAGGTGTAAAAAAATCCAGTGGAGATGGCATCCTTTGCGCTGGATTTTTTATTAGTACTTACTGCTAACCAGTACTGATCCTGAGTGTCAATGTCAACGTACCTGATGTTGCGTCATCAAAGGTTTCACCTCAAGAGCTGCGGTTCCACAACAAACGTGGTTCAAAATTGTTTAGAGCCATAAGAGCCTCTTGCAAAATGAACCATCTACTCCGATCGGCTAAAAATCTTCTGTGCGGCGTCTTCCTTGTGAAATCGTCCTCAACGTAGCGCCGCTACGCTTCCGGGCGATTTCACAACTCATCCTTGCACAGAAGATTTTTCTCTCGATCTCGCTACGACGGTCATTTTGCAAGAGGCTCATAATTTAATTTGATTGAACCCTGGCGAGTTGTTACCATCTTTTTGTAGGTATAGATGGTGCAAAAGGTCGCGTCGATCCCACAAACAGATAATTGGTAGGGGTGATACGTCATGAAAACGAAAAATCGGTACATCGTTATCCTGTTTTTCCTGAGCATCCTTGTCGGCCCTGCCTGGGCGGGTTCGTCAGAGGACGTGATTATTGTCGTGGAACAACAGGACACCTTGAGCGCCATCTGCAGCCAATATCTGAGCGATCCGCAAAAATGGCCGGAGATCGCCCGGTTGAACGGCCTTGCAAATTCTGACCTGATTTATCCGGGGCAACAGCTGAAGATTCCGGCACGCCTTATGGCCGGGGTGCCGGTGGATGGTACGGTTACCTTTGCCAAGGGCGAAACCATGATTCTGCAAAAGGAGAATCCGCAATGGCAACCGCTTCACAATGAGGACAAGGTCCCGCAGGGCTCTACCATCAGAACCGGGCCGGAAAGTGCGTTGGAGGTCAGTTTTGCTGACGGCTCCGCCCTTTTCCTTTGGGCCGACACCACCGTCGGCATGATTTTGTTCCGGGGGAGCAGGGGGCTGTTTCAAGGGCTTTATGAGTTTTTTCTGGGATCGGGGCGGGCACTATCCAAGGTCAAATCGGCGACCGGGCAAAAACCGCGTTATAAGATACGCACACCTTCCGCGGTAGCCGCTGTGCGCGGCACGGAATTCAGGACCACCCTGGACCTGGAAGATGCGACCCGTCTTGAGGTGTTACAAGGCAAGGTCGCGGTGAGCGCCGCACAAAAAGAGATCATGGTGCGGGAGGGGGAAGGAACGCTGGTGAGCAAAGACCACCCGCCCAGGCCCGCCCAAAAACTCCTCCCGCCTCCAGAACTGCGCGGCTTGCTGCCTTTGTATCGGGAACTGCCGTTGCGCTTTGACCTTGAGCCGGTATCAGGCGCGGCTCGTTACCGGATTCTGCTAAGCTCCGATCGGGAAGCCAGGAACGTGGTGAAAAGTGCGGTTGTGGCTGCCCATGAACAGGCAATGATCCCGGAAGTTGAGGATGGTGACTATTTTCTTAAGATCCAGAGCATTGACGAACTCGGCCTTGAGGGCTCGGCCTCAGACCCTTATCCGGTCAAGGTTCGGATCAATCCTTTCCCGCCCTTTATACAGTCGCCTAGAGACGGGGAGGAGTTACGACGAAATTCCGTGCCCTTCCGTTGGCTCATGGTTAGCGATGCTGCTGATTACCATCTGCAACTGGCCGAGGACAAGGAGTTTCAGGTGCTCGTCCAGGAACATCAGGACTTGCAGAAAACCGAACTTGACATAAGCGGCCTGCCTCCCAAGGCCTATTATTTTAGGGTCAGGTCCATGGCCCCGGACGGCTATGAAGGGATGTGGTCAGATTCCCTCGGTTTTACTATCATGCCCCCGCCGCCAAGCCCCCCGGTTGAGCCGCCGGAGGAAGGGGATCAGGAAATGCATATCAGGTGGCGCGATCTGGGGCCGGGGATCAGCTATCACTTCCAGATGGCCCAGGACCCCGAGTTCTCCGGGCTGCTGACGGATAAACGCCTGGAGCGGCCCGAGGTGAACATTCCCAAGCCAGAACAACCCGGGACCTATTACGTTCGCACCAGTAGCGTCGCTCCAGACGGCTATGAAGGGGGCTTTTCTCCGGCGCAGAATTTTACCGTTGCCAAGCAATTTCCCTATGGAAAGATCGGCCTTTTTCTGGCCGTGGCGCTGGGACTGGTGTTGCTCCCTTGATTTTCAGGTAAAGACAAGGATGATTCTTGATGGCTTCGATTCGCAAGGCAGCCGATAAACCGTATGGTCGCGCCGTCTGGCTTACCATCGCGGGCATGGTGCTGGTGGCGCTGGCAGACTATGCCGGCCTTCTTGCCGGAATCAATGACTCCCTCTACGATCTCTCCTTCAGGCTCAGAGGAGCCCGGCAACCGAGTGAGGCCGTCATCCTCGCGGCCATTGATGAAAAGACCCTGGCCAGACTGGGGCAATGGCCGATCAACCGGGTCTATTATGCGCAACTCCTTGATGCCTTACATGAGGCCGATGGTGTTGGTCTTGCTATCATCCTGGCCGAGCCCGCGCCTGCTGATCCCGAATTGGACTCGGCTATAACCCGGCACGGCCGGGTAGTACTGCCGGTCTACATCGACGAAAACCTGCACCCTTCCCGTCCGCTTGTGGATTTCTCCCGCGCCGCAACCGGTCATGTCCATCTGGAACCGGGCGTGGACGGGGTCGTCCGTAAGGTCTTCCACACCATTTCCTGTCAAGGTGAGTCCTTTTCCTCCTTTGCCTCTGCCCTTTATACGTTGGGCCGAGTCCACTCTGTCGAGCATCCGAGGATACCTGCCGCGCTCAGTTCGACTTCCGGGTTCATACAGGGCGATGAGCGACGGATCAATTTTTACGGCCCGCCCGGGAGAGTGCCGGCCGTTTCCATGATCGACATCCTTGACAAGAATTTGCCCTCCTCTTTTTTTAAGAACAAGCTGGTCCTGGTCGGAGTTACTGCTGCCGGCATTGAGCCGGGGCACCTGACCCCTTTTAATGAGGACCGGCACCGGATGTCCGGGGTGGAGCTCCACGCCCAGATTCTGAACAACCTTCTCGACGCCGCAGATATGAGGCAGGCCAGTGCGGCCACGGCAGGGCTGGCCCTTTTGCTGACCACCCTCTTTTTTTTGTTTCTTTTTGTGCAAAACAGCGGTGTTGTTGCCACCCTGATCTGGCTTGTGGGCCTTGCCATCATCCCGACAACCGTTTATATCTTCTTTCGCGCCTTCAATCTTTGGGTCCCACCAGCCTCTTTTTATCTTGACGTCACCATTGCCTTTGCCGTCGCCTATATTGTCAAACTGGAATATTTCAGCCGTTTGCTTGGCCAGGCCAAGGAAGATTGGGAGGCATCCTTTAATGCCATTGACGATGCCATAATTATTCACGACCAGGACGGCGCCATCGCGGCCGCCAACATGGCAGCGGAAGCCTTGCCGCCAACGCTTTTAGAACTGCTCCAGGCAAGGTGTTTCGCCCTGATTGGCGGCAATGATTGCCCGCCGGCCGTAGAGGCAGATGCCCCTGACATCGGTAGATCCTTTGCCGTAAAATCGTTCCCCCGTTTCGATCCGGCGGGCGGGATAGACGGCATGGTCCAGGTAGTGCGCGATATCACTGATCTTAAGCGGTCTGCGGCAGAGCAAAGGAAATTGGAGGCCCAACTGATCCAGACCCAGAAGATGGAATCCATTGGGCGGCTGGCCGGAGGGGTGGCCCATGATTTCAATAACCTCCTTACCGCCATCCTGGGCTACAGCGAACTTGCCCTGATGAAACTTCCCGAAGGCCATGAGATCAGGGAGAACCTGCTGATCATCAAGGATGCCGGGGACAAGGCCGCGGCCCTCACCCGCCAGCTTCTTGCCTTCAGCCGGAAACAGCAACTCAAGATGGAGCCGGTCAACCTGAATACCATCATCAGCCATATGGGCAAGATGCTGCAGCGTTTGATCGGCGAAGATGTTGCCCTCGAGTTACGGATCGAAAATGAGGTCAGCAATGTTTTTGCCGACCTGGGGCAGATCGAACAGATACTTATGAACCTCGTGGTCAATGGCCGCGATGCCATGCCCTCAGGTGGAACCTTATGGATCGAGACCGCTGATGTGCCGATCACGGAAACTCCTGCGCCCCTTATCCCGGAGTTGGTCCCTGGTCCATACGTCGTGCTGACTGTTTCGGACACGGGGATAGGAATGAGCCCGGAAGTCAAGGAGAGGATCTTTGAACCCTTCTTTTCTACCAAGGCGCCGGACAAGGGGACAGGGCTCGGATTGGCGACCGTTTACGGTATTGTCAAACAGCACAACGGCGGAATTCATGTCTACAGCGAGATCGGCAAGGGTACTGTTTTTAAGATCTTTTTGCCGGTCTGTCAGGAACTGATACAGGAAAGGCCAATAGGCGACATCCCTTCGTTGCCGACCGGCAAAGAAACGGTGCTCGTAGCCGAAGACAATGCCCCGCTCCGCAAGATGATCGTTGATACCCTGGCATCATTAGGCTACCGTATCCTTGAGGCTGCACGAGGCGAGGAGGCATTACAGGCAAGCCGAGCCTGGGCAAACGGGATTGATCTCCTGTTGACCGACGTGATCATGCCGGGCATGAATGGTAAGGATCTTGCCGATACCTTGCAGCGCGAACGGCCAAGCATCAAGGTCCTGTTCATGTCAGGCTATACCGCCGATTTCTTGAGTCCCCTTGGCATCCTGGAAACAGAGACCCTTCTCATCCAGAAACCGTTCACCCCAAGCGTGCTAGCCGGCAAGGTGCGGCAGGTGCTGGATCGCCAGTGGCAGGTCACTAGGACTGCCTGACAAAGTGTGCAATTACGACATGTTGCCAGAGTTTATCGGGGTTAGGAATTGCAGAAGACCATGTGATCGCCTATGCCATGGCATTTAGCAAGCCAGCGGTTCTGTTTTCCCGGGCAGCACAGCATGGATCAGCGAATCCATCTGGTTGCCGAGGCCCTCATACAAAGAGTAACGTCATAATTTTCAAGGAGGTCTAAATCATGTTAATAACTCCCGCGTATGCTGCCATGACCGCAAAGGCACCAATTGCACCGCACACCATCCAACGTCGTGAGCCCGGCCCGCACGACGTGTTGATCGATATCCTCTACTGTGGCATCTGTCATTCCGATATCCACCAGGCCCGCGATGAATGGGGTGGTTCCGTTTTCCCGATGGTGCCTGGTCACGAGATTGTCGGCAACGTAGTCAAGATCGGTGACCAGGTTACTCAATGGCGCGTCGGGGATGCCGTCGGAGTCGGGTGTTTCGTTGACTCCTGCCGTAAGTGCGAGGCGTGTCGGGAAGGTGAAGAGCAGTTCTGCGAAGAGGGGGCGAGCTTCACCTATAACAGCCACGAACGTGACGGCAAGACGCCAACCCATGGCGGATACTCGACGTGCATTACGGTGAATGAGGATTATGTCCTGCGAATTCCTTCCGGAATGCCACTTGAACGAGTTGCCCCGCTGCTCTGTGCCGGCATCACGACATACTCTCCGCTAAAACAATATGGCATCAAGCCTGGCGATCAAGTCGCCATACTGGGACTCGGTGGCCTCGGCCATATGGGAGTGAAGATTGCAAAGGCCATGGGGGCGAAGGTGACTGTTCTGAGCCACTCGGTCAATAAGAGATCTGATGCCATGGCGCTCGGTGCCGACGATTTTGTTGTCACCAGCGATAAAAATGCGTTTACGGAGAACCTAAAGCGATTCGATTTTATACTCGACACTGTCTCGGCCCAACATGACTATAATGCCTATCTTGAACTGTTGAAACGGGACAAGACGATGGTGTTGGTGGGCATTCCCGATCCGATTCCTCTTGCTGCCGCACCTTTGGTCATGCAGCGCCGACACCTTGCCGGTTCGCTCATCGGTGGTATTCGTGAAACGCAAGAAATGCTCGACTTTTGTGCTGCACACGGGGTGTTGTCCGATGTTGAGGTGATCTCCATCCAGCAGGTCAACGAGGCTTATGAGCGTGTGGTAAAAAGCGATGTGCGCTACAGGTTTGTTATTGACATGGCAAGCCTTAAATAGGTTTGGGGAACTTCGCCTTGGCGGAATGGGTTGTGCCGTGGATGTCCCCGGTGGAAGTCTCGCCTGGGGTTGATACCCCGCTGTTCTGCTACGGGGGTGGTTTGTTAATCTTCACTTGAAGATAAGGAGAGTCAGGCAATGAGAACATCTCTGAGAGTATTTTCGATTTTTGCCATCATGGCGTTCAGTGCCCCCATTTCCCTGCAGGCGGGGGAGGTATCACTTGAGCAAGTCAAAAAGAATGTCAGTAATCTGCATGCGTCGGTAATGGCGGGCCAGCCGGCTGTTTCGGCTAAGAATTTTAAAAAAAATATTGAGAGTGACAAGGAATTCGTTTTGCTGGACGTCCGGTCCGAAGCTGAATTTAACGCGGCGCACCTACCTGGCGCCCTGCATGTTGAACGCGGCCGGCTTGAATGGATTGTTCCAAATATCATCAAGAAACCAGATAGGAAAATTTATGTCTATTGCCAGGATGGACGACGTTCCGCTTTTGCTACCGAGCGTCTCCTTGAGATGGGCTATACGAATGCGGTTCATATCTCCGATGGGTTTGAGGGTTGGGTTACTGCCGGGAATCCTGTTTACAACATGCATGGAGAATTTATCGTAAGCCCCGGGGGGTATGAGAAAAAAGAGCCCGCAATTGGCAATATCGATAAATAAACGGCCACTGGCCATCAAAATTAACGGGGGTTAGCCGTTTTTGGCCAACCCCAGTTTATTATTTGTGCGAGTTCGTTGCGTGCTCGTCAGAAGAAACGTGTCGGACGGCTTTACGACTACCGTTTATTTGACGAATTGCTTGCTGCCCGTTACCAGAGAATCCACAACAGTAGGATCGGCAAGCGTTGAGGTGTCGCCAAAATTCTCGGTGTCGCCTGCCGAAATCTTGCGTAAAATCCGGCGCATGATCTTTCCGCTTCTGGTCTTGGGCAGTCCGTCAGCAAACTGAATGAACTCGGGAGTCGCGATCGGGCCGATCTCCTTGCGGACATGTTTTTTGAGTTCATCCCTGAGTGCGTCATCCCCCTTGATTCCAGCCTTGAGACTCACATAAGAATATATGGTCTGCCCCTTGATTTCATGGGGCGCACCAACTACTGCTGCCTCTGCCACCTTGGGGTGAGCCACCAGCGCAGATTCTATTTCTGCTGTTCCCAGCCGATGCCCGGAAACATTGATTACATCATCAAGCCGGCCCATGATCCAGAAATAGCCGTCCTCATCCTGTCGGGCCCCATCTTCCGGATCATAAATTCCGGCAAAATGCGAGAAGTAGGCCTTCTTGAAGCGGTCGGGATCGTTAAACACGCCCCGCAACATGCCGGGCCAGGGTCGCTTGATCACCAGATGGCCACCCGAGTTGAGATCGGCCTCGCTGCCATCCGGCCGCAGGATGGTTGCTTCCACACCAGGTAGCGGTCTGGTTGCCGAGCCAGGTTTGAGCGGCGAGGCAAAAGGTAATGCCGAGATCATGATGCCGCCGGTCTCGGTCTGCCACCAGGTATCGACAATCGGCAACGCACTCTTGCCTATGTTTTCATGGTACCAGATCCAGGCCTCGGGATTGATCGGCTCGCCAACCGAACCCAGGATGCGCAGGGATGAGAGGTCATGTTTTTGGGTCCATTGCGTGCCTTCCCGCATCAGGGAACGGATAACCGTGGGCGCGGTATAGAAGATATTCACCTTGAATTTCTGTACGGTCTTCCAGAAGCGATCAGGCTTGGGATATGTGGGCACGCTCTCGAACATTACCGAGGTGGCGCCCAGGGCCAAGGGGCCGTACAGGATATAGGTGTGACCGGTGATCCAGCCGATATCAGCGGTGCACCAGTGGATATCGTCGTCATGGAGGTCAAAGACCAACTGGGTCGTGTGGGCGGCGTATGTGAGATAGCCGCCGGTCGTATGGACCACGCCCTTTGGTTTGCCAGTGCTGCCGCTCGTATAGAGGATAAACAGCAAATCCTCGGCATCCATGCTCTCAGGTTCGCACAGATCGGAAATATCGTCGGCAGCCATTGCCTCATGCCACCAGCAATCACGGCCCTCCTGCATGGGCACGGCATTGCCGGCCCGGCGCACCACGATGCAATCCTTGATGGTCGGGCATTCATTCAAGGCATCGTCGGCATTGGGCTTGAGCGGAATATTCTTGCCGCCGCGCAGCACGGCATCCGAGGTAATTAAGACCTTGGCCTCGCAGTCCTGAATTCTGCTCTTTAGACTCTGGGCGCTGAATCCTGCAAAAACCACGCTGTGTACGGCGCCGATCCTGGTGCAGGCCAACAGGGCAATCGCCAACTCGGGAATCATGGGCAGGTAAACCGAGACCCGATCACCCTTTTTGATGCCCATTTTTTTTAAGACATTGGCGAAACGACAGACCTCAGTATGAAGCATCTGATAGGTATAGACCCTGACATCATCTTCAGGCTCGCCCTGCCAGATGATGGCTGCCTTATTGCGGCGGCCGTTCTTCAGGTGCCGGTCAAGACAGTTATAGGCAACGTTCAGCTTGCCGCCCTGAAACCACTTGATTTCAGGTTTGTGGAAATCGGCGTCAACAACAGTGTCCCATTTTCTATCCCACGAGAGAAGCTGTTCAGCCCTTTCGGCCCAGTATCCATCCGGATCATCCAGCGAACGCTTATAGATGGCCTCATACTCTTCCATGCTTTTGATATATGCATTCTCCCGCCCCTGGGAGGGCGGTTCAAAAACCCTATTCTCCTTAGATAGGCTTTCTATCTTGTTTTCATTGCCACTCATGGTTCTTTCCTATGTATAAGTTTGTAAGGCATTTTATGGCCTGCGGTAAAAATCTCCATATATGCTGCCTTGGGGTCTTTGGTTGCGGAACGAGACAATGGACTTCAGCCATCATCAGTCATAACGCGGTCCACTCGTGAGACATGTAGTCCACCCGGGAGATGCATCGATAAAAAACGACTCCCGGGTGGACTACATGTGAAAAGCGAGGCCCGTTATGCGATTTCACGCGGGTAACGGAGGTTTTCCACCATGCGCTGGACCTCGGCCGGCGGCGCGGGGGTCAGGTTGGAAACGACGATGGTTACCAGGAAGTTAATGCACATGCCGATAGAGCCGATCCCTTCCGGCGAGATACCGAACCACCAGTTGGCCGCGACGTTGGCTGTCGGGTTCATGAATTTGAAGTAGATGATGTAGGCGGCGGTAAAGGCGATGCCCGAGAGCATGCCGAGCATGGCGCCTTCCTTGTTTGCCCGCTTCCAGAAGATGCCCAGCACAATAATCGGGAAGAAGGATGAGGCGGCAAGACCGAAGGCAAAGGCCACCACCTGAGCCACAAAGCCAGGCGGGTTGATGCCGAAGTAACCGGCGACAATGACCGCCCCACCTGCTGCGAAGCGAGCCCAAATCAGTTCCTGCTTTTCAGTGGCGTTCTTTACGATGATGCTCTTCAGCAGATCGTGCGAGACGGCCGAGGCAATGACCAGCAGCAGGCCGGCGGCGGTGGATAAAGCCGCGGCCAGGCCGCCGGCCGCCACCAGGGCCACGACCCAGTTCGGCAATTTGGCGATCTCGGGACTTGCGAGTACGATGATGTCGTTATCCACATACAATTCGTTGGCGGACTTATCGTCGACCGGCGTGGTCACCACCTTCTCGCCATACGGGCCGACAGCGGTCTTGTCAAAGGCCACCTTGCCCTTGAAGGCATTGCCCTTGGCGAGCTGCATCTTGCCGTCGCCGTTCTTGTCCATCCAGGCCACGAGTCCGGTCTTTTCCCAGTTTTTGAACCAGGAGGGTGCTTCCGTATAGGACTTCTCATGCACCGTTTTGATCAGGTTCAGCCGGGCAAAGGAGGCCACGGCCGGGGCGGTGGTGTACAGGATGGCGATGCAGAGCAGGGCCCAGCCGGCCGAGGCACGGGCGCCTCTAATGGTGGGCGTGGTGAAGAAACGGATAATAATGTGCGGCAGGCCGGCAGTGCCGACCATCAGGGCTAAGGTGATCGCGAACACGTCGATCATGCTCTTGGCGCCCCGGCCGGTATAGGCGGCAAATCCAAGATCCTTCTGAATCCCGTCCAGCTTGCTCAGGAGATAGCCGCCATCCGTGTTCAGGAGTTTCATACCGTTCTCGCTCAAGGTGGAACCGAAGCCCAACTGGGGAATGGGGTTGTTGGTAAGCATGATCGAAACGAAGATCGCCGGGAGCAGGTAGGCGACGATAAGCACGCAATACTGGGCAACCTGGGTATAGGTGATGCCCTTCATGCCACCCATAACCGCGTAGAAAAACACAATGGCCATGCCGATGATCACGCCGGTGTTGATGTCCACCTCAAGGAATCGTGAGAAGACAACGCCCACGCCGCGCATCTGGCCGGCAACGTAAGTGAAGGACACGAAGATGGCGCAGATCACCGCGATGACGCGGGCCGACTGGGAATAGTAGCGCTCGCCCACGAACATCGGCACCGTGAACTTGCCGTATTTTCGGAGATAGGGGGCAAGCAGCATGGCCAGGAGCACATAGCCGCCGGTCCAGCCCATGAGATACATGGCGCCGTCGCGGCCCATGAAGGAGATCAGGCCGGCCATGGAGATGAAGGAGGCGGCCGACATCCAGTCGGCGCCGGTGGCCATGCCGTTCATGATCGGGTTGATCTGTTTGGCGGCAACGTAAAAGTCGCCGGTTGTTTTTGCCCTGGCCCAGATGGCAATGCCGATATAGAGCGCGAAGCTCAACCCGACGATAATCCACGTCCACATTAAGATACTCATAAATTTCCTTCCTCCCGTAATGAAGTGCAGTTCCAGACGGTTGCGTCATGGATTATTTTTCATGAACATCGAATTCCTGGTCCAGGTTATTCATCAGCTTGACATAAACCACGATGAGCAGCACAAAGATGACCTCCGAGCCCTGGTTGGCGAACCAGAAGCCCAGGGGAAAGCCGCCGAGTTTGATGTTGTCAAGGGTGTCCGCCAGCAGGATTCCCGCGCCATAGGAAACCGAAAACCAGATTGCCAGCAGAATAACTACGTAGCGCAGGTTTCTTCGCCAATACTCCTGCAGATCTTTTGAATGACTCATCTCCTTCCTCCATTTTTTGTAACTGCCGATTTTGTTTCTGTCTTCCACTGCTCAGGTCGTTAGTCTGTGGTCTCTTGGGCTGTTCAGCGAACAACAAAGGAGGCCGGCCGTTTCGTATGTTCCTTCTTCGCTACCCTCCAAACGACTACAGACTAATCACCTGGGCTTTTTACTTTTGTTGCTTGTTCTCCTGTCTGGCACCTCCTCTGTTCGGATTAGCAATCAAACCCCGGCGATGGCCAGGATATCCCGTACACGTTCCAGGCCCAGTAACGGTAATTCCCAGAGAAAGCGCTGCCAGACCTGGGCGGTAACATAGGCATCATCGAGGGCATTGTGGGCATTTTGCGCCGTGATGCCGTAGCTTGTCGCCAGGGCCGCAAGACTCATGTCTTGGGCTTGGCACTCATGAAAGGCGCAGGGGTTGTCCCGGCGATTGCGCAGCCAGGTGTTCGCCTTGTGAGTGTCGATCATCGGTTGCCGAAAGCGGCCGCCGTTAAACTGTTTGAGTTCCATATCAAGAAAGTGCTTATCGATACCGACAAAATGCCCAACCAGAATGCTGTTTTTACAGAACCGCATAAATTCCGGCAGCAGCGCCTCAATCGTCGGACTGTCAGATGCCTCGGTAGGGGTAATGCCGTGAATGACCACGCTTTTACCGGTAAGGGCCGTGCGGGGTGAGACAACCCGGTAGAAATATTCCCCCAGGGGAATTCTGCCGTTCTCGACCAGCACCGCCCCCAGGGAAACGACAGAATCTTTGCGCCTGGAAAGGCCGGTCAATTCGGTGTCGAAGACCACATAGCGTGCTTCCCGCAGGAGGGTATCAGGATCCGTCGGGCTCTCCGGCCCGCGTTGGCCCGGGAGCGAAGTCGGGGTCGAGTAGATCCGGGCCTGTAGCCCTTCCAATCCTTCCAGGAGTTGTTTGGCAAGGTCGCGCAGCATGGAGGCTTACATGACCGTCCCAGGGCTGTATTTACGGACGATCGACTCCTGGGCCTTGGAAATGAGCTTGCACGACGTCTGGAGGGTGTTTTTTTCAAGGTTGCTGAGCTTCTCGGGATCGATATAGTTGTTCGGTTCTTCGCCGGCCTCGATTTGTGCCGACTGGTGGTGAATGCGGAGCAGCATGATGAACTCCAGGGCATGCTCCAGGTCATCTCCCAACTCCCGGATAATGGGATGCCTGTCCTTGAGGGCCTGGATGCGTTCAAGAGTGGAGGTTTCGGGAAGTCCTTCTTCTAGGCTGAACAGGCGCACGACATTAATGAGAGGAGCCAGACATTTGATCTTGAGGTTCAGCTTGTCCTTGTGCTCGCCATTCTTTTCCACCACAAAGGTTTTGAAGAAACCGAGCGGCGGCCTGGTGGCCACAACCATATCGGCCATATGTTTGAAGAACATGTCCTTCTGCCGCGAAAGATGAGAAAGGTGCGCGCGCAGTTGCTCCGCCAGGGCCAGCTCTCCATGCACCCCCCGGAAGTCGAAGAGGATGACGGAGGCGAGAATGGCCTCGGAAGTCGGGGTGTTGACCCAGCCGGCGAATTGCTCTTTCCAGGCGGACAGCGGCTTGCGCCACAGGGGGTTGGCCGCCATGTAATCGCCGGGGCAGAGGGGAAAACCACAGGTGGTAAGCGCATCCCGGACAAAGATGGCAAGGGAGGCGAAGTATTCCTCGGCTCGCGTCCGGAGTTCGCTATCCTCGACATCCTGAAAAATGAGGCCGTTATCCTGGTCGGTTCGAAAGGTCTGCTCTTTTCTACCCTCGCTGCCATAGACGATCCAGCAGTAGGGCACTGGCGGCGGGCCGTACTGCTTTTCAGCGATGGTCAGGACCTTGCGCACGATGCGGTCGTTCAGTTCCGAGATGATTTTAGTGATGTTGCTGGCCTTGGCGCCTTCCTTCAAGAGCAGGTCGATGACTCGGTTGATCTTGGCGGAAACCGGGACGAGGCTGCTTATCCTGTCTTGATTCTCGATAAATTTGGCAAAGGAGAGCGGTGAGGCGCCCTGCAGGATCATGAAGTCGTGGTTGGTGACTATGCCATGCAGTTTGTTTTCCTTGAGCACCAGAACGTGATGGACATTGTGGCGGATCATTCGCAGAATCGCTTCGAAACAGAAGTCCCGTGCGTCTACCGTGATGAGCGGCGGTTTGCTCATGATGGCGCTGACGGGCTCCGAGATAACAAGCCCCTGGGCCACCACCTTGTCGCGCAGATCACGGTCCGTCACCATGCCGGCTGGTTGGCCGTCATGGTCCGTGATCACCAGGGCGCTTACCTTCTTCGTCACCATGATCCGGGCCGCGTCCTGGATGGAAGCCGTGCTGGCCGCGGTGATCACCATCTTGGTGGCCAGTTCTCCCACCTGGGTCGTAAAAAGCAGGCGGTCGCTGCCTCCGTGAAACATGCTCTTACTGTGCATCTCCTTGTAGGTCTTATCGATGTAGGTAGCGAGGTGGGCCTTGAGCAGGAATTCGGTAACATCCGGATTGGACGTGAGCAGCTGATGGACGATTTCCTTGTTTAACAGATAGGCGATGGTGTCCTCAATGGCCATGACGTTGGACCGAACCTTGTCCTTGCCGATGAGGGAGAGGAAGCCAAAGGTGGCGCCTTCGCTCCGGTAATCAATAACCACCTCCTCGCCGTCTTCGGTGACGACGAAAACCTTGATCGCGCCCTTTTTGATGATGCCGAGATGTTTACTGGGTGGCCCATTCTGCCGGTGGATGAGGGTATCTTTTGGATAGAATTCGAGAGCCAGGTTCAGGGCGATAGAATGAAGCCGTCCCTCTTCCAGAAATTGGAATGGAGGTACTTTTTTGAGGAAAGCGACAGCCTCTTCAATAATCATGGCAACAATCTCCTGGGTTGCATGCGGTGCAGTGACCAGCATCACCAATTACGGGACCAAAGAGAGAAGGCTCCGGTTAAAAATGGTTATATACGCAACTATCGTGCCTAATTGAAGATTTTGTGTGGGGAAGGCGATAACGGGACAGAAACAAAGGACAATTTACGGCAGGGGGGAATTGTACCACAAAGTGGCACGCGCTGGCAGCGTTACAAAAAGTAATGATCTTGGGGGCGTGGCAGCTAACTTTCTGTTTTTACTTGATGTTGTGTCTGTTACAATAAGTAGCGGGCATGGTACAAAAATGCCTAGTGGAAAGCGGTTTGATCAAGCAGTTTGGTGACGGGTGTTGTTTCTGCTCATGCGTCGTTTGTTACGCTTGATGTTTGATTTTTGCCTACGGCCATCAATCGCTTCAGATCCCATTTTTTGCGTTTCTCCCAGAGGGACTTTCGGGTAATCCCGAGCATGGCGGCAAGCTGTTGTTCCGGATAGCGGTCCTGATAACGGAGAATGAAATCCTTGGTGTACTCCTCGATCGACAAAGCCTGGGCGGGCAAGGCAGCGACAACTCGGGGAATCGGACTGCGGAGGCTGTCGGGCAAATGCTCGAGCAGGATGGCATCGCTTTCGGAGAGCAGCACGGCCCGTTCGATGATGTTCCGTAATTCCCGGATATTACCAGGCCAGTGGTAACGCATGAGAATCTCGGTTACATCCTTGTGAATATGCGGAATTTCCTTGCCGATCTCCTGGCTGCACCGGTTCAGAAAACGGTGGGCCAGGGGCAGGATATCCTCTTTCCGATCACGCAACGGCGGCAACCACAGGGTAACGACATTGATCCGATAATAAAGGTCTTCGCGAAAAGCACCATTCTTGCTGTCCTCGGCGATATCGCGATTGGTGGCGGCAATAAATCTAAAATCCACCGCCCGGCTCTGCACGCCACCAATTGGCCTGATCTCCTTGTCATCGAGGACCCGCAGCAGCTTTGCCTGAAGCTGCAAGTTCAATTCACCGATCTCATCGAGAAAGATCGTGCCGTTGTCCGCTTCTTCAAAAAGGCCGCGCTTGGCGCTGACCGCACCGGTAAATGCACCTCTGGCATGACCGAACAGTTCGGACTCAAGCAGGTTCTCCGGAATCGCGCTGCAGTTTATGGGAATAAACGGTTTTTCATGCCGGGAACTCGAATGATGAATCGCCCGGGCAAAAAGTTCCTTGCCGGTGCCGGTTTCGCCAAGCAGCAGGACATTGCTTCTGGAGTCCGCGATTTTTTTCACCTCGGTGAGAAGTTGGGAAATCGCCCTGCTCTGGCCGACGATTTGTCCGAAATCATACCGTTCTTCGATTTGTTTTTTGAGAAGGACATTTTCATTGGCCAGGGACTGTTCACGCAGGGCATTCCGGACGGTCTGTTTTATTTCCTCATGAATAAGGGGTTTGACGATATAATCGTAGGCTCCGCCCCGCAGGGCCTCAACCGCGGTTTCGAGCGAGGCAAAGGCGGTCATGACGATTACCGGCTGCCGCGGATTCTGCACGCGGCATCTTTTCAGCAACTCGATGCCGTTCATGCCGGGCAGGATGATATCCATGATGATCAGATCATAGGTACTGCTTTCGAGGATTTTGAGGGCTGCCTCTCCGTTGCCGGCGGTCTCAACTTCAAAGCCTTCCCGACGGAAGACCCTCTGCAGGGAATCCCGCAGCGTCTCCTCGTCCTCAACGATCAACAGCCGATCGGTCATGGATGGTCTTCCTTGTATTTATTGTTTTGCCCCGCGGTGTTCCGGTCGTCGACCACGGGAAGCCGGATAACGATCCTTGCTCCCTTGCCTTTTCTACTTGAGACCGCGATACTACCATGATGCTCCTGGATAATGCCATAACAGATGCTCAACCCCAGACCGGTTCCCTTGCCGAGCGGCTTTGTGGAAAAAAACGGGTCGAAAACCCTGTTCATGATTTCGGCGGCGATGCCGCTGCCGGTGTCGCGGAATTGGATTTCAACCTCTTTTCCTATGCGTTGCATTGTAATGGCGAGATCTCCGCCGTCCGGCATGGCATCAAGGCTGTTCAAGATGATATTCAGAAAGACCTGCTGAATTCTGTCCGGGTTGACCATCAGGGGCGGCATTGCCTGCAGCTCCATGGTGAGCCGGACATTGCGGAATCGTTTGTCGTAACGGACGAGATTCAGGGTGTGGTCAAGGATCTCCTCGATCCGGCAGGGGACTTTTTCCGCTGACGACAGCCGGGCGAAATCGCCGAGGCGTCGGACGATGCTCACAATCCGGTTGATGTGGCTGTGAATCGTACTCAAGGAGATGGCGGTAAATGCGGCAGCGTCGGTCTCATCGGGGCTGATCGCGGTCAGTTCCTGAACAAGAGAGGAGATGGAGGCGAGCGGGTTGCCGATCTCGTGGGAGATGCCGGCCGTAAGTTTGCCCAGACTCGCAAGCTTTGAGGCCTGAAAAAGTTGTTCCTCCATTTTCATGGTCTCGCTGACGTCTTCGACAATCACCACATAGCCGCCGGCGGGGTTGGTGAACGGGCTGATATTGATCTTGAAGAATTGGTGGGTAAGGGACTCGACCGCGATTTCCCGCGCGCCTTTCTCAAGAAATTCTTGGGTGATCCAGGGGAGGATTTCCGAGGCCGGCATTTCGGCGGCGCCGGTCTTGGTGACGCCGGTGATCTTCTCCATTTCCCAGTTCCACGACTTGATATGCAGCTCCGCGTCGATGGTGAAAATCCCCAGCGGCGCGCTTTCTATAATGTTTTCGTTGAACTCCTTGAGATAGGCAAGGTTCCTGTTCGCCTCGGCCAGTTCCTGGCGTGAAAACCGCAGGGTTTCGGCCATCCGCCTGATCGACTCCGATACCTTCAGCCGTTCCTGTTCGGTCAGAATCAGTTTGTTTTCGAGGATAATTTTGGCAATGGAGGTTCCGAGAGCACCGGATAAAACCCGCTCCGCCTCCTCGCGCAGGCGGACCAGTTCGTTTCTTGAAACATAACCGGCCACATTCTGATGCCGTTTCTGAAACTGTTGGATCACGTCCTCGGCCTCTGTTTTGCCGATGTATATGCCAAGCACGTCCTGGATATGGGCGACGCTCAGACTGCTCTCGCCCGGAATGATCTGCGGCGAATAGGAATCCACGAACATGAGCGCCTGTTTTTCTTCGTGGATGGTTTTGCGGGTGAAGAGCGAAAGACCTACATAGAGGCTGATGTTGACCAGAAGACCCCAGAAGAGGGAATGGCTCCATCGATCCAGGCCGGAAAGGCCAAACAGGGCCTGCGGATTCAGAAGAGAGGAGGTGACCAGAGTATGGATCGCGCCCTGTTCGGTGAGGACGCCAGCCTTGATCAGGGCCGGAACAATGAGCGTGTAGAACCAGACAAGGAAGCCGGCAATGATTCCGGCGATTGCGCCGTTTCTGTTCCCTTTTTTCCAGTAAAGTCCGAGGATGATCGAAGGGGCGAAGATGGTGACCGCCTCAAAGGATTTAAGGCCCATGTCCACCAGGGTGTAGAATTCGCCCACCACAATCGAAAAGAAATATCCGAGAAAAACGCAGCCGAGAATGATGACCCTTTTGCTGTTGATGATAACGGTCGGCAGGATTTTTTCCAGCCAGGCCAGCCTGGTGAGCCGGAAGATGCCGGGGGTGACCAGGTTGTTCATGACCATGGTGCTCAGGGCGAGGGATTCGACGATGATCATACCGGTGGCGGCTGAGAAGCCGCCCACAAAAACAAGCAGGGCCAGGAGCGGTCTGCCCTGACTCACGGGAATCGTCAGCATGAAGCTGTCGGCGTCGAGCTGCCGTCCGCCGAGTAAAAGGCCGCCCAAGGCCACCGGCATCACAAAGATATTGATGAGGAAAAGATAGAGGGGGAAAAGCCACATGGCTTTTTTGACATGGTTTTCGTCCGAATTCTCAACCACCGCCACCTGAAACTGTCGGGGCAGAAACATGATTGCCATCATGGACAGAAAGAGGAGCGATACCCACTCATGGTAGCTGACCTGCGCGGTCTCGCCCAGGTGCAGAAGATGTCGGTATGGAGAATCGTTGATTCGGGCGAAGATATCGGCGAAGCCATCAAAAAGACCGTAGGTCACAAACACGCCCACCACAAGGAAGGCGACGAGCTTCACAATGGATTCGAGGGCCACGGCAAAGACTAGGCCCTCGTGGCGTTCAGAGGAGTCGAGCCGGCGTGCCCCGAAGATAATCGCAAATACCCCGAGGATTAAGGTGATGATCCAGCCCATGCCGAAGCCGTCCGCCCTGGAGCCGCCGGTAAGAATCGTAAAGGTATTGATGATGGCCTTGATCTGCAGCCCGAGATAGGGCGTGATGCCGATCACGGAAACTATGGTCACGATGGTCGACAGAGACAGGGAATTGCCGTAACGGGAACCGATGAAATCCGAAATCGTCGTGATCCGCTGTGCCTTGGCGATGCGGATCATCTTCATGAGCAGAATTCCCCAGAGGGAAGCGATCAGGGTCGGGCCGAGATAAATGGTGAGAAAGGAAAACCCCGAGTTGGCCGCCTTGCCCACGCTGCCGTAAAAGGTCCATGAAGTACAGTAGACGGCAAGCGACAGGGAGTAGACATACGGGTTGGATGTGATGCTCCTGCCGGCCTTTTCGCGCTGTTCGGCGTAGTAGGCGACAAGAAACAGGAAGTACAGATAGATCAGGATCAGAAAGAACAGCTCTGGCCCATCAAACATCGACGTCTGGGTCATGATCCGCGGATTTCCGAGTTGAGAGGAGTATCATGATGAGAATGAACCCTGGCCAGGCCAGGAAAAAATACAGCGGCAGGCTCTCCGCAAAGATTTCCAGGAATGGCCAGTTGAAGCAGAGCATGCCGGAAAGAAAGAGAAAAATCCAGATATCCTTGTTGTTCATCAGGCCAACCAGGGAGCCGGGAGATAGGGAAGGGTGTTCTAAAAAGACAATGGGAAAGGTCGTTGGTTTTTCAAGGTAACTTACTCCAAGTAGTTTCCCCCATTCGGTGTTTTTTCCAGGTTTACCGGACGATTGGTCGCCGAGATTGGCATGTCAATGTAATCCAAATGTCATGACCCGACAAGTTGTTTCCGTTTGCTGGAAATGCGTTGAGTCGGTCGGTTTCCCGGTGTACAATTTTATTTTTTGACGGGAGTATGACGGCGGCGGCCGTATCTTTCAACCAACGGAGGAACATTGCCATGAGAAACCCGCAGATCGGGGTGGAGAGTGTATATCGGCCGGGGCCGGTCACGTTCTGCGCCATTCCTCTTTTCGTGACTTCGGTGGAAGCTGGCTTCCCGTCACCGGCCGAGGACTACATCGAAGGCCGGCTGGATTTGAACGAACATCTCATCAGGCATCCAGCCGCCACATTTTTTGTTCGGGTGGCTGGCGATTCCATGCTTGGGGCGGGCATCCATCCCGGCGACATCCTTGTCGTTGACCGGGCTCTGGAGCCGGCCGACAAGAAGGTTGTCATCGCGGTGGTCGATGGCGAGTTGACGGTTAAGCGGATTCGAATTATCGAGGGGCGGGTTCTGCTGGTGCCGGAAAATGTTGCGTATGAAGCGCTCCGCATTGAGGGCGACATGCAGGTCGAGATCTGGGGTGTGGTAACGAATGTCATCCATCCGCTTTAATCCGTCGATATCCTGGCGGCGATAATCCTGAGTTGTTGTTTCTCTGGCGAGGTAGGCATGTTTGCCCTGGTGGACTGCAATAATTTTTATGTTTCCTGCGAACGGGTGTTTAATCCGGCGCTGTGCGGTAGGCCGGTGGTGGTTTTATCCAATAACGACGGCTGTGTGGTGGCCCGGTCAAATGAGGCCAAGGCCTTGGGGATCGGCATGGGAACGCCGGTGTTTAAGATCAGGGCGCTGGTCAAACGGCACGACGTCAGACTCTGTTCCTCGAACTATGCCCTGTACGGTGACATGTCGCAACGGGTCATGACCATTCTGGCCGGATTCACGCCGGACCTGGAAATCTATTCCATTGATGAGGCATTTTTGTATGTTACCGGGGGGGTGGCCCGGGAGCCGCTGGCGACCGGCCGGCGTATCCGGGCCATAATTCGGCAGTGGACCGGTATCCCGGTGACGGTCGGCTTTGGTCTGACCAAGACTCTGGCCAAGATCGCGGTCGGTTTTGCCAAACGGTCGCCGCAGTTCGACGGGGTGTTGCATCTGCATGCCGATCCGGCTTTGCAGGCAGCAATTTTGGCTGATACCCTGGTTGACGATATTTGGGGGATTGGCTCGGCTTCGGGCAGGGTTTTACGGGGATTCGGGATCAGCACCGCCCTGCAACTCAGGGAGGCGGATGAGGCCCTTATCGGCGGGCGGCTCGGGGTCAACGGTCGACGGACGATCCTGGAATTGCGGGGCGTTTCCTGTCTGCCCCTGGAAAGCTGCCCGCCGCCGCGACAGGCTGTCACCGTTTCCAGAACCTTTCGGCAGGAAATCGGCGACATGGTATCGTTGAAAGAGGCGGTTGCCACCTATGTTGCCAGGGCCGCGGCCAAATTGCGCCGTGAACGGCTGACCTCTGGTCGGATTCTGGTGTTCCTGGAAGAAAATCGTTTCAGGGTGCAGCACGGTTTTCATGGTGCGAACGCTCGATTGTCTGCTGCCTCGGCCGACAGCCGGCAGTTGATCGGCCGGGCCCTGGCCTGCCTGGAGCGGTTGTATCGGCCAGGTTGTCTGTACAAGAAGGCCGGGGTCATGCTCCTGGAATTAGCGCCGGCCGCTTATTTTCAGCGCAGCCTTTTTGAACATAATGACCAGCAACGGGCCGATCGGCTCATGGCGGCCGTGGACGCGGTCAACGGCCGGCTGGGGCCGGGCAGTCTGCGTTACGGAGTCGAGGGAGCCGGGAGCGGGCAGGAGTGGCGGACCGTTTTCCAGCGCCGGTCGCCGTCCTATACCACCGACTGGCTCCAGCTGCCGCGGGTGCGGTAACTATCGGCCGAAGTCGCAGACCGGATAACGGCAGGTTTTGCAGTTGCGGCAGAGGCCGCCGTGCCCCATTCTGGCCAGATCCTGTCGGTCGATGGGCTGGCCGGCCAGGATTCTCGGCAGGATGAGATCAAAGACCGTGATCCGGTGAAACATGGCGCAGGCCGGCAATCCCAGGACCGGGACGTTGTTGATCGTTGCCAGCAGGAACATGGCCCCCGGCAGAACCGGTGTGCCGTACAGCATGTCCGTTGCGCCAGCCAGACGGATGCCGGCCTGGGTGACGTCGTCGGGATCCACCGACATGCCGCCGGTGGTGATGATGAGATCGGCGCCGGCCGTAAGGCAGTTTTCGATTTCCGCGGCAATCATCTCCTCGTTGTCCGGGGCGAGCCGGACCATGAGGATTTCGGAGTCCAGCCCGGCGAGTTTGTCGCGCAGGACCTGCTCGAAGCCGTCCTGTATCCGGCCGGAATAGACCTCGTTGCCGGTGATCACCAGCCCCACCCGGGCGCGGCGTAGGGGCAGTACCTGGATGATTTTGTCGTTTCTCGGCGCGATTCGTTCCGCCTCTTCGATCAGCGCTCGTTTGCCGACCAGCGGGATCAGCCGGGTGGCGGCCACCTGTTCTCCTTTTCTGACCAGTGTGTCGGAGTGCAGGGTGGCGCACATGACTTCGGCCAACAAGTTGAAGCGGAACAAGGCCTCGGTGTCGATGCACAGGAGTCCGTCGCGGGCCGCCAGGATGTTCAGCTTGCCCTCCACCGGCTCTTTGGAATAGGTGGTGCCCGGCCCGGCCAGGGCGGCGGCCAGCCGGATCGCCGCCTCGTTTTCGTGGATGTCCGTTGGCCCCAGTTTGAGGAGGTAGATGCGCTCCTTGCCCAATCTTTTCAGGTGGGGGATATCCTCGGCGCGGATGATATGCCCCTTTTTGAAGGCGGCACCTTTAAACTCGCCCCTGCGTATTTCCGTGATGTCGTGTGGCAGAACCAGGCCTATTGCCTCGTCCACCGGTATTGTTGTCTTCATGAGTACTCCGTTGCATGCCCTGCTGGTGAGCGGCCCGGCCGGTTTCGGTTCCATGCCGGCGTCTGCCGCCATTCTGTCAGGCGGCCAAGATACTATACAATCATCCCTCAGGGCAAGCAGTGCTACGAACGGCGCTGGGGATATTCCGGACAGTTGTACGGCTGCCGCATTTTTTCTTGAATAGCTGTTCGGAGAAGGATATAAGCATTGCGTTAACAAAACGTAACTGAGCACAGAGTAGGTCGCGAGTTGCGCTCTGTCGCCGAAGGTTTTTGGAGTCGCCCGTTAGAGATTATGCAGGAACGAGAAATATTCAGACGGATATACCGCTTGATCAGGCCCTACCTCGGCTGGCTGCGGATCGCTATGTTCTGCATGGTGGTCGTGTCGATCATGACCGGTGCCCAGGCCTATGTTGTCAAACCGGTCATTGATGACATCTTCGTGAACAAGAAACAGGAGATGCTGCTGCTTGTTCCCCTGGCCCTGTTCGGCATCTTTCTGATCAAGGGCGTCTGTTATTACGGCTATACCTTTCTGCTGGCCAAGGTTGGGCAGAGCGTCATCCGGGACATGCGTAACCGGATTTTTGAGCATATCCACTCCCTTCCCCTTTCCTTTTTCCAGAAGACACCTACCGGCGAGATCATCTCCCGGGTTATCGCTGATATCACCCTGGTGCAGGGGGCGGTCTCCCATGTGCTGGTAGGGGTACTGAAAGACCTCTGCACGGCAGCGGTGCTGCTTGGGGTCATTTTCTACATGAACTGGAAGCTTGCTGTCATTACCTTTGTTCTGTTGCCGTTCATGGTCTATCCCATCGTACTCTTTGGCCGGAAACACCGGCGGAACAGCACCAGTATTCAGGAAACTATTGCGCTGGTTTCCAACCTCCTTTTTGAAACGGTCACCGGTACTCGGATTGTCAAGGCCTTCTGCATGGAGAAGTATGAGAGCCGGCGTTTTGCCGTCATGGTGGAGAAACTGTTTGCCACGATCCTGCGGGATGAACGGATTCATTGTCTGGCCCATCCACTCATGGAGGTGCTGGGCGGCATCGGATTTGGCCTGGTCATCTGGTATGGCGGCTCCGAGGTCTTGCACGGCGAGGCAACGCCGGGCACCTTTTTTTCGTTTCTGGTTGCCCTGGGCATGGCCTACGAGCCGATCAAGGGGTTCAGTAGCGTGAACAACACCCTGCAGCAGGGGATCGCCGCCTCGCTTCGGGTGTTCAGCGTTTTGGATATCACGGCCGATGTTGCGGATAAAGAGGGCGCCGGTAGCCTGCCGCCCATCCGGGAGAAGATCGAACTGCAGGATGTCCGGTTCCGCTACGACGACGGAACCGAGGTGCTGAAAGGGCTTACCCTTACCGTGCAGGTTGGGGAGATACTGGCCATTGTCGGCCCGAGCGGCGGCGGCAAGTCCACCCTGGTCAACCTGATTCCGCGCTTCGCCGATGTCAGCGGCGGCAGTATCGCCATTGACGGCCATGATCTCCGGGATGTCACCCTGCATTCCCTGCGGTCGCAGATCGGCATGGTTACCCAACAGACTATTCTGTTCAACGACACGATCCGCAACAACATTGCCTATGGCCTTGATGATTGTCCGGAAGAGAAGATCGTGGCCGCCGCCCAGGCCGCTCATGCCTTGGATTTTATCAGACAGTTGCCTGAGGGGTTTGACACGGTAATCGGCGAATCCGGGGCCAGGCTCTCCGGCGGCGAGCGGCAGCGGATATCCATTGCCCGCGCCCTGCTCAAAGATGCGCCGATCCTTATTCTTGATGAGGCGACTTCGTCCCTGGATACGGAGTCCGAACATGAGGTGCAGAAGGCGCTCGAGAATCTCATGCAGGATCGGACAACCTTTGTGATTGCCCATCGGTTGTCTACCATCCGCAACGCCGACCGGATTATCGTCATTCAGGACGGCAACATCGTCGAAGAAGGTACCCATGAGTCGCTGCTGCCCTTGAAAGGGGTTTACAGCATGTTGTATAATATGCAATTCACGAAGGTAACGGCAGTAGTATAACATAATTCAGCAAACGGAGAATGGCGTAATGATCAGCGAGGAACTGCTTGATATCCTGGCCTGCCCGAAATGCAAGGGGCCGGTTCATCTGACCGAACGCAAAGACGGTCTGGTCTGCGAGGCGTGCAGGCTGCTCTATGAAATACGGGATGATATCCCGATCATGCTGATCGACGAGGCGAAAGCTCTGGACAGCGCAGCACAGGATTAAGGAGAGTAACGCGTGGATATCGTCTCGATTTCGGAATATTTCAGGCAGGCCAGCGAGGTAGTGCTGTTGAGAAGATTGGCCGTGGTCGCTATCTATGCGGTGCTGGCCAAGGTGTTCGGCCTGCTCAGCGACCGGGTTCTGCGGCGGCTGGCCGCCCGGACCAAGTTTGACTTTGACGACATCTTGGTCGATTTTCTGCATACACCCATCTACTGGACGATCTTTCTGCTGGGTGTTTTGCATGCCATGGTGCTGCCACCTTTGCCTGTTCCCTGGCAGTTTGTCCTGCCCGCCACGATCAAGAGCCTGCTTCTGCTGGTCTGGACCGTGGGCCTGATCCGATTCCTGAATCTGCTGGCGGAAAGAAACCTGGCCGCCACCTTCACCCGCGGCAAGGTCGGCAAGGATATGTTCCTGCTCATTAAGAATATCGTCCGGGTGGTGGTAGCCGTGACTGGCCTGCTTTGGCTACTGTCCATCTGGCAGGTTGATCTGACCCCGCTTTTCGCCTCGGCCGGCATCGCCGGCATTGCCGTGGCTCTGGCCGCCAAGGATACCTTGGCCAATTTTTTCGGTGGCATCAGCCTGTTCATGGACAACACATTCAAGGTCGGTGATTTCATCATTTTGGATACCGGCGAACGGGGCGAAGTGGTGGAGATCGGCATCCGTTCCACCCGGGTCAATACTCGCGACGATGTCCTGATCACCATTCCCAACTCAATTCTGGCCAATGCGAAGATTATCAATGAAAGTGCGCCGGTTCCTCGATTCAGGATTCGAGTGCCGGTCGGGATCGCCTACGGCAGTGATCTGGGTAAGGTTGAGGAGGTGCTGTTGGCTGTAACCCGCGCCAATCCCAGTATCGCCGCCGATCCAGAACCCCGTGTCCGCCTTCGAGCCTTTGCCGATTCGTCAGTGAATTACGAATTGCTTTGCTGGGTAGACGACCCCAGCCTGAAGGGCCGTGAAATTCATAACCTGCTCAAGGCCATCTATCAGGCCTTTGCTGAGCATGCCATTGTCATTCCCTTCCCGCAGCGAGATGTCCATCTTGTCGAACAATCGCGGGAGGAAAATCAGGCGTAGATGTCGATGAACTGTGCCCCGGGAAGAGGCGGGGTGCTGTTGGCGTAACTGACCGTCGCCTGTTGGGCGACGCGTTTGTAATCCGTCGGCCGGATTTGGGGCGGGGGTATGTCGTAGATAGCCGGCTCCAGGAAAAGTGATTCCGGAATGGCGGGCGCGGCAGCGGCTGTCAAACGGTTGCTCTGCTGCAGAAGGGAGAGACCGGTCCGGTTTTCGATCCTGTCTTTTCGGTCTCGCGTCGAGGTCGCCGGGAAATTAGCCCGCACCGGCACCGGCAGGTTTTCACCATAGTTGGCCGGGACCCTGGAGGGATCCTGCATGACCTGGGCAAGCGAGATGTCGGACATTAGTTAACGGCCATGGTCAGTTGCTGATTCGGTGAGGCTGGCTGGGAATCGAGCGGCCCGGCGTCCTGTTAAATCTGCGAATAATCTGCGAATAACAATCGTTCTCAGACCTCTAATTATAGGTTTTATGGGGCGGAAAGTCAAGGGACAAGGCAATCTCCTGGATAAACAGGCGGCTGGTGTCTGGAGATTCTGCCGTGCAGACCGTGTGGAAGCCGACATCTCGGGAAACAGCTTTCCGGCATTGGTTTGGCCACTGAACTGGCTGGCCCGCGTCTTGACAAGACCGACTCCCTCCTTATAGTTCTACTCTGGCGTATGGGTCTGCTACGGGCAGATCGATCCCGGCCGATCACAGTTCAAGCAATATGGAGGTTACGTAACCGATGTTCAGTACAGTCAAGACGTTTCTATTGATGGCGGCGCTCACCGCTTTGTTCATGGTGGCCGGACAGGCCATGGGCGGGCAGCACGGGATGGCGCTTGCCATGTTCATAGCCCTGGCCATGAATTTTTTCGCATACTGGTTCAGCGATCGTGTGGCCCTGGCCATGAGCCGCGCCCGGGAGGTTTCGACCGCCGAGGCGCCGGAACTGCATGCCCTGGTGGAAACACTGGCCGGCAGGGCTGGTCTGCCCAAACCGCGGGTTTACATCATGCCCGGCGAGACGCCCAATGCCTTTGCCACGGGCCGCAACCCAGAACATTCGGCCGTGGCGGTCACCGAAGGCCTGCTCCGCCTTATGAGCCGCGAAGAACTGGAAGGGGTGCTAGCCCATGAACTGGGACACATCCTCAACCGTGACATTTTAATCAGTTCAGTCGCGGCGGTCATGGCCGGCGCCATCAGTTATCTGGCCTCCATGGCGCAGTGGGCCATGATTTTCGGCGGCGGTCGCAGTGACGATGACGAGGGTGGGGCCGGCAGTCTGGTTGGTACTCTGGTGATGATGATTGTAGCGCCGCTGGCCGCGGCCTTGATCCAGATGGCCATCTCCCGCAGCCGGGAGTATCTGGCCGATGCCACCGGCGCTCGGCTTTGTGGCCGCCCGCTTGCCTTGGCCAGCGCCCTGCAGCGTCTGGGCGAGTTTAACCGCCAACTGCCCATGCAGGTCAATCCGGCCACGGCCCAGATGTATATCGTCAATCCGCTTGCCGGTGGTATGGTGGCTTCTCTGTTCAGTACCCATCCGCCGATTGCGGAGCGTATCCGGCGGCTTAACCTGCTGTCTCAGGCTGGCAGTTGAGTTTTTCCGGATAGTGCCTCTTTATCTGCCCAAAAACAATAATTGCATGACAATTTTTGGCACTCCAGGGTCGCTATGATGTCACCCTTGTCTGACTTTTTCTTTCATCCATATTTTTCTGTCTCTGATAATTTGTTGATATGAAAGCATATTGAATTTGCTTGCGGTGTGGCTTTTGTTATTGGCCGCAGAGGGAATATTTATTGCATATAAAATAGCAAGACACTCGACACGGGTGCTAACGACAAAGGCAAACCGCCTGCAAGGGTGGGACGCAAAACCTCCGGTCCCGGGCACGACAGATGCTTAGGATAGCGGGGTTGCCGAAGAAAAGTGCAACTCGGAAAGCGACCCATACCTGAATTCAGGTATGGGTTTTTTCGTGGGGCACCAACCCGGCAGGGCTTAACGGAGACAGGGGGAGGACACCATGAAGCGGGGAGTTTTCTTGAGTCCGGTTACCAGGTGCGTTCTGGCGGCGGTCTGCATTTTTCCGGTATTCCTGGCCCTGAGCGCCCAGGGTGCGGATCCGCACTACTCACTGCAGTTCAACAGTCCTGTCTCTGGTACGACAATCACCGATGACCAGGGGAAATCGATCTGGCAGGTGAACGATCCAACCCAGACCGTCCCCGCGGGCGGTTATTTTCGCGGCGACGGGGTCAACAACTATCTGCGGCTGACCAGTGATCCGGACATGTTCACCGTCACTTCCAGGCTGACCCTGGAGGCCAGGATCAAGCCGGCTGTGATGGGCCGCGGCACCGAGACGACCATTCAGCGTCTTTTCGCCCATGACGGGGGCGGCAATTACCAGATGTCGGTCTGGCGCAATCCGGCCGTGGAAAACTATCATCCGCCGGACGGGGTCGGCTCCATCGCCTTTTGGGTCAGTCCGCAGGACAAGCACGGCGGCAATACCTGGAAACCGGTGCTGACCGATTACGGGGTCTGCCCAATCGTTGCCAATCACTGGTATCAGGTGAAGGTCGTATGGAATTCCGAGAAGACTGGCGGCATTCCGGCGGACATCCTGATTGATGACCAGGGAGCGGCCGGCGACAACGTCGGCGAACAATGGGCCGGTGCGGTCAACTGCACGGACGCGGACCAGTCGCAATTGCCAACGGCCATGCACCTGTTCGAAGGCGATCGGATCACCCCGGCCTCGGGCATTGTGGTGATCGGGGCCAATGTCAACGACCAGACCAAGAATCTGTTTGTCGGTCAGATCGACTGGATCGACTGGCAGGGAGACAGCGTGTTCCACCAGGCCGGCAGCTATTATCCCGGCTTCACCTGGAGCGTCCCGCAGGATTATAACCAAGGCACGGTTCGCAACTCGACGGCCGGCAATCCCGATGACGATGCCAACGGCAATCCGACCTGGACCTATGAATGGATCGATGTCAATAATCTGGATGCCGACCCCCCGTGGTATCTCAACAAAACAAATTTGTTGACTTGGGATAGTTACATCTACAATCGAAACACTTGGGGTACGCCGTACAGTATCGGGACAGTCAACCTTGACGGCTCGAGCATGAATTTCCATTACTCTGCCGCGGCAATCGGCGAGGTTCCTTTGGTTCGCTGGACTAACCCGACCAACGGCCCGGCCCGCATAGACATCACTGGTCGCATCACTCTTTCCTGGTGGGGGCTGAATGTCAACCCCAACAGGGCTTCAAAGGATTACTGGGATTATTCCTATCTGGTAGGCAGTCCGGCCGATATCGATCTGGTGCTCGGGCTTCATGATGCCTCGACAAACACGGTTCAGGTCTTGTACAGCAAGCGGCTGGAGAAACCGCATGACGAGGAAACCACCTGCGTGCCGCCCAACTACGGAGACTGCGACCACGTGGATGTGGATCTTGACATGCAGGTTGACGTGGAAAACGGTGATTCGATTTTTTGGTCGGCCAGGGCGGTGGAATATTCTACAGCTGCCAACAGATGGATCACGCTGAACTACGGGCAAGTCAAACTGACTCTGGCTTCGGAACCGGAGACGGAAATTCCTGGCCCGGCCGCGGTTATTGATCCAGGCAAGTTCTACATCGTTGAACCGGATAGCGCCATCACACGACTGGCCAGCATCGATCCGGATACTCTGGACGTGGAAACCGTGCTTGACCTTACGGGTGTCACTGGTTTTCGAAGTAATTCCCTGGCATTCAGCCCTGACGGCAGGCTGTTTGGCTGGGACAACCTGCGGAGTCAGCTCTTCCGGATTGACCTCGAAACGGGTCGGGTTCTGCATATCGGTCTTCCCGAGCCGGACTGGCAAGGAATAAACGGTCTGGCCTTTGATCGGGCCGGTAATCTCTACGGCGTCCATGGTGGCGTTGATCAGTTGGTGTCCATTGATCCATCCACCGGCATGGTGAGTGTGGTCGGCGACTTGGGCGTGGACGCCGGCCATACCGGTCTGGCAATCGATTTTATCGCGGATATGCTTTATGGTGTGTCCGGATACGGCGAGGCTGCTGATTTCCTAATGAAGATCGACAGGGAGGGGCCGGTTTCCGGTCTAGGCGAGATCATCGGTCCTCTTGGCTATGATGGCGGCGCGGTTGGGGTCGAGTTCAGTCCGCTCACGGGTGAGCTGTTTGCGGTGCGCGAAAACAATCGGTTCGTGAAAGTCGACCTGGAGAGCGGTCTGGCAACGGAACTCGGTGTTTTGGTCGGCGCGC
>MGTE01000062.1:59018-59346 GCA_001799275.1 Deltaproteobacteria bacterium RIFOXYD12_FULL_57_12
CATCCGTCTCTGCCATTGACGGCGACCGGGACGGTTATACCAGTGACGAAGGCGACTGCAACGACGCGAATGCCGCTATCAAGCCAGGTGCGAGCGAGATTCCGTACGACGGAGTCGATCAGAACTGCGACGGCGTAGATTTAGTCGATGTGGATGGTGATGGCTACGTTGGGCAGCAGGCGGGCGGCAACGATTGCAACGACTCGAATGCCGCTATCAAGCCGGGCGCGACCGAGATTCCGTACGACGGAGTCGATCAGAACTGCGACGGCGTAGATTTAGTCGATGTGGATGACGATGGCTACGTTGGGCAGCAGGCGGGCGGCAA
>MGTE01000062.1:59384-65562 GCA_001799275.1 Deltaproteobacteria bacterium RIFOXYD12_FULL_57_12
CCCGCTATCAAGCCGGGCGCGACCGAGATTCCGTACGACGGGACCGATCAGAACTGCGACGGCGTAGATTTAGTCGATGTGGATGGTGATGGCTACGTCGGGAAACAGGCGGGCGGCAACGATTGCAACGACGCGAATGCCAGCATCAACCCAGGTGCGAAAGAGGTGTACGGCAACGGTATTGATGACGACTGCAACCCGAATACCGCTGAGACCGTATTGGTGAACATCGATATCCGGCCCGGCCCCGGAAAGAACAACATCAATGTCAAGGCCAGCGGTATGGTGCCAGTGGCGATCCTCGGCAGTAAAACATTCAATGCCTCGGCCGTTGATTGGCAGACGGTGCGTTTTGCCAGCGCACCTCCCGTGGCGCAAGGCAATGTTGCCAAGAGCAAGGATGTGAACAAGGATGGTTATCCAGACATGGAGCTGACTTTCGATAACGCCATCCTGAATATCAGGGCCGGCGACACCTCGGCCTGCCTGACCGGCAGGACGGTCACGGGTATTGAGTTTTCGGGTTGCGATACGGTTACTGCGTTTGCTAACGGCAACACCGTCACTGCAAAGGGTAAATGAATTAATCGCGGCCGGTTCGGCTCCCATCCCGCAATGGCACGGGAAAGAAGCGAACCGGCCGGAGCCGGCATGATCTGCTTTGTTCTATGCCGGCTGGTTCTCAGCCGGCTATTTGCCTGTTACTGATTCTGCTGCACCGGCGGGACAATCTTGAGTTCAACACGCCGGTTTTTCTGGCGCCCTGCCTCGGTATCGTTCGTTGCCACCGGCAGGGTTTCGCCATAACCGACAACCTCGATCCGGTTGCCGCCCACTCCCCTCTGCACCAGCAGATCCCGCACCGCGCTGGCCCGCTGGTTTGAAAGATCCATGTTATAGGTTTCCGAACCTTTGCTGTCGGTATGACCTTCCACCCTGATCAGATTGTCTGGATACTGGTTCAGCACGTTGGCCACGCGGTCGATTTCAGAGTAAAGGCCTGGTCTTACAACCGCCGAATTTGTATCGAATGTAACATCACCCTTAAAGGTCACGGCCAGCATGTTGCCTTCCCGGCGGACCGCGGCCGCGTCCGATGAAGCCAAGGCGCCGCGCATATCCCGCTCCTGATTGTCCATCATCTTGCCGACCCCGGCACCGCCCAGGCCACCGACGGCCGCGCCGATTGCCGCACCGAGCAGGGTGCTCTTCGTGTTATGGCCGGCGGCCTGGCCAATGAGCGCCCCGGCCAGGGCACCGCCGCCGGCGCCATACGCGGCGCCTTTTTGGGTGTTTGTCTGAGGAGCTGCGCATGCGCTCAGTAGAAATATGCCTATAATGCCCGTTACTGTTAATTTGTTCATTTTTCGCTCCTTTTCGTTGGATTCATGTGGGATTTTCTGGCGAACGGGGCGTCTTTACTGTCTTACCTGTATATATTTAGAATATGACCATGTATCTGTCAATGGGGGAAAGGTTGTCGGCAGTGGGCCCGGCATCAGGTCTGCCGCAAGGCTGCCAGGATTCCCTGGCCAAGTTCAAGGCGCTGCCAGTTCTTCATGGCCGGGAACCTTGCAAACCCGGTTGGTTCATCGGGCGGTTGGCGGGCGATTTCTTCGAGAAGACCGTTGTTGATCACGATCCCGGCTTCCATGTCCAGTTCAGCCGCTTTTTCGGTGCGCCATTTCTTGAGGGACTTGAGCCTGGCGTCGGCTGCCGGGTCTTTGGGATGTCTTGCCGTGTCAGGCAATACGGGCAGTTTCTCCTCGGGCAGGGCGAGAGCGGCCTCGATGACCCTGGCCATCGACCGGCCATAGCGCGCAAACAGACGCGGGGGCAACCCGTTGATCTCCGCCATTTCATTAATCGAAGGCGGCGCAGCTCGGGCCAGATCGATGAGCTCCTTGTTGCCGATCACCTTGAAAGGAGGGCAGTCACGCCGCTCTGCCTCGCTTTCCCGCCACTGGAGCAGACCTTCAAGTAATGCCAGTTGGCGGCGGTTCAGGGACCAGGCCCCTTTGGCCCGCAGGAAGAGCGGCCCTCTGACGGGGTTGTGGCGGACCTGTTCGAGCAAACAAAACTCCTCGGCAACCCAATCGAGTCTCCCTTTGTCGATGACTTTTTTTTCAAGGGCTTCAGCCAGGTTGAGCAGGTGGGCGGTGTCCGTTGCTGCATAGCGGATCATCTCGTCGGGTAAAGGCCGCATGGACCAGTCTGAACGCTGGTGCTGTTTGGCCAAGCGCAGGTCGTAGTATTTGGCCAGCACATCGGCCAGCCCCACTTTTTCCTCTCCGAGAAACTGACAGCACACCATGGTGTCGAAGAGGCCGTGGACCTCAATTGCAAAATCCCGGAACAGGCAGCGGATGTCGTAGTCAGCGGCGTGAAAGATTTTGCGCACAGTCGGATCCGCCATGACCGGCCTAAGCGGTGATAGATCAGGAATTGCCAGCGGATCGACCAGCACGGTGCGGTCAGGAGTTGAAAATTGCAGCAGGCAAACTTTTTCGCGGTAGTTGTGCATCGAGTCTGCTTCCAGGTCAACGGCAATCGCTTTCTGGTTGTGCAGTTCGACCGCAAGCCGACTAAGGTCGACGGCGCTGGTCACAAGGGGGATGGCGGGCTCGGAAGGTTCCATGGGCATGTCGCGACGATCCAAATTGAGGCTGGTAAAATCGGGCCGCAGTTGGCAGGGAGTCTGGCCGCGCCCAAAAAAAAGAAAAAGGGGAGGGCCCTGTCGGACCGCCCCCTTTTTCATGGAAAGGTAATTCGGAAGAGCTATTTTGCGCTGATTCCCAGTTCCTTTTCTTTGGCCGCCACGGCGAGTCTGGTCTTGATCACCGTATCGGAGATGAGACTCATGGAGTCGATGCCGCATTCCACCAGGAAGGTTGCGAACTCCGGGAAATCGCTGGGTGCCTGGCCGCAGATACCGATCTTCCGGCCGCGACGCTTGGCCGTGTCAATAACGCTTTTCACCAGGGTTTTCACGGCATCGTCGCGTTCGTCGTAGATATGGGCCACCAGGTCGGAGTCGCGGTCAAGCCCCAGGGTAAGCTGGGTCAGATCGTTGGAGCCGATGGAAAAGCCGTCGAACACGTCGGCAAAGGCGTCTGCTGAAATGACATTGCTGGGGATCTCGCACATCACATAGACCTCCAGGCCGTTTTCACCCTGTACCAGCCCGAATTCACGCATGACCTCAATGACCTTGCGGCCTTCCGCCGGGGTCCGGCAGAAGGGCACCATCAACTTGATGTTGGTGAGGCCCATGTCGTTTCTGGCCTTGAGCAGACCTTGGCACTCGATGCCGAAGGCCGGTTTGTATTTGGGATCATAGTAGCGGGAGGCGCCGCGCCAACCGATCATCGGGTTGGACTCAACCGGTTCATAGAGATGGCCGCCGATTAAATTGGCGTATTCGTTGCTCTTGAAATCGGAGAGGCGGACAATAACGTCCTTTGGATAGAAGCCGGCACCGATCCGGCCGACGCCCTCGGCCAGTTTGTCGATGAAGAACTGTGTTTTATCAGTGGGGTAGGCGGTGGTTCGCTCTTCGATCTTGCGGACGATCTCTGCCACCTCGGCGTCGCCGGCCGCGGCCCGGGCCTTGAGATCATCAAAGTACAGCAGGGCCAGGGGATGGATGCCGATATGGGAGTTGATAATGAACTCTTCCCGGGCCAGGCCGACCCCGTCGTTGGGGATCTGGCCCTCGGTAAAGGCCTTTTCCGGGATGCCGACGTTCATCATGATCTTGGTGCGGGTGGCCGGGATGTTTTCGAGGTCGAGACGTTCCACTTCAAACTTGAGCAGCCCTTCGTAAATATTGCCGGTCTCGCCCTCGGCGCAGCTGACTGTAATCGGGTCGCCGCTTTTGATTTTTTCGGTGCCGTTCACCGTGCCGATCACGCAGGGGATGCCGAGTTCGCGGGAGATGATCGCCGCGTGGCAGGTGCGGCCGCCGCGGTTGGTGACAATGGCGCCGGCGATCTTCATGATCGGCTCCCAGTCCGGATCGGTCATGTCGGTAACCAGGACCTCGCCTTTCTTGAAGTCGTGGATATCGACTACGTCCCGGATGACGTTGGCCTTGCCCTGGCCGATCTTGGCGCCCACTGCCTGGCCGGCGGCGACCACCTTGCCTTTTTCCTTGAGGACATAGGTCTCCATGGTGCCTTTGGCCGTCTGGGAATGCACGGTTTCCGGCCGGGCCTGGACGATGAACAGTTTGCCGGTGCCGACCTTGACACCGTCGCCGTCCTTGGCCCATTCGATGTCCATGCCCTTGTTGTAATGGTCTTCGATAATACAGGCCCATTTGGCCAGCAGCAGGATCTCGTCGTCGTTGATCACATAACTGCCCCGTTCCGCCGGGGTGGTTGCAATATTTTTTACCGGTACCTCGGCATTGGGGTCGTCGTTGTAGATCATTTTGATTTCTTTGCTACCGACCCGTTTGCCGACAATGGGCCGCTTGCCCTGCTTGAGGGTTGGTTTGAAAACGTAATATTCATCGGGGTTGACCGCGCCCTGCACCACGTTTTCGCCAAGGCCCCAGGCACCAGTTAGGAAAACCGCGCCCGTGAAGCCGCTTTCGGTGTCAATGGAGAAGATGACCCCCGAGGAGGCGGAGTCGCTGCGCACCATTTTCTGGACCACGATGGAGAGATAGACGTCGAACTGGCCGAACCCCTTGTCATGGCGGTAGGAGATGGCCCGGTTGGTGAAGAGGCTGGCAAAGCAGCGGCGGCAGGCATCGATTAAAGCCTCGTCGCCCCGGATATTGAGGTAGGTTTCCTGCTGGCCGGCAAAAGAGGCATCGGGCAGGTCTTCGGCCGTGGCCGAGGAGCGGACCGCCACAGCGGCCGCCGGGCCGTATTCCGCCTCCATCTTCCGGTAGGACTCGATAATGGCCTGGCGCAGGTCATCGGGAAATTCGGCGGTCCGGATGATGTTCCGCACCTTTTCGCCGCGTTCCTGCAGGTTGCGCATATTCCCGGTGTCCAAGCCGTCCAGGGCGTGGATTACGGCGTCTTCGATGCCGGCGGTCTTGATCAGATGTTTGTAGGCGTAGGCTGTGATGGCAAAGCCGTGGGGAATCGCCACGCCCTTCGATGTGAGCTTCTGGTACATTTCACCTAAAGAGGCGTTCTTGCCGCCCACCATTGCTACATCTTCAATCCCGATCTCTTCAAACCATAGAATTAAGGCCTTTTCGTGTTTACTTCCCATGTTTTGTTCTCCCGGCTTGCCTGATAGTGATGAGTAAGTTGCATGGATCTGCGTAACGTGAAGTGAATAAAGAACGTTTTACGCGAACGACTTCTGGCTGACTGCTTTTAATGTATAGTCAATCTTGGTCGCATGGTCAACTGAAACCTGCGGCTGGAAACACAAAACAGGCGGTTGCATTGCGGCTTGTCGTTCTCGCTTTCCAGATCAAAACAGGGTGAGGTAATGTCGGCCCTCGGCCGTATAGCAGAAAAATGCGTTACCCGGCGACAACTCTCTGTGGTACAATTGCGGGACACGACCCAGACATTTCAGGCTTTAAACCGCTGACAATATCAACCGGGCAAGGGGGAGAACCGACAATGACCCGTTCGGCAACCGTTGAAAATCTGAAGAACCGATACCTGCAGGCCGGCAACCACGCCGGAAGCGACTACTTTGGCCTGATCAAGGAACTGGTGGCACTGCGCAATGACCAGATGGCAGCGACTGGCGCGGCTGACGCTCTGCAGGCTGAGATCGACGGAGTTTATGTCCTGGTCCAGGATGAGCTGTTGACCAATCAGGAACAGCCGCGGTCGCCGGTCGCCTTTGGCACTTCCGGCTGGCGTGGGGTGATCGGCAAGGATCTCTTCGTAAAATCAGTAGGCCTGGTGACGGCGGCCATCGTCGAGATGTACCGTGGTCTGGAGACAGAGCCGGCTCTGGCCGAACCCCTCGGTGTCGATAGTCTGGCAGAGGCCCAGGCCAGGGGCTGCGTGGTCGGTTTTGACAACCGGTTCGGCGGCCCCCTCTTGGCCCAACGGGTCGTGGATGTCCTCACCTCCAACGGATTTGTCGTCCATTATGCCGGCGAGGCCACGACTGGCACCCTGTCTGCCGCCGTGCTCGAACTGGGGGCGGCCCTTTCCGTCAACCTGACGCCCAGCCACAACCCTCTTGA
>MGTE01000062.1:65603-68738 GCA_001799275.1 Deltaproteobacteria bacterium RIFOXYD12_FULL_57_12
ACAACGCGGCGGACGGCGGGCCGGCGGCACCGGTGCTGACCAAGCGGATCACGGCAATCGCCAATCGGCTGATGGCGGAGGGCCGGCCGTTGCAGTTGACGCCGGTCCCGGCCCTGGTCAGGCAGTGCGACGCCCTGGCCGCCTGGGTCAGTCTGGTGCGCCGCAACCAGGCGCTGCACGGTCTGGACTATGATCGAATCATGGCCAGCTTGGCCGAAGCGGCTGATTTGGTTGTGGCGGTGGACTGTGTGCACGGTGCGAGCCGGGTGCATATGGCCTCTTTTTTCCGGGATGTGGGCGGGGGGCGTCTTGTACTGTTGCGCAGCAACAGTGATCCGACCTTCGGCGGCATCGCGCCCGAACCGTCCGACGCCAATATCGCGCCCGTGACCGCCCTGCTGGCTGGCCGGCCGGAACCCCTGAAACTGGGGGCGATTATTGACCCGGACGGCGATCGGATCCGTTTTACCGACGGCACTGCGGCGATCGACATGAACCGGTTCGGCGCCTTGGCCTATTACTACCTGCATGAGGTAAAGGGTCTGACCGGCCTGGTTGCCAAGACCGTGGCTACCAGCAATTTTGCCAATGCCCTGGCCGCGGCCTTTGGCGAGGAGGTCTTCGAGCCGCGGGTCGGTTTCAAGGAGTTCAAGCCGGTGATCGGTAAGGCGCTGGTCTGCTTCGAGGAGTCGGACGGCATCACCGTCCGGGGCCATACCCCGGAAAAAGACGCCTATATCGGTCTGCTCGTCGCCCTGGACATGGTGCTCACCCTGCGCCGCAACCTGAGCGATATTCTGCAGGAGATCGAGACCCGCTACGGCAACTATTTTGCGGCCAAGGATGGCGTTAAGGTGAGCCAGCAGGGAGACGTCCTGCTGACGACGCTGCGTGAGCTGGAGAGATATGCGGTCGGGGTCGAAATCCCGGTGGGCGGCCGGCTGCAGCGGATCGCCCGGGTGATCGACATCGACGGCCGGAAGATGATTCTGGAGGACGGCAGCTGGTTGATGATCCGGCCCTCGGGCACGGAACCCAAGGTCAGATTCTATGTGGAGGCGAGAAGCCCGGCCGGCCGGGCCGCGCTTTTTGAATGCGCCCGCGGGATGCTGGCCGAAATAGGCCTGCTTTGAAACTGCGTTGGGATATAGGCCGCATCCGCGTAAATCGGCCGCTGCCATGGCCTATGCTTGGGCCGGTGCAGGACGGGTTCCGGACGATGATTAATTGTTGCTTTTTAGATGTCAAAAAATTAAGTTGCCTGCTTGATTGCGCATGGCGGTTTAGTTCCGCCGGGCGGGGCGCGCCAGGAACGGAGACCGTTTTCATGTTTCTGGGGCGCTGTCAGGCAACCATCATGCATATCCCGATTGTCGGGGTTATGACATATCCTAGGAAAGGAGATGTATTCAGATCATGTGGGAATATACGGACAAGGTAAAGGACCATTTTTTGAATCCCCGCAATGTCGGGGAGATTGACAAGCCGAGCGGCGTCGGCGAAGTTGGCTCCCTGGCCTGCGGCGATGCTTTGACCTTTTATTTCAAGCTTGGCGAGGATGGTCGGATTGCCGAGGCAAAATTTAAAACCTTTGGCTGTGCCAGCGCCATTGCCTCTTCTTCGGCGTTGACCGAGATGGTGCTCGGCAAGACCCTTGAGGAGGCGGCCAAGATCACCAACGAAGACCTTGCCGAATATCTGGGCGGTCTGCCAAAGGAAAAAATGCACTGCTCGGTCATGGGCCGCGAGGCCCTGGAGGCGGCGATTGCCAACTATAGCGGCCTGCCTCTGCCCATGGCTCAGGGCGAGGTGGTCTGCGAGTGTTTCGGGGTGACCGATCTGGAAATCAGGCGGGCCATCCAGGAGAGCAACCTGCGGACCGTGGAGGAGGTGACCAATTTCACCAAGGCCGGCGGCGGTTGCGGCAACTGTCACGAGCGGATCGAGGAGCTTATTCGCGAGGTGCGGCGGGAGTCCAGGGTTGAAGAGGCGGCCCGGCTGCGGCCCAAGCGGCTGACCACCATCCAGAAAATTAAGATGATCGAGGATGTGCTGGAACGGGAGATCCGGCCGGCGCTCCGCAAGGATGGCGGCGATATAGAACTGATTGATGTTGATGGCAATTTTGTGCTGGTCTCTTTGCGCGGCGCCTGCGTGAGCTGCGCTGCCTCGCAGGCCACTCTCAAGGAGTACGTGGAAAAGAAACTGCGGGAGCAGGTGCTTGATACCCTGGTGGTTGAGGAGGACAAGCCATGAGTGGCAACGGTGCTGTGGTGTACATGGACAACAACGCCACCACCCGGGTCGCGCCCGAGGTCCTGGCGGCCATGTTGCCCTATTTCGGCGAGCTGTACGGTAACCCTTCCAGCATGCACACCTTTGGCGGGCAGGTGGGCAGGGTCGTGCGACAGGCCAGGGAGCAGGTCGCCGCCTTGTTGGGCGCTCACGCCGAAGAGCTGATTTTTACCAGTTGCGGTACCGAGAGTGATTCCACTGCCATCCTTTCCGCCATCCAGGCCAATCCGACTAAGCGGCATATCGTCACCACCCGGGTGGAGCACCCGGCAGTCAAGAATCTCTGCGAGAATCTCGACAAGTTGACCGGCCACAAGCATAAGATCACTCAGTTGCCGGTGGACCGCGATGGCATGCTCGACCTTGACCGCTACGAGGAAAGCCTGACCGAAGAGACCGCTATTGTCAGTGTCATGTGGGCCAACAACGAGACCGGGGTTATCTTTCCCATTGCCGAAATGGCGGCCATTGCCAGGAGCCGCGGCATTCTCTTTCATACCGACGCGGTTCAGGCCGTGGGCAAGATTCCCATTGATCTTGGCCAGGTGCCGGTGGACTTTTTGTCGATTTCCGGCCATAAGCTCCACGCCCCCAAGGGGATTGGCGTCCTCTATGTGCGGCGCGGCACACCCTTTGCCCCGTTTCTGATCGGCGGCCATCAGGAAAAAGGCCGTCGGGGCGGCACTGAAAACGTTTCGGCGATCATCGGCCTCGGCAAGGCCTGCGAACTGGCTGCCGTGCATCTGGAAGAAGAGAACAGCCGGGTGCGGCGGCTGCGCGACAAACTGGAGGAGGGGCTTCTGGCAACAATCCCCCATGCCATGCGCAACGGCCACAAGA
>MGTE01000062.1:68781-75677 GCA_001799275.1 Deltaproteobacteria bacterium RIFOXYD12_FULL_57_12
GAGCCTTCGCACGTGCTGCGGGCCATGGGGGTACCGTTCACCGCGGCGCACGGCTCCATCCGCTTCAGCCTGAGTATTTACAACACCGAGGCCGAGGTGGATTTTGTGCTTGAGAAGCTGCCGGGCATCATCGCCAAGCTGCGGGAGATGTCGCCGTTCTGGAAGGGCCGGCACAGCGGCCAGACCGGTTCGAGTCAGTGCAAATGCAGCTGTTCCTCGTAAATCTTGTCGGCGTGAGAAAAAGGAGGCCCCATGCAGGTCGTTGCCCCGTCGTTTGAAATACTTGATGCACTGGATCAGCAGAGCCTGGCGGTGCGGATCGAGGCCTGCGGCCGGATCTGCTACAAGAGTGAAGACAAGATCACTGCTGCCTCGGCTGTGCCCTTTATCCGGGGCATTATCAAGCACGGCCATAATTCGGTGACCGAGATGGGGGTGCTGACCCTGCGGATAGGTTGCCCCGACGCTTCCCTGGCCGCTGGTTTTTTCCGCCTGCTGCCCAGGTACCTTGTCGTGGATGAGCCAGCCGCCGGCACCCTGTTGATCACCGGCAGCGTCCGGGCCTTCCGCGAACTATACATGAACCATGCCGAGGTGGAGCTCGTCCGGGCGATCACCGGTTTCCTCGCGGCCCGCCATCCCTTGTTCTATGAGGATATGGTCGCCGCTGCTGCGCTGCCGGCCGTGGCCGGGGTGACGGTGGCCAAGGTGCCCTTGGCGGAGGTGGATACCCTGCCAACGCCGCTTTTGGCCCGCCACCGGCATCTGGCCGTAAAATTCATCGTCAACCGCGCCATCACCCATGAGATCGTCAGGCATCGGCCCTGCTCCTATTTGCAGGAGAGCCAGCGCTACTGCCGGTACGATGGCGACAAGTTCGGCAACCAGGTGACCTTTATCAAGCCGCTTTTTTATCCGGAAGGCAGCGTGGAGTACCGGCTGTGGGAAAAAGCCATGCGGGAAACCGAAGCGCTTTATCTGCAACTGCTGGCGACCTCTTCGCCGCAAGCGGCCCGCACGGTGCTGCCGAATTCATGCCGGACCGAGTTGATCACCTATGCCAACCTGATCGAGTGGCTGCACATCTTTCGGCTGCGCACCTCAAAACCGGCCGAGCCGACCATGCGTGAGATCATGATCCCGCTGGCACAAGAATTCAAGGCCAGGTTCCCGGCGGTTTTCGCCGGTCTGGAAATCGAGGCCTGACAGGAGAGAGGGAGCCTGGGCGCCCTGGGCGGCCAGGTAAGAGCAAAATTAAAGAACCATGTTATGAACACACCGGTTTGCAGGTACCTGTTTATAACCAGAGTGAAGGAGGAAGTTTATGGCACTTGATCCAACCAAACACAAAGACTGGGAGATTGCCGAAGAGGCGGAGAGTCGGATGAAGACCGTCTATCAGCTGGCCGAGGAGCTGGGCCTCAACAAGGAGGAGCTCCTGCCCCACGGCCATTATGTGGCCAAGCTTGACTATCGGAAGATTCTGGATCGTCTGAAGGACAAACCGGATGGTAAGTATGTAGATGTCACCGCCATCACGCCGACGCCGCTCGGTGAGGGCAAGAGCACCTGCGCCATGGGCCTGGTGGAGGGCCTGGGCAAGCGGAACAAGAGCGTCATCGGTGCCATCCGCCAGCCCTCCGGCGGGCCGACCATGAACATTAAGGGCTCGGCGGCCGGCGGTGGTCTGGCCCAGTGCATTCCGCTCACGCCGTTTTCCCTGGGGTTGACCGGCGATATCAACGCGATCATGAATGCCCACAATCTGGCCATGGTGGCGCTTACCTCCCGGATGCAGCACGAAGCCAACTATACGGATGAACAACTGGCGGCGCGCAACCTGCGGCGGCTGGACATCCATCCCAAGAAGGTGGAAATGGGCTGGATCATCGATTTCTGCGCCCAGGCCCTGCGCAATATCAACATCGGCCTCGGCGGCAAGATGGACGGCTTTGCCATGCAATCCAAGTTCGCGATCGCGGTGAGTTCGGAGATCATGGCCATTCTGGCCGTGGCCACCGATCTCAGGGATATGCGGGAGCGGATGGGCAAGATCGTGGTCGCCTATGACCGGCAGGATCGGCCGATCACCACCACGGATCTTGATGTGGCCGGCGCCATGACCGCCTGGATGGTGGAGGCCTTGAATCCCAATCTGATGCAGACCATTGAAGGCCAGCCGGTAATTGTTCATGCCGGCCCCTTTGCCAATATCGCCATTGGCCAGTCCTCGGTCATCGCCGACCGCGTAGCCCTGAAGCTGGCTGACTACAACGTCACCGAGAGTGGCTTCGGTGCTGATATCGGGTTTGAGAAATTCTGGAACCTCAAGTGCCGGTTCAGCGGCCTCAAGCCGAACTGCGCGGTGGTGGTCGCCACCATCCGCGCCCTGAAGTGCCACGGCGGCGCGCCCATTCCGGTGCCTGGCAAGCCCATGCCCAAGGAGTACATGACCGAGAACGTCGGCTGGGTCGAGAGCGGCTGCGGTAATCTTCTCCACCACATTGAAACGGTCAAAAAGGCCGGCATCAATCCGGTGGTCTGCATCAACGCCTTTTACACCGATACCAAGGATGAGATCGCCGCGGTGCGACGGCTCTGCGAGGCGGCCGGCGCCCGGGTTGCTTTATCCGAGCACTGGCAGTACGGCGGCGATGGCGCCCTGGAATTTGCCGATGCGGTGGTGGACGCCTGCGAGGAGCCCAACGACTTCAAGTTCCTCTACGATCTGGAAACGCCGCTTGCCAAGCGGATTGAACTGATTGCCAAGGAGGTCTACGGCGCCGACGGTGTCTCCTTCTCGGCCGATGCCCAAGCCAAGCTGAAGAGAATGGAAAGCGATCCCGAACTGAAGCAGATGGGCACGTGTATGGTGAAGACCCACTTAAGTCTTTCCCACGATCCGCGGCTCAAGGGTGTGCCCAAGGGCTGGACCCTGCCGATTCAGGATATCCTCACCTATAAAGGCGCGGGGTTCGTGGTGCCGGTGGCCGGCGCCATCAGCCTGATGCCCGGTACCGCCTCTGACCCGGCTTTCCGCCGCATTGATGTCGATGTGGAGACCGGCAAGGTCAAGGGGGTTTTCTAGACAGTAATGGCGATCGTTAACAGAAAACATTTTCTGGGAAAACGGTTTGCTTGGTTGTTGATAATGTAAGCCGCGGGCCGGCATGGGGGCGCTTCTCATGCCGGCCTGTTTTTTTTATTGTATGTTTTTCTTGTCCATTTTTGCACAATCGTGGTATCTGTCTGATATTAAGTGATAAGCATCTTCCGGTCTCATAATTTACTTCGAGTTGCAGGAAAATATGGCACTATCTCCGCCTTCGCAGAAATCGCCCGCCGCAACTGCAGCCGCCGCCGCGGCAGCATCTGCTAGAAAGTCCAACCTGGCCGGCACGGTCAAGGATCAGTCCGGCGCCGGCAAGCTTCGTCTCGGTGACATGTTGCGCAAGGAGGGCTATATCACCGCGAGCCAGCTTGATAATGCCCTGGTCGAACAGAAGAAACGGGGAGGCCGTCTGGGTGGCTTGCTGGTCAAACTCGGCTATATTGAAGAGGATACCATCCTCGGAGTACTGAGTCGTGTACAGGGTTTTCCAGCGGTGAACCTGACCCGTGAAGTGCCCAATGCCGAGGCACTCAAGGTCATGCCCTACGAGGTGGCCAAGAAATACATGGCCATGCCGCTGCGCATCTCGACCAAGACCAACACCCTGCAGGTCACCATGGCCGAGCCCACCGACACGGCGGCCGTGGAAACAATGCAGGCCGAGATTAAAATGGCCTTGAGTGTCTGTGTCTCCACCGAGCGGGACATCATTCACGCCTACCAGGCCCACTATCATATCAGCGAGGAGGAATTCAAGAGTTTTTTCCCAAAGGAAGAGGAGGTTGAAGAAGAGGTCGCCCTTGACCAGATCGATGACTTCGGGGCTCTTGCCTCGGAGGCGGCCGGTGATATGGAACTGGAGAGAATGAGCGATGAAGATGCCGCCCTTGACCAGTATTCCTTTTCCGATGCGCCGATCATCAAGCTGGTGAACGGCATTTTGATTAAAGCAGTGACCGACGGAGTCAGCGATATCCATATCGAACCCTATGAAAAGAGTCTGCAGGTTCGTTACCGCCTGGACGGCTCCCTCTACAAATCCATGAACCTGCCGCTGTCCATCAAGAACGCCCTGGTTTCCCGTATAAAGATTCTGGCCAGCCTGGATATCACCGAACGGCGGGTTCCCCAGGACGGCCGCATCAAGATGCGGGCCGGCAGAAACAAGGTCGTGGATTTTCGGGTTTCTTCCCTGCCCACCCTGTTCGGCGAGAGCATCGTTCTCCGAATTCTTGATCGGTCCAATCTTAATGTCGATCTAACCCAACTCGGCTTTGAGCAGACAACCTTTGACACGCTCAAACGCTGCATCAACCGGCCGCAGGGCATGCTGCTGGTCACCGGCCCCACCGGCAGCGGCAAGACCGTTACCCTCTATTCCATCCTCAACTCGCTGAACAAGGAGGATATCAAGATTCTCACTGCCGAGGATCCGGTGGAGTTCAACTTCAAGGGCATCAACCAGGTGAACGTCCACCATGAGATCGGTATGACCTTTGCCGCGGCCCTGAAGGCCTTCCTCCGGCAGGATCCCGATATCATCATGGTGGGCGAGATCCGCGACATGGAAACCGCCGAGATCGCCATCAAGGCCGCCATGACCGGCCACCTGGTGCTCTCGACCCTGCACACCAACGACTGCCCGGCCACCATCGGCCGTCTCGTCGATATCGGCGTGCCGGCCTATATGCTGGCCTCTTCCATCACCATGGTGCTTTCGCAGCGTCTGGCCAGAAGATTGTGCGTCAAGTGTAAGAAGGTGGTGAATGGCCACACCCGGGAGGAGCTCATCGCCATCGGTTTTTCCGAGGAGGTGATTCCCGAACTGAAGCTCTACGGGCCGCAGGGCTGCCCCGTCTGCAACGGCGGCGGCTACAAGGGGCGGGTCGGTCTTTTTGAGCTGATGGAAAACACCGAGGAGGTCGCCAAGGCGATCAGCGCCGAGGTGCCCGAGGATCAACTCCGCAAGGTCGCTGTCCACGAGGGCATGGTGCCGTTGCGAGATGCCGGTCTGATCAAGATCCGGGAAGGGGCCACCAGCGTCGAGGAGATCGTCAAGAAGACGGTCATCACCAAGGAGAGTCTGCCGGCCTATCTGGTCCATCCGGATATGGAAAACTATGAGGACGGCGATGTCATCATCCGGGAGGGGAATAACGACATCGATTTTTTCATGTTGGTGCGCGGGGCTTTATTGGTCATCAAGGGCGGCAAGAAGATCGCCGAGATTACCGAGCCGGGCGCCTATTTCGGCGAGATGTCTGCGATCTCCGGCGAAGCCAGATCGGCGACCATCATTTCCAAGGGCCGTTCTGTGGTAAAACGCCTGCCCGGCAACAAGCTTTCCGAGATCATCGAGAAATATCCCGATGTCAGCCGCTATCTCTTCAAGAGCCTGGTCAATCGGCTGCAGCATTCCAACAACATCATCCTGAAGCTGGCCAGTGAAATGCGTAAGTCGCAGTAGGCGCCGCCTCCCCTGCCATGCGGCCCTGCATGGCTATGACTCATCGGCGGGCCGTACCTTAGTTCCGTCCAGTACCTCTCGGACCTTTTCCTGGCGGATTGCGGTTGAAATCGGTTTGTTTAGGAAGTGTCAGGTGGGTTGGTTGGCGTCTTGGGAAATTTCGAAAAGCGGATGGTTGTTGTCGGGGCTCACCCTTTGTTCATGAGCGCTGCCAGCAGGGTGCGGGCGCTTTCCTCAACCTGCGGCAGGGTGGAGGTGATCGGCAGCCGATCGCGCTCCGCCTTTCTGATGGCAGCCGAATCAGGGAAAAAGGCGATCGGTGGCGTTTCCAGGGCGTTGGTCAAAAAGATTTCGTCATCTTTATCCCGGATTAGGTTGCCGACATATGAAATCCTCGGGATGCCAACGTCTTTGGCGAGTTTTTTGATCCTGGCAGCGGTTCGGATGCTCGACTGGGTGGGGATGACCACGATCAGCAGGTGATCGGCGCCGGCGATCGTGCCGCGGCCCAGGTGTTCGACTCCGGCCTCCATGTCGAGCAGAACCACCTGGGACGGCCCCAGAAGCAGCTTGGTCAACAGCCGGCGCAGTACATTGTTTTCCGGACAGGCGCAGCCGCCGTCGCCGGTCTGGATCGCCCCGAGAACCATGAGCCTGATGCCGTCATGCTTGAGCATGAAGCGCTCCATGAGATCGTCAACCTGGGGATTTATCTGGTAGAATGGCGAGCCGGGCGTCTTGCCGGATCGTTCAATCAGCATCTCCTTCATGTCGGCAATGGGTGTGATCCGCTCGACGTTTTCCACGCCAATGGTCTGGGCCATGTGCGGGCTCGGGTCGGCATCGATCACCAGGACATCCCTGCCTTCCTTCTGGAGTTGCGCGGCCAACAGGGCCATGATGGTTGTTTTGCCGACGCCGCCCTTGCCGCTGATTGCTATTTTCATGGGGTGCTCCTTGTAATGATGTGAGTACAGAATTCAGGAGTCAGGAGTCAGGAGCCCAGGGGGATTCCCTGCTGGAGTTGATTTCTCATCCAGGAACTGACCGGTTGCTGGTGATTATAACGCAAAAAAAGCGGGCCGAAAGGTTTTTTCTTGCTTAATCAGCGGTTGTTGGTGTTTATGATGGATTCCGTGTAACTGTTTAGGTTCCCTGTCCGGAGCTGGTCGCGGCCCGATGTGGAGTGCTGCGACATGTCGCAGCTTTTAAAAGCGGTGACATGTCACCGCACTCCAGACGTATGCTTCTAATCCTGACCCCGCACTCTTTACCCATTAGCCTTATATCCTCATGATCTCACTGGGAATCGAAGAA
>MGTE01000063.1:0-678 GCA_001799275.1 Deltaproteobacteria bacterium RIFOXYD12_FULL_57_12
GTCTATTACACTTCCCCCAAAGGAGGCCAGGGTTTTGGCGGCGCCGCCCGGAGCTATGGCAGCATGGGCATCTTCCTTGATTTGGGCGGCAATGATTTTTATTCGGAGCAATATCAGAACGAAGACGCCAAGACCGGCAACAATAAAAAATGGCTCAGGGGCGACAAGGGAGTGGGCATAGATACGGAGTAAATACCGGGCCGGCTGACTTTGTCCCGCATGGATAGTAATCAAGTCGAAGAGCAGTTTAATATGAGAAGTAATTATTCCCTGTCAAATTCACTGGTCAGCGCGGATGATTCGGCGCTGGTAATCATCGATGTCCAGAAGCACTTCATAAATAAGCTGGGCAAAAAGAAAGGTCAGCTGTTAGTCAGCCGGATCGGCTGGCTGGTTGAGCTGGCTAAAATGCTCGATATCCCCTTGATTGTTACCGCCGAAGACATACCCAGTTTAGGCGGCATTTATCCGGGCTTAAATAAAAAACTACCGCCTGGGTTAAAGGTCTATAATAAAATGTCTTTTGGGCTGGCCGCCCAGCCCGGCATTGTCCGGGCCGTTAAGCGGACGAAAAGGAAAACCATGGTTCTGGTGGGCCTGGAAACGGATGTTTGCGTGGCTCATTCGGCTCTTGGGCTGTTGAAGCTGGGATGCAAAACGGTCATTGTTTCTGACGCC
>MGTE01000063.1:863-19045 GCA_001799275.1 Deltaproteobacteria bacterium RIFOXYD12_FULL_57_12
GCCCCGGAGTTGCCGGCTGCCGTGTCCGAGGAGAAGGGGGCGGAGGTCGCGCCTGAACCGGTGGCCATCGAGACGCCGGAGGAAGCGGCGGCCAGGATAAAGGCTGAACCGCCGGCCAAGTCTCGCAAGGGTTTTGCCAAGATTATCAAGCGGGCGGCCATCCAGCTGCCGCCGGAGGAAGAGCCGAAGATCGCCAAACCCTTGAAGACCGTAAAGAATTTCAAGGTGAAGGGGCTGGGGGTTGAACAGATTATTGCCAGCGATATCCCGGTCGATATTGATGAGGATATCAAGGACAGACGCAAGGGCAAGCGGCTGGTTCAGATTAAACCCGAGGCCGTGGTCAAAGGCCGGGCCAAAGGGGCCGGCGCCATTCCGAAACGGCGCGGCCGCGGGGGCGACGAGCCGGATGGCGGCGAAGAGGTCGATCGCCTGCTGCGGGGCAGAAAACCCGCCAAGAAGAAATTTCAGGAAGTGCAGCAGCCGGCGGCGGAATCCAAGGCGATCAAACGCCGGATCAAGGTGTTCGAGACCATTACGGTCGGTGATCTCGCCCATCGAATGGGCGTAAAGGTCAATCAACTAATTGCCAAGCTGATGGGGCTGGGTGTCATGGCCACGGTCAACCAGGCCCTTGACGTGGATTCCGCCATGCTGGTGTCCGCCGATTTCGGCTATGAGATTGAACAGGCGATGAGCAACGAGACTCACATCCTTAACCTGGAGGAGCAGGAGGGCGGCGGCGAGCCACAGCCCAGGCCACCGGTGGTCACGGTCATGGGGCATGTCGATCACGGCAAGACCTCCATCCTCGACGCCATCCGCAAGACCGACGTGGCAGTTGGCGAGGCGGGCGGCATCACCCAGCATATCGGCGCCTACTATGTCCGGTCAAGCGCCGGCGACGTGGTCTTTCTCGATACACCGGGCCATGCGGCGTTCACCGAGATGCGTTCCCGTGGCGCCCAGGTGACCGACGTGGTTGTTCTGGTGGTGGCGGCGGATGACGGGGTCATGGACCAGACCAAGGAGGCGATCAACCATGCCCAGGCGGCCGGCGTGCCCATTGTGGTGGCGGTGAACAAGATCGACAAACCGAACGCCGACCCCAGCCGGGTGAAGCGGGAACTTGCGGACCTTGGTCTGGCTCCCGAGGAATGGGGCGGCCAGGTTATTTACTGCGAAACATCCGCGAAGAAGAACCTCGGCATTGAGTCGCTCCTGGAAAATATTCTGCTGCAGGCCGAGATCCTCGAATTGAAGGCCGATCCCCAGCGTCGAGCCCGCGGCCGAGTGATCGAGGCCCAGCTGCACAAGGGCCGGGGCCCGGTGGCCACGGTGCTCATCCAGGAAGGAACCCTGCGGGCCGGCGATCCCTTTGTGGTTGGCCAGTATCACGGCAAGGTCCGGGCCTTGATCAACGACAAGGGCGAAGCCATGGCCGAGGCCGGCCCCTCCATGCCGGTTGAGGTCCAGGGCCTTTCCGGCGTGCCGCTCGCCGGCGACGACTTCTTGGTGGTGACCGACGAAAAGATGGCCAAAAACGTCAGCGCCTCCCGGCAGCTCAAGGCCCGTGAAACAGAACTGGCCGCCACCAATAAGATTTCGCTGGACAAGCTCTTTGAGAAGATGCAGAAGGGCGATGTCAAGGAACTCCGGGTAATTCTGCGCGCCGACGTGCAGGGCACCCTGGAGGCCTTTGGCAAGGCCATCGAACAGCTCAGCACCGACGCCATCAAGGTGAAGGTCCTGCACGAGGGCACCGGCACCATTTCCGAATCGGACGTGCTGCTGGCCTCGGCCTCGGAGGCGATCATCATCGGCTTCAACGTGCGGCCGACCGCCAAGATCAAAGATCTGACCGAGCGGGAAAAGGTGGACATCCGTTTCTACGACGTCATCTACCACGCCCTGGACGATATCCGCAAGGCCATGGTCGGCATGCTGGCGCCCACCTATAAGGAGCGGGTGATCGGCGCCGCCGAGGTCAGGCAGACCTTCAGTGTCCCCAAGATCGGCACCATTGCCGGCTGTTATGTGATCGACGGCAAGATCGAGCGCAACGCCCAGGTGCGGGTGTTGCGGGACGGCGTCGTGGCGTACACTGGCAAACTTAGCTCTCTGAGGCGTTTCAAGGATGACGCCCGGGAGGTGCAGAGCGGCTACGAGTGCGGCATCGGGGTGGAGAATTTCAACGACATCAAGGTGGGCGACGTCCTCGAGGTTTATGTGATGGATGAAGTGGCCTCCACCCTGTGAGCGTATCCGGAACTGGATTGTTGTCGGTAAGGAAAGTACGTATTCCATGGTGACCAAGCATCAGAAAATCGGCCCTTTCGGGTTGGGTCAACGTCCGGAAGGCGGCAACAAAAGGCCGCAACGGGTGGCGGATGCAATCCGTCAGGAAATCAGCCTGCTGCTGGTTGGCAAGATCAATGATCCGCGACTGGTGCCGCTTTCCATCACCTCGGTGGAGGTGACCCGGGACCTGCGGTGGGCCAAGGTTTTTTACAGTGTTTTCGGTGGGGAACAGCAGGCGAGGGATGCCGCCGCCGGTCTGGCCAGCGCCAAGGGTTTCATCCGCTCTCATCTGGCCGGCGTTCTCGGCCTGCGGGTAACCCCGGATCTGGACTTCAGGCGCGACTTCTCTCTCGTCCGCCAGGAAGAGATGGAAAGGTTGCTGAAGGAGATTGCCGCTGATGACGAAACGTAAGCGATCACAGGGTGGCGCATCTGCTTTGTCATCGGCCTGGCCGCATACCTGATGTATAGCGGACAGGCCTCTTTCGCGCATCTGCACCACCCTGTAACCGCTTACGAATAGCCGGGGAGTTGAATTAGTTTGTTTGTACTCCGCGAGAGGTTACGATGAAAAAGTCGGATGAGAGTCTTGGAAGAATTGTCGCGGAATTGAAGGGGAAGAAAAATGTCCTGGTGGCGACGCACGTCTTTCCGGATGGCGACGCGCTCGGCTCGCAACTGGCAATGGGCAACATTCTGGAAGGGATGGGGAAAAAGGTTTTCTATTACAGCGAGGAAAGAATTTCCCATCTCTATGACTACATGCCGGGCTGCGAAAAGCTGGAGAGCCGTTTGCCCAAGCCGGCAGTATTTGATGCCATCATCTCCCTGGACTGCGGTGATTGTTTCCGGCTCGGGGAGGCGCTGGAGGATCTCCGGGAGATTCATCCGTTTGTGGTGATTGACCATCATTCGGGGCACAAGGAGTTCGGCGACCTCCGCTGGATTGACCCGAACCGCTCCTCCACCGGCGAGATGGTCTATGAACTGGCAGTGGCGCTGGGCGCTGATATCTCCTACGAAGCGGCCTTCTGTCTTTTTACCGCCATCGTCGCGGATACCGGCTCCTTCAAGTACGACTGCACCACGGCCAGCACCTTCCGGGTTGCAGGTGAACTGGTGGATCTGGGCGTTAAGCCCTACGATGTCGCACGCAAGCTGTTTGACAACTACACGACCGGCCGGCTCCGTCTGCTGGAAGCCGTTCTCGGTACCCTGGAGATGCACGCCGACGGCCAGATAGCGATCATTACCGTCACCCAGGAGATGTTTGCGCGAACCGGGGCCAAACGGGACGACACCGAGGATTTTATCAATTATCCGCGGGCGTTGAATACGGTAAAGGTGGCTATTTTTATTAAGGAAGGGATTGACGGTTGGATTGGAGTCAGTATGCGAGCCAAGGGCGAATGCGATGTGGCGCAGCTGGCCATGACCTTCGGCGGCGGCGGCCATCGGAATGCCGCTGGCTATCGCCTGCAGGGGTCAACCATCGCCGCGGTCCGGACGGCGCTGCTGCCGGAATTGTTGCGGCGTCTGGCCGCTAAGGGCCTGTAAAGAAATAGCTGTCACGAGAAGGCGCTCAGATTTGGGTCAGATTTGGTTGCGCCGATTGAGTAAAACCGCAGGAGTAGCAGCGCTACTTTGAGGATTTTGCGATTGAGGCAAGACCAAAGATGGCCCAAAGATGAGATGCATGATGGAACAGTTATTTCTTTACAGGCCCTAAGGCGGGCATGAGCAGTGAAGTTTTGACAGGCGGCGTTCCGGCCGTGGTTGCGAGCGAACCGGCAACGGAGAGCGGCGCGGCGGCCGCGGTTTTTCTGGTGGACAAGCCGGTTGGCCCCTCCTCCTTCCGGATTGTGCAGCAGGTCCGTCGGGCCTTGGGCATCAGGAAGGTCGGCCATGCCGGCACCCTTGATCCGTTTGCCTCGGGCCTGCTGGTGATATGCGCCGGCCGGCCAGCCACCCGGCTGATCGCGCAGCTGATGGCCGGCGACAAGGAATACGAGGCGACCCTGCGGCTGGGCGTGGAAACGGATACCCAGGATCTGGAGGGGACGATTGTGGCCACACGGCCCGTTCCGCTATTTGATCGGGCAACGGTGGCGCGTTGTCTGGCCGGTTTCGTTGGTGAGCAGTTGCAGACCCCGCCCCGGTTTTCGGCCTTGAAATATCAGGGGAAGCCCCTGTATTATTATGCGCGTCGGGGAGTGGAGGTCAGCAAGGAGCCCCGCCGGGTGGTGATCAGCCGGATCGACTGCCTGGACCTGGGGCCGGATACTCTGACCATCAGGGTTGCCTGCGGCAAGGGCACTTATATCCGGGCCCTGGCGCAGGACATCGGCGCCGTACTCGGGTGCGGCGCTCATCTTATCGAACTGCGGCGCCTGCGGAGCGGCCCGTTTTCGGTGAGCGATAGTCTGCCCGGCACGGCACTGGCCGAACGGGAGGAGGCGCGAGAACTGCTGGCGGCCAGCCGCCGGTCGGTTGAGGAAATACTCGATTTATTGAAAGAATGGCAAGACCGGGGAGCATCCCCGCAGCAGTGAAAGATTTTGGAAAGGATCGCGGGATGGCAACGCCATCCCCAGTGATACAACAGAAAACACGAACGCAAAGATAGAAGAAGGAGGTATGTCGTGGCCCAGGTGACAGAGAAAAAACAGGAAATCATTGAGCAGTTCAAGACGCACCCGACCGATACCGGTTCCTCGGAGGTGCAGATCGCGCTGCTCAGCAACCGGATCACCTATTTGACCGAGCATTTCAAGACGCACAAGAAGGACCATCATTCCCGGCGTGGCCTGCTCAAGCTGGTCGGACAACGCCGACGTCTGCTCAACTACCTGAAGCAGCGGGATGTCGCCAAGTACCGTACGCTGATTCAGGAGCTTGGTATTCGTAAGTAACTTCCGTTGCCGCTTTTATCCGCGGCAACGGTACAATTCGCGGTGGTCGGCTCTCTGGCGGGGCAGTTGTTCCCCCCCGTCGTCGGCACGACCGGTCGAGGAACCGCTGGCAGGACTTTCATCTCTCACCGTTTCACTGGCGCTTGCCAGCGGCCCGCGCTTCATCGGGCAGCCGAAGCGAGCTTCAGTGAAACAGTGAGATCTGTGTCCTTGCCAGGGCGGACCGACTTCAGGGATGGACCACCGCATCAAACAAGCAAGGAGATCCCTATGTTTAAAAAAGTCGAAGCTGAAATCGGCGGTCGCATGCTTACCATCGAGAGCGGCCGGCTGGCCAAACAGGCCAATGGTTCGGTCCTGGTCACCTACGGTGACACCATGGTCCTGGTCACGGCCACTGCCGCCAAGACCCCCAAGCCCGATGCCGGGTTTCTGCCTTTAACCATCGACTACCAGGAACGGCTCTATGCCGTGGGCCGTATTCCCGGCAGTTTCTTCCGCCGGGAAATCGGGCGGCCCAGTGAAAAGGAAACCCTTACCTGCCGGCTTATCGACCGACCCCTGCGGCCGCTGTTCGTGAACGGTTACATGACCGAGACCCAGGTGATCGCCACGGTGCTTTCCGCCGACCAGCAGCATGATCCCGACATCATGGCGATGACCGGCGCTTCCTGCGCGCTTGCCGTGTCGGACATTCCTTTTCTCGGCCCCATCGCCGGGGTGCGGGTGGGCTACATCGACGGCCAGTACGTGGTCAATCCGGCCAAGGCCCAGTTGATCGACTCCCAGATGAATATCATCGTGGCCGGCACCCGCGAGGCGGTGGTCATGGTGGAGGGCGGCACCAGCGGCCTGTCCGAGGACGAGGTTTTGGAAGGCATATTCTTCGGGCATGCCGCTTTACAGCCGCTCCTCGCCATCCAGGAAGAACTGCGGGCCGCGCTTGGCAAGGCCAAGAGGGCCGTGCCCCAGGTGGAGATCGACGCGGAGCTGAAAAAGCGGGTCGAAGAACTGGCCGCTCAGGAAATGCAACAGGTGATCACCACCGTCGACAAGCTGGAACGGAGTCGGCTTTCGGACGAACTCAAGGAGAAAATCGTTGCCCGACTGACCGAGGAGAAGGGCGCCGATCCAGGAGTGGTGCGTGGCTTCCTGGGTGATCTCAAGAAGGACATGATGCGTGGCCGGATCGTCAAAGAGCAGGCCCGGATCGACGGTCGCCGCTTTGACGAGGTGAGAACGATCATCTGCGAGGTTGGCTGCATGCCACGTACTCATGGTTCCGCCTTGTTCACCCGCGGCGAGACCCAGGCGATCGTCACCGCCACCCTGGGCAGCGAGCGGGACCAGCAGCGGGTCGAGACCTTAAACGGCGAGGAGTTCAAGCGCTTCATGCTCCACTATAATTTTCCGCCATACTGCGTGGGCGAGGTCCGTCCCCTGCGTGGGCCGAGCCGTCGGGATATCGGCCATGGAGCCCTGGCCGAACGGGCCTTCGAGGCCGTGCTGCCGGACGCGGAGTCCTTTCCCTACACCATACGGGTTGCCTCGGAGGTGCTGGAGTCGAACGGCTCCTCTTCCATGGCCACGGTCTGCGGCACCAGCCTCGCCCTGATGGACGGCGGCGTGCCGATTTCCAAGCCGGTATCCGGCATCGCCATGGGACTCATCAAGGAAGGCGACGAGGTGATCATCCTCTCCGATATCCTGGGCGATGAAGACCACCTGGGCGACATGGACTTCAAGGTGGTGGGCACTGCCGACGGCATCACCTCCCTGCAGATGGACATCAAAATAGCCGGGGTCACCAAGGAGATCATGGCCCGGGCCCTGGCCCAGGCCAAGCAGGGCCGCCTGCATATCCTCGAGAAGATGGGCGAGGCGCTCGCGGCACCGCGCGCCAAAATCGCCGAATTCGCGCCCAAGTTTTTCACCATGCATATCAACCCGGACAAGATCCGCGAACTGATCGGCCCGGGCGGTAAGATGATCAAGGCACTTTCCCTGGAATACGAGGCCAAGATCGAGGTGGACGATTCCGGCGCGGTCAACATCTTTACGCCGAACGGCGAAATCGCCAACCGGCTCATGGACCGGATCAAATCGCTGAGCCAGGAGGCCCAGGTCGGGATGATCTACAAGGGCGTGGTCAAGACCATCAAGGACTTCGGCGCTTTTGTCGAGATCCTGCCCGGCACCGACGGCCTGGTCCACATCTCCGAGCTGGCCGAGGGGAGGGTGAACAAGGTCACCGATGTGGTCAAGGAAGGCGACGAGATGATGGTCAAGGTTCTGGAAATCGACCGGCGCGGTAAGATCCGCTTGAGCCACAAGGCTGCCCTCGCTGAAACATAATCCATGTACAACAAGACCATTCTGGAAAATGGCCTGCGGATCATCACCGAGCGTCTGCCGCATTCGCGGCTGACCTCGGTGGGGATCTGGGTCGATGTGGGCTCCCGGGATGAGCATGACCTGAACAACGGCTCGGCTCATTTTGTGGAGCACATGCTTTTCAAGGGTACCCGCAACCGCACCGCCGAACAGCTTGCCCGGGAACTGGACGTGCTGGGCGGTACGGCCAACGCCTTCACGGCTCGCGACACCACCTGTTATTATGCCACGGTCCTCGACCGCCACCTGCCCAAACTGGTTGAGCTGTTTGCCGATCTCTTTCTTAACTCCCGGTTCGACCAGGAGGATATTGACAAGGAGCGGCAGGTGATCCTCCAGGAAATCAGCATGGTGGAGGATACGCCGGACGACCAGATCCATGACCTTTTTGCCGCTTTACTCTGGGGCCGGCATCCGCTCGGCAACACCGTGCTCGGCGGCCGGGAGGTGGTGGCGGCCATGGATGCTAAGAAATTGATCGATTACGTCCAGAAACAGTATACGCCCGACCGGATTCTCATCGCGGCGGCCGGCAATGTCGAGCACGACGCCTTTGTCCGCCTCTGGCAGGACGCTGCCAGTCTGCCGGCCGGCAGTGGCGATGCTCCTCCGGCCCGGCGGCCGCCGCAGTCGCTGTCGCCGCAGCGGGCAATTTACAGTAAGCCGCTCGAACAGGTCCATGTCCTGCTCGGCACCTATGGCCCGCCCGCCGCCTCTGTTGACCGTTTCACCTTCATGCTGCTCAACGTTTTGCTCGGCGGCAACATGAGTTCCCGGCTTTTCCAGGAACTGCGGGAAAAAAGAGGCCTGGCCTATTCCATTTACTCCTATATCGTGCCTTTTGCCGACTGCGGCTATCTGTCCATCTATCTGGGGGTGGACCGGGAGGTGGTCAACGAGGCATTGTCCCTGGTGGTGCGCGAGGTCAACCGGCTGGTCAACGAACCGGTATCGGCGGCCGAACTGGCCGACGCCCGGGAATTTTCCAAGGCCGGCCTGTACCTGGCGGCGGAGAATATGGAGTCCATCATGATGCGGATTGCCCGCAACGAATTCGTCTTTGGCCACTATGTCACCTTCGAGGAGGTGGCAACGGCCATCGACCAGGTGCAGCCCGTTGACATCGGCCGGCTGGCCGGCCAGATTTTTGCCAACGATCTGACCATGACCGCCCTCGGTCCCCTGCAGGCCGACGAAGTGGACTGGGCCCTGCTGGGCTGGAAAAAATAGGAGGCGCGCCACAGATGCAGGCCGTGACCGTTTATTTCCGCTGGCTGGACCCGGCGCGGGACAGCGACCTGCCCCTGCCCGCCTACCACTCGGAACTGGCGGCCGGCATGGATGTGGCCGCCGCCGTTGCCGAACCGCTCGTCCTGGAGCCGGGCGATATCCGGCTTATCCCCACCGGTTTCGCCGTGGCGATCCCGGCCGGCCATGAGCTGCAGGTCCGGCCGCGCAGCGGCCTGGCCGTCAAGCACGGTATCACCATCATCAACAGCCCTGGCACCATTGACGCGGATTACCGGGGCGAGGTGAAAATCGGCCTGATCAATCTTGGCCAACAGCCCTTTACCATCCGGCGGCAGGACCGTATCGCCCAGCTCGTGCTGGCGCCGGTCTGCCGGGCCGACCTGCGGGTGGTCTCCGACCTGGATGCCACGGCCCGCCAGGACGGCGGCTTCGGACACACGGGAATCTGATGCGCTTCTGCGTGCTGGGCAGCGGCAGCAAGGGCAACGCCACCCTGGTGGCGAGCGGGTCCACGACCCTGCTCATCGACGGCGGCCTGTCCGCCATTGAAATCCGCCGCCGGCTCACCGCCATCGGCGTGGATTTTGAGGCGCTTACCGCCATCCTTCTTACCCACGAACACACCGACCATATCCGGGGCGTGCCGGTGCTCTCCAGGCAGGGCCGCATCCCGGTCTTTGCCAGCCCGGCCACCTTTACGGCGGCCGGTCCGGGCCTGGATAGGCTCTTTGCCTACCAGGAATTCGCTGCAGGCACCACCTTCACCATCCAGGATCTGCAAATCCACCCCTTTGCCGTGTCCCATGATGCCGTGGACCCGGTTGGCTTTCAGATCACCGACGGCCGGCTGGCCATGGGCTACTGCACCGATACCGGCCTTGTCTCGCGGCTCATGCACCACCGTTTGAGCGGTTGTCACGGCCTGGTGCTCGAAAGCAACCATGACCCGGAGATGCTCAGAAACGGCTCCTACCCGCCCTCCCTCCAGCAGCGGATTCGCGGCAACAAGGGCCACCTGGCCAACCAGGATGCCGCCGATTTTTTGAAGGATCTTCTGCACGACGGCCTGGAGCACGTGGTGCTGGCCCATCTCAGCGAGGCGAACAACCGGCCGGCACTCGCCATGGCCGCGGCGCAGCAGACCCTGGCCGCCGAACCGGCCGCGGGTGGCGCCGTACGGATCTCGCTGGGCCGCCAGAACCGGGTCGGCGAACTGGTCTGCCTCGGCCGCCGGATTGGTTAATTCGCCCCAAGTTGCTTCAGAACCCCCTCTCTTTCGAAGATCCGGAAAAATTCTCAGCCTTCTGGCTACAGCCGATACTGCTTGACGCTATTATCCTTGCGCGATAATATATCGCCATGATCAAGTCGTTCAAATGCAAAGAGACCGAAAAGCTCTTCCACGGTCGATTTTCAGCAAGGTTGCCGCAGACAATCCAGCGAGCAGCGGTTATGAAACTGAAGATCCTTAATGCCGCGAGCATTCTTGAAACACTCCGTGTCCCACCGTCGAATCATTTGGAGGCTCTTCGCGGTGCCAGAGAAGGTCAATACAGCATCCGCATCAACAAGCAATGGCGAATTTGTTTCGTATGGCAGGGCAGTGACGCCTACGATGTCGAGATCGCCGACTACCATTGAGAGGTCATTATGGCAAAGCGTGATTTCCCCCCCATTCATCCCGGTGAAATTCTCCTTGCGGAGTTTCTTGAACCATTGGGAGTCAGTCAGTATCGGCTCGCGAAAGATATCGGGGTAACTCCACGGCGTATCAATGAAATTGTTCATGGCCGCCGGGCCATCACCGCCGATACCGCACTGCGACTCGGGCGCTATTTTAATATGGAGGCACAGTTCTGGCTCAATCTCCAATCACACTACGACATGGAGGTGGCGTTGGAACTCCTTAAGGACAGGCTTGAGAAGGAGGTTCACCCTCTCTCTCGCGCGGCATGATTTCCAACCGGGAAGTCTTTCAGGCTTCCCATCAGAATAGCAGCCAGCATATCCGCAATATCCCGGCGAGGAAGAACTCACTCCGGATGCCAGCGTGACGATGATCGATCGCGATTCCCTGGTTTCGTACGGCGGCCGCGGCATCCCCTATTTTGTCTCCGGCGACGTGAGCGAGCTGAACCAGTTGCGGACCACCAACTTTCACGCGGCCATGATGGACATTATCAACGCCCTGGCCAACACCGCCGAGAATATCCGGGCCGGCCGGGACCGGGTGATCGATGTGGACCAATTCGCGGCCCGGTTCGCCGACCGCGCCGACTATCCTCTCCTGTCTGTACTTCCCGATAATAATATATATTTTGCATTGATATTTCCCAAAATGGGAAATATGATAAATGCCATCAGGAGGGATGCATCGCCGATATGCGTATTTTGGGTCTGCCGCGCTTGGAGGAGTTTAAGCAAAAATATTCTGATTGCCGAAAGCCGCTGGATGCATGGCAGGCGGAGGTCGAGCGTGAAAACTGGGGAAGCCCCAATGACATAAGGAGGCGATACCGAAGCGCCGACTTTCTGGCCGACAACTGTGTGATTTTCAATATCAAGGGAAACTCATACCGGCTAGTGGTCAAGATCCGATACCAAAACGGCATTGTCCTTGTTGAATGGGTCGGGACCCATGCCGAATACAGCAGGCAAAAGTTTTGATGCCCTGATTAATGTGAGGTCGTTCGACCAAGCAGGAGGAGAACGGTATGAACGTAAAAGTCATCAAAAACGCGGAAGACCATGCCGCTGCAATGGCGCGGCTGTCCGCTCTCATGTCGCTCGATCCCAAGGTCGGTTCCGATGAAGAGAGCGAACTGGAACTGCTGGCGCTGGTTATTGAAGCATACGAGCGCCAAATTGTTCCGCCGGCCGCGATTGACCCGGTTGACGCGATTTTGTTTCGCATGGATCAGATGAAGTTGAGCCGTAAGGATCTTGTCCCTTGCATGGGATCGATTTCCAAAGTCTCGGAAGTGTTGTCGCGCAAGCGTCCGCTCTCCCTGTCGATGATCCGGCGGCTTCATAAAATCCTTGGGATTCCGACCGACATCCTGATTAAAGATTCGGATGTGGATGAAGGCATCGTCGATGAAGCTCCCAATCTGGACTATTCCAGATTCCCATTGAAAGAGATGCATGACAGGGGATGCTTTGGAGAGTTTCATGGCAACTCGCAGCGGCTTAAGGAATACGCCGAGGACTTGATTCGCAAATTCATGCTGGACGTTTCTCCGAAGAGGATGGAACCCGCCTTGCTTCGGGCTCCGATACATCGTCGCGGAGATCGGAAGGCGGACGAATATGCGTTGCTGGCATGGCGGATGTGCGTTTTGAAGAAAGCGCACAACATTGCCCTGACGCGCGATTACAAGGCTGGATCGATTACAACCGAATGGATGCGCGAACTTGCCAAACTCTCTTTATTCGAAGATGGACCCAGGCTGGCCAAGGAGTACCTCTCCCGTTACGGAATCGCGCTGATTATCGAACCGCACTTTGAGAAGACATTTCTTGACGGTGCGGCAATGCTCGGCAACGGGTATCCCATAGTAGCGCTGACATTGCGTCACGACCGGATCGATAATTTCTGGTTCGCGCTTATGCACGAACTTGCTCATGTGAGCAAACACCTGAGCGAGAGCACGCCAATTTTTATCGACGACCTTGATCGCGTTAATCTGGAGCGCATCGAAGTCGAGGCTGATGCAATGGCTACCGAGGCGCTGGTTCCGAGTAATATCATGGCCAGGGCGCGAGTCCGCGAAACGCTGGCGGAGGCCGATGCAATAGCTTTAGCGGATCAGCTCGGCATTCATCCCGCCATCGTGGCCGGCCGATTGCGGCATGAGACGAAGAATTTTCATCTGCTTTCCAGCTTGATCGGGAAGAAAGGTCAAGTCAGCAGGTGCTTTGCTCAATGAAACTCACCCAACAACAACTCGAAACCCACCTCTGGGGCGCCGCCAACATTCTGCGCGGCAAGACCGCCGGCCAGGATTACAAGAACTATATCCTGTCGTTGATGTTCTACAAGCGTCTCTGCGACCAGTGGGAGAATGAGGCGGATGAGGCCATCGCCGATCTGGAGCGCCAGCAGGGCAAGCCATTTACCGAGACGCAAAAAGCGGTGTTCAGGGCCAAGGGGATGCACCGTTTTGAAATCCCCGTCGGCAGCCGCTGGGGCGATGTGCTGGCAGCCTCGACCAACCTTGGCGGGACGCTCACCCAAGCGATGCGGGGCGTGGCCAGCGCCAACGAAGAGCTGCGCGGCGTCTTCACGGTGGACTGGAACCAGCCGGCGCCGGATGGCAGCGGCAAACCGCTGATCCCGAATGAGGTGGTGCATGCGCTCATCCAGCACTTCGACAGCCACGATCTCTCGAACGCCAGTGTGCCGCCCGACATCCTGGGCCGGGCCTACGAGTATCTGATCAAACAGTTCGCCGACGATGCCGGCGCCAAGGCCGGCGAGTTCTTTACCCCGCCCGAGGTGGTCGATATCCTGGTGCGTATCTTGGAGCCGCAGCCGGGCGACACGATTTACGATCCCACCTGCGGCAGCGGCGGCATGCTGGTGCATGCGGCGGATTTCCTGCGTGAGCACAAGCACCACGCCACCTCGGCCCAGTATTTCGGCCAGGAGATGAATTGGGGCAATGCTGCCATCGGCAAGATCAACTCCGTGCTGCACGGCCTGGAGGCCACCATTTCAGCCGGGGTCAGCACCATTACCGACCCGGCCTTCAAGGACGGCGAGGGCAGGGTCCGCAAGTTCTCTTTGGTGCTCGCCAATTTTCCGTTTTCCGACGAATTCTGGTGGCTGAAGCCCGAGCAGCAGACGGACGACAAGAAGAAAAAGGACAAGCTGAAAAAAGAGACCTTTGGCAAGGAAGGCTACAAAGACCCCTTTGGCCGTTTCGGGCGTGGCACCCCCTTCAAGGCCCCGCCCGCCGGTTACGGCGACTACGCATTTATCCTGCACATCCTCGCTTCTCTGGCCGACAATGGCCGCGCCGGCATTGTCTGCCCGCAGGGCGTGTTGTTCCGGGGCCAGCCCGAGGTTGAAGAGGAAACCGGCGAGTTTGACGACGAGGGCAACCCCAGGATCAAGCGCCGCAAGGCCGATGACGAGCACCTTATCCGCAAGGCCCTGCTCGAATCGCGGCTGATTGACGCCGTTATATCGCTACCGCTCAACGTCTTCTACGGCGCGGGCGTCCCGGCCTGCCTGCTGATCCTTAAAAAACAGCGGCCGCCGGAACGGCACGACCAGGTGCTGCTGGTCTATGCCGCCCGCCATTTTCGCGAACTTTCCAACCAGAACGAGCTGCGGCCCCAGGACGTGATGCGCATGCTGGTTCATGCCCACGCCTATGGCGACGCTGCCAAGGTTCCCGGTCTGGTGGCCCTGCACCGCCAGCGCATCCGGGTGCAGATCAAGGCCCGCGAGCACGACGAGATCGAGCGTCTGGAAGTGGCCTATGCCGACCACGCCGACCGCCTGGCCAAGCTGGAAACCCAGGTGGCCGCGGCCCGGGCCGAACTGGCCAGGATCACCGTCAAGACCTCGAAAGGCAAGGCTGAAACTGCGTTGGCCAAGCTCGAAGTCCAGCGCGATAAGGTTGCCGCCAAGGTTGCCGAACGGGACGAGAAGATAGCTGAGGCCCACCGCCGGGCCGAGGACGACCGCCGCGATGTGGAACAGGTCGGCACTGAATTGGGCTTGCTTTACCGCGACCCGGACGAGTTGCTCAAGCATGCCCGGGTGGTCGGCATTGACGAGATTGAGGAGAACGAATTTAACCTCAATATCCCGCGTTACGTGGATACCTTCGAGCCGGAGCCGAGGGTTGAGGTGAAGGAGGCAATCGAGCGGCTCCGTCAAAGCGAGTCATCGTTGCGGGAAGCAGAGACGTCGTTATTTCAACTCTTGAAGGCGGCAGGTTATGACCTCAAGGCTTGATGCCAGTCATGCCGTAGTCCGGCAAACAGGAGTGCCAAAGGGCTGGGCCGACAAACAGGTGTCTGACCTTGTGCGAATTGTCAGCGGCGGTACTCCAGACCGGAACGAAAGTGCCTATTGGCGAGATGGAGGCATCCCCTGGATCACGCCAACTGACCTGACTGCCAATAACGGAAAGTACATACGAAACGGGGCAGAACATATATCCGAGAGCGGGTTGGCGAATTCGAATGCGCGACTGGTTCCAGCCGGTTCGATCATCTTTTCAACTCGGGGCACGGTTGGCAACTTGGCCATTGCAGGCGTGCCACTAGCGTCCAATCAGTCATGCGAGGTGCTGGTTCCCAAAAATGACGAGATTTATGGTGAGTTTCTTTACTACCTGCTCAATTATGGGATGTTCGCTTTCCACCGGCTAGCTGGAGGCACAACCTTTGGCGCGATCACGCGCCGAGAAATCGGTAGAGTTCATTTGGCGCTGCCGAAAAGGAACGAGCAAGCCGCCATCGCCCGCATCCTCGATGCCGTGGATACGGCGATTGAACAGGCTCGGGATGCCACTGAGCAGGCCAAGCTGCTATCGCATTCACTGGCTCAGGAGCTTCTTGAATGCGGAGTTGACGAAATGGGGATAGTGCGGTCGAGAGAGGATTCTTCGAGTCGATTTCGTGTAACCGAATTGGGGCTATTGCCAGAATCGTGGATTGTTCAAAAATTGGCTGATATCGCTGAGGTTGAGCGTGGGCGATTCAGCCCTCGCCCACGAAACGACCCAAGGTTCTACAACGGGCCTTTCCCGTTTATTCAAACAGGCCAGATCGCAAAAGCGAAAGGGCGGGTCATCACGGATTACTCCCAAACTTTGAATATCCAAGGTAAGGCAGTAAGTCGCGAGTTCCCTGCGCGGACGATCATGATTACCATTGCGGCCAATATAGGCGAGACAGCCATTCTCGGCATACCGATGTGTGCCCCAGATTCATTGGTCGGCGTTATGGTGAAGGCACCGCATTCTGCCCGTTTTGTAGAGTTGTGTCTGCGGCGTCTTCGTCCTCGATTGTTGGCGATTGCCCCGCGAAGTGCGCAGGCAAACATCAACCTCACTACACTGAAACCGCTTCGTATTCCCGTTCCACCGCCCGCAGAACAGGGGAAAATTGCTGCTATCGTTGATGCTGCTGAAGCGAATGTCGTAGCCCTCGAATCAAAGATCTATGCGTTAAAGCAACTCAAGAAATCCCTGATGCATGACCTTCTCACCGGCGCCGTGCGGGTTGCCGATAGCGTCCTGTTGCCAACGCCATGAACACTCAGGAACTCATCGCACTTCTCGATCGGTTGCGGGCCGAGCCGCGCGAAAGCGAAGGGCTGGAATTCAAGACCAACCATTTCGAGCCGCACGTTTTGGGCGCGTACCTCTCGGCCCTGGCGAATTCGGCCTGCCTGCTGGGCAAGCCCCGCGCCTATCTGGTGTTCGGCATCGAGGATGGTTCCCATGCCGTGGCCGGCACCGCCTTCGATCCGGCGGCGGAGACGGTCAAGGGCAAGGACGGCCGGGGCAACCAACTGCTGCCACTGTGGCTGTCGCTCCACCTGCACCCCAATACCGGCTATGAGATTCACCCGTTTGTCTATCAGGGCAAGCGGGTGGTGCTGTTCGAGATTCAGCCGGCCTATGACCGGCCCGTCAAGTTCGACGGCACCGCGTATATCCGCGACGGTTCCAGCAAGACGGAACTGAGCAGGTACCCGGAGAAAGAGCGGCAGATATGGAACCGCCGTCTGGACTGGAGCGCGGAGGTGTGTGCCCGGGCAACCCTGGACGACCTCGACCCGGCTGCCATAGCCAAGGCGCGGGAGGAGTACAAAACCAAGTTTCCCGCCAAGGCCGCCGAAGCAGATGGCTGGGATGATATCGTTTTTCTCAACAAGACCAAACTGGCCAGTCGCGGCGGGTTGACCCATGCGGCCCTGCTGTTGCTGGGACGGGAGGAGTCCAGCACCCTGCTGGCGCCAGCGGTGGCGCGGATGAGCTGGATACTCAAGAACGACCGCAACGAGGAGCTGGATTACGAGCATTTCAGCCCGCCTTTCCTGCTCAACGTGGATCGTGTCCTGGCTCGCATCCGCAACCTGACCGTGCGCGAGCTGCCGGATGGCACCCTGTTCCCCGTGGAGATGTCGCAATACGACCCCTGGGTGATCCGCGAGGCGCTGCACAACTGCATCGCTCACCAGGATTATGGTCTGCGGGGGCGCATCAACATCGTTGAAACACCGGGCGGCCTGATCCTGAGCAACGTCGGGACCTTCCTGCCGGGCAATGTGGAGGCCGTGATCCATCAGGACGCCCCGCTGGAGATCTACCGTAATCCGCTGCTGGCCGAGGTGATGGTCAACCTCAACATGATCGACACGCAGGGGGGCGGCATCAAACGCATGTTTCAGAAGCAACGGAGCCGTTTTTTCCCGTTGCCGGATTACGATCTTTCCGATCCGGAGCGGGTTAAGGTTGAGATTCAGGGCCGAATCCTCGACGAGCGCTATACCCGGTTGCTGATGGTCCATACCGAGCTTGATCTGTCCACCATCATGCTCTTGGACAAGGTCCAGAAACGACGCCCTCTCACCCCGGAGGAACACCGTCGGCTCAAGGTCCGCAAACTGGCGGAAGGCCGATATCCGCACACTGTCGTTGCGGGCAAGGTGGCGGCCGCAGTGGGTGAGAAGGCAAGGCATATCCGGGACCGGGGCCTGGAGAGCCGCTACTATCGTGACCTGATCCTGGAACTGATCAAGAAGCATCAGCCCGTGACACGGGACGACATCAACCGGCTTCTGTTGGACAAACTTCCGGAAGTGTTGGATGACGCGCAAAAGAGGAATCGGATTCACTACCTGCTCGGAAAGTTGGCCACGGAGGGGCGGATCCGCAACGAGGGGAGCCGCAAGTTTCCACGCTGGGTTTTGATAAAAGGCCAACCGTTTATCAGCGGGAAATCGGGTGATCATCAATAAGGGAAGAGTATTCTATTGAAATTTAAGCCGTTTTTTTTATTGATGCCCTTGCCGGGCCGAGTCGTTGGTCAACCGATCATCAATAAACACGTCAAAAGGATATTCTCATGAGTGAAGCCGGCTACGTCGAACTCCCCGTCCTGCAATGGCTGTCCGGCCACGCTAGCCCGACACCCGGCGACAAGGGCCTGGGCTGGACCTATCGCGGCGAGGCCGAGATGGCCGGCTTCGAACGTCCATTGGAAGATCCGCTGGTCGAGAAGCTGCTGGTGGAGGCCATCCTGCGCATCAACAGCCACGTGACGACCCCGGCCCAGGCCCGGCTGGCGGTGAAT
>MGTE01000063.1:19063-20786 GCA_001799275.1 Deltaproteobacteria bacterium RIFOXYD12_FULL_57_12
TCCCATCCGGACCGGCTCACCGCTAACCGCGAGACCCTGGATCGTCTGCGAGACGGGGTGAAGGTGGAACTGACGCCCGGGGAGGATGCCAAGACGGTTTACCTCATCGAGTTCGACCCGGCCAGGCAGGACAAAAACGACTTCACCGCCACCAACCAGTATCGGGTGCAGGGCGTCAAGCAATGCAGGGACGACACGGTGCTGCTGGTCAACGGCATCCCGCTGGTAATCGCCGAATACAAGAGCTACCTCGCCAGCTCCAAGGACTGGACCGAGGCCGTGCACCAACTGCACCGCTACCAGCGTCAGGCTCCTTTGATGCTGACGCCCAATGTGTTCTGCGTGGCAGCGGACGAAGACGCCTTCCGCTACGGCACGGTGCTGTTCCATGATGCCAGCAAAGAGGATATCGAGCGCCATCTCGACACCTGGGGGCCGTGGCTGTCGCAGTACCCGGAGAAAAAAGGCTGGTGGAACGAACCCGAAGCGGACAACCCGGATGATCCGCTCGAAGTGCCGGTCAAGGGGTTGCTGCGCCTGAAGCCCTGCCACGTGCTCGATTTCCTGCAGCATTTTTTGGTATTCGAGACCAAGAAAGGCAAGACCACGAAGAAGGTGGCCCGCTATCAGCAGTTCGAGGCGGTGAACGACATTGTGGACCGCACCCTGGCGCTTATCGGCAGGCCGGTCAGCGCCCAGGAGCGCACCGGGCTGGTCTGGCATACCCAGGGCTCGGGCAAGTCGCTGACCATGGTGTTTGCGGCCTACAAGCTGCGGCGCCAAGCCATGCTGAAAAACCCGACCGTGCTGATCGTGGTCGACCGCCGCGACCTGAAAACCCAGATATCCGATGACTTCGATGCCTGTGACTACCCGAACGTCGAGAAGGCGATGGGCGTCGATGATCTCAAGACCAAAATCAAGACAGTATGGCGCGGCACCCTGGTGACCACGGTGCAATCGTTTCAGAAGATGGGCGACCTTACCCCCCTGGCCGAGGATAACATCATCACCCTGGTGGACGAGTGCCACCGCTCGCAAAAGGGCAATACGGCCGAGAGCTACGCCATGACCATGCGCGTCAAGCTGCCCAACGCCTTCCGCTTCGGCCTTACCGGCACGCCCATTGACCGGGCCATGATCAATACCCACCGCGATTTCGGGCCAATGATCGATGGCCAGCAGGAGCGCTACCTCAGTTATTACGGCATTAAACGTTCCATCAAGGACGGCGCGACGTTGGAAGTGCATTACATTCGCGACAAGGTGCCGTTCATCGTTGATGAGAAACCGCTGAGCGTCGGTTTTGAGCAGATGTGCGAGGAGATGGAGCTTGAGGACGAAGAGGCCAAGGACTTGATCCAGCGCCAGCGTTCGCAGTGGAAGGAACTGGCCCGGCATCCGGATCGGGTGGAGATCGTGGTTGATAAGATGCTGGAGCATTTTTTGCTCTACCCGGACCCGAGCGGCTTCAAGGCCCAGTTGGTAGGCGTGGATCGGACAGCCTGCGCCCGGTTTAAAGACGCGCTTGATACCAAACTCAAGGCGCGCGGCCTGCCGCCTGAATGGTCGGACGTGATTATCTCAGCCGGCCAAAACGACGACCCGGACCTGACGCGCTTCCATTACGGCAAGCTGAAGCAGGATGAATTGATCGACTATTTCAAACTCACGCCCAGGCAGTGGGAGGAATGGAACCGCGAGGCATACGGCGAGGACCACG
>MGTE01000063.1:20801-29306 GCA_001799275.1 Deltaproteobacteria bacterium RIFOXYD12_FULL_57_12
CGCTCAAAATCCTGATTGTCTGCGACCGGCTGCTCACCGGTTTTGACGCGCCGGTCGAACAGGTGATGTACCTCGACAAGCCCCTGCGCGACCACAACCTGCTGCAAGCCATTGCCCGCACCAACCGGCCGCTGCCGGCAATGGACAAGCGCACCGGCGTGGTGGTGGACTACTTTGGCGTGTTCGCTAATCTCGCCAAGGCATTGAACTTCGACGAGAACATCCGCGAGGAGGCTTTGATTGATTGGGACGCTCTGAAGGCCACCGTGCCGGGCGAGGTGGGGCGCTGCATGGAGAGCTTCAAGGGCATCACCATTGCCGACACCCGGGAATGCCTGCTGGCGGCGCTGCGGGCGATTAAAGACCCGGATGCGGCGAAAATCTTCGAGCACAATTTCAAGAGCCTCGAACGACTGTGGGAGGCGGTGTCGCCCGACCCCTGCCTGTACGAACATCGTTACGTCTACAACTGGCTGTGTGGCATCTACATTGCTCATCGCCGCCGCCAACGTGGCGCGAGCAAGAGAGATACCTTTGGCGAACTTTCGGCCAAAACTCGTGAATTGATCGAGCAGAACACCACCTTCATGGATATGGCGTTGGCGTTGCCGGTATTTAAGATCGACAAGGATTACGTCACCAAGCTTGACGAACTACCCAGTGCGGCGGATAAGGCGGCTGCCCTGGAAGCGATTCTGACGGCGGAACTGGCCGAGGACGATCCGAGTTTCACCTACCGGCAACTCGGTGAACGCCTGGCGCGTCTCAAGGCCAAGAAGGATGCGGCGGATAAGGCGGCTGAGAAGCGGCTGCGGGAGTTGCAAGAGATTGCCGATGAGGCCGCCAGGACCAAGGCTGAACCGGAGCGGCTGAACTTGACCCAACCGGGTGAGTATGAAATTTTTGTCGTGCTGCGGGAGTTCTCGGCCAATAAGGATGAAACCACCCTCGGCGACTGTGCGCGGCGGATGGTCGCCCATCTGCGTGGCAACCAATTGCTGATGCCGGGGTGGAGCGCCTCCAAGGGCGGACGGATGCGGGTTGAGCAGTCACTGCTGGCCGAATCCTGGAATCCGTCCTATGCCACGCTTGGCTTTAATCCCGATGATGCCGACCCGCCTTTCCTGCAGTCGGCGGTAAGCGAACTGGTGAAGACCGATGCCGCCGATTGAAGCGATTCGACAATGCCCGGTTGAACGTATCCTGCTCAAAGGCCAGGAAGTGGAATGCCGGCTGGTTGCCTCCCAGACGGCGCGGAAGCTGCGTATCAAGGTCTCGCTGGACGGTGTACAGGTTATTTTGCCAGAGGCTCGCAATCCGGCAGAGGCGCGTAATTTTTTGATCGAGAACGAAGACTGGGTTGTCGAACAGCTTGGCAGGATAGAACGGCTGAGCAGGATTAGACGACCCGAGAAGGCGACAGTCGGCCAAGTAATGCTGCGTGGCGATATGTTGCCGATCAAAGTTGTTCGCAGTGAGCGCTGGCAAGGCCCGAATCGGTTGACCAAGGATAATGAGGGGCTGGTCATTACCTGTGGTTCAAAGTCGCGCACGCCGCTAGCCACATCCCTTGAAAACTGGCTGCGCAAGGAAGCACGGCAAAGCATTGAGCAACATCTCGCCGAGGTCGTTGGTCGCGTTAAGCGAACCCCGAACCGGGTCTATGTCATGGGCCAGCGGACGAAATGGGGCAACTGCTCGGCGCTTGGCAATCTCTCATTCAACTGGCGGCTGATCATGGCACCCGACTTCGTGCTGCGGTACATGGTCACGCATGAGGTGGTGCATCTTGCCATTCCCGATCATTCTAAGCGGTTCTGGCTGACCGTGCAAAGTATCTGTCCGAACGCCGACCGGGCGCGGCAGTGGCTGGCTGCCAACGGGCATCGTCTGACTGTTGCGTTGTCCGGCCATTTTTGGCGCGGTAGTTGATCGTCGATACCCTCTTGCGCTTTGCAAAATAATAAAGAGAAAACAAAGGAGTCGCATCTCAAAAGTTAAGTTTTCCGAGGTCGTGAAGGGTTTTGAGATGCTCGGATTTGAGTATCAATACAAACATAATCCCATCCGTGGCATATACTGATCTATAAGAAATGGACATCGCCATGACGAAACAGAAAAACAACCTGCCAAGCACACGCAAGAATGACTCCGCCGGCGGCGAAATCCTCCTCTACCAGACAGAGGACGGCGAAACGCGGGTGGAGGTGCGCCTCCAGGATGAAACGGTCTGGCTGAGCCAGAAGCAGCTCGCCGAGTTGTTTCAGAAAGACGTCCGGACGATCAACGAACATATCAAGAACATTTATGAGGAGGGCGAACTGCTGCCGGAAGGAACTATCCGGAAATTCCGGATAGTTCAACAAGAGGGAGACCGCGAGGTTGCCCGCCAGGTTGATCATTACAATCTTGATGTCATCATCTCGACCGGCTACCGGGTCAAGTCACACCGGGGCACTCAGTTCAGGGTCTGGGCCACAAAGCTGCTGCGTGAATATATCGTTAAGGGCTTTGCCATGGATGATGCGCGGCTCAAACAGGTCGGCGGCGGCAACTATTTTGACGAACTGCTGGCCCGCATCCGGGACATCCGCTCCTCTGAAAAGGCTTTCTGGCGCAAGGTGCTGGATATCTATGCCACCAGCATTGACTATGACCCGAACACAGACATAAGCCGGGAGTTTTTCGCCGTGGTTCAGAACAAGATGCACTGGGCGGCTCACGGCCACACCGCCGCCGAGATCATTGCCGGCCGGGCCGCCGCGACAAGCCCCAATATGGGCCTGACTACCTGGAGCGGCGACAAGCCGCGCAAGGCGGATGCAGCCGTTGCCAAAAACTATCTGAGAGAAAAGGAACTCGAGATCCTGAATCGCATCGTCACCTTTTATCTGGAATTTGCCGAACTGCAGGCCCTGGAGCAGCGGCCCATGTATATGCGGGACTGGATTGCCAGACTGGACGATTTTCTGAAACTAAGCGGCAGGGAGGTTCTTGCCCATGCCGGCAGTGTCAGTCATCAGCAGGCCTTGGACAAGGCCCACGACGAATATGAACGATACCGGTTAATGCACCTGAACGATGCCTCTGCCGTGGAAAAACATTTCCTGGAGGCGGTTGGCGAAGTGAAGCAGATCGAACAGGGCAGAACGAGCGGAAAAGGAAGAAAAAAGGAGTAAGCTGTGGCCCGACAGTACAATCCGTAACGGCTTCTCAGGCAAGCCCCCAAGAACCTGCTCACCGAGACCACCGGCCAACAACGGGGGCGTGGTTATGTGTTTGATTGTTACCTCCGGCTCTTTGTTGGTTAACGGAAGCAGGTTTTTCTTTATTTAGGCAGTTGTAAAAAAAATGAACGACGCGTGGCCGGCTTGACTGGAATAGCCGCCGGCAAGGGACTTGCACCACACAAGGAGGAAGGTTGTCATGAATGTGCTTGTAATCGGGGCCGTGGCCCTGGGTCCGAAAGCGGCCTGCCGGCTGAAGCGTCTTGCGCCTGCGGCCCGCGTGACGATGATCGATCGCGATTCTCTGGTGTCGTACGGCGGCTGCGGCATCCCCTATTTTGTCTCCGGCGACGTAAGCGAGCTGAACCAGTTGCGGACCACCAGCTTCCACATGGTCAGGGATGAAAAATTCTTTCACGCGGCCAAGGATATCGAGGTGCTGACCAGGACCGAGGCGGTGGCCATTGATCGCCGGGCCAAAAAAGTGGTCGTCCGGCATCTGGATACCGGTCGTGAGCAGGAACTGCCCTACGACAAGCTGGTGCTTGCCACCGGCAGTACCCCGAACCGGCTGCCGATTCCGGGCAGCGACCTGGACCGGGTATTCACCGTCGCCAACCTGCATGATGCGGCGCGGATCAAGGAACTGATCGCGGCCGGCGAGGTCAGCGCGCCGGTGGTCATCGGCGGCGGCGCCATCGGCCTGGAGATGGTTGAGGCGTTCCGCGATCTCTGGGGCCTGGAGACCACCCTGATCGAGGTGCGCGAGCAGGTGTTGCCGGGCATGGTCAGCCCCAATCTGGCCGCCATGATCAGCCATCACCTGACCGCCAAGGGGGTTGCCGTCCACTTGCATGAGCAGGTTCTGGAACTGGGCGGCAGCAGCCGCGTCGAATGGCTCCGGACCAACCAGCGGACCATCAAGGCCGATCTGGTGGTGATGGCGGTCGGCGTGCGGCCCAACGTTGGCCTAGCCCGCGCGGCCGGTCTGGCGATCACCGCTGGCGGCGCCATTGCGGTCAACAGCCGCCTTGAAACCTCTGATCCGGATATCTACGCCGGCGGCGACTGCATCGAGAACCAGCACCTGATCACCGGCCAGCCCATCTACTTCCCGTCCGGGTCGCTCGCCAACCGCCACGGTCGGGTGATCGGCAGCAACCTGGCCGGCGCCGGCCAGGAGTTTCCCGGCATTGCCGGCACCGGGATCATCAAGGTCTTTGACCTGGCGGTGGCCGCCACCGGCATCGGCCTGGCCCGGGCGCAACAGCTCGGCCTCGATGCCTTTTCCACCTTCGTGGTCCAGGGCGACCGGGCCCATTTCTATCCGGGCATGGACCTCATGTACCTGGAGATGATCGCTGACCGGCAAAGCGGCCGGGTGCTCGGGGTTCAGGGGCTGTCCGGCAACGGCGACGCGCTCGCCGCCCGGATCAATGGCGTGTCCGCCGCCCTGGCCCATAACCCGCTGCTCCGCGACATCAGCAACCTGGAGCTGGCCTATGCCCCGCCCTATGCCGCGGCCATGGACATTGTCAACGCCCTGGCCAACACCGCCGAGAACATCCGGGCCGGCCGCAACCGGGTGATCGATGTGGACCGGTTCGCGGCCCGCTTTACCGGCCGCGCCGACCATCCTTTCCTGGTTCTTGACGTGCGCGGTCCGGCCAATGCCCGCCCCTTTGTTGACGCCTATCCCGGTTTCTGGCTCAACATCCCTCAGGATGAACTCCGCGACCGGCAGGCCGAAATCCCCCGCGACCGGGAGCTGATTCTGGTCTGCAATTCCGGGGTCCGCTCCTACGAGGCCCAGATCACCCTGGACCAACTGGGGATCACCGCGACCCACAACGTGCAGGGCGGCATGGCCGCCATCAAGAAATGGGGGCTTGCTCTGACCTGAAGCGCGGGACGGGTGTTGGGAGCCGCTGCGCCTCGTAGTTATTCGTATTCTCTGACTTCCTCAAGTGTATCCTGACAAAGGAGATGCTCATGCGCTTATCTGATAATCCCCTGCAGCGGTTTTCCCATGGTTTCTTTTCTCCGTTCCGCGCCTTTGGCTTTATCCGCCAGCATGCCCGGCTCTACCCCTACATCATTATTCCGTTTCTCATCAACCTGGTCGTATTCAGCCTGGCGGCCTATCTCGGCCTTTGGTTCTTTCAGGAGGTCGTTGTCCAGCATATCCCGCAGGGCGACGCCTGGTACTGGATATTTCTTCGGTACCTGCTCTGGCTCGTGGCTATCCTCCTGACTACGATTCTGACCTTTTTTTCCTTTGCCGCCCTGGGCAGTCTGATCGCCTCGCCCTTCAACGACATCCTGTCGGAACGCACCGAGGAAATCCTGGCCGGTCAGACCCGTGGCGAGCCCTTTGTCTTCCGGGTCTTTCTTAAAGACATGCGCCGCATCCTGGCGGATGAATCAAAAAAAATCCTGCTCTTCATCCTGGGCATGGCGCTCATTTTTCTTCTGAACCTGCTGCCGGGCCTGGGCTCTCTGCTCTATGCCGTTCTCTCCGTTTGCTGGACCATCTTCTTCCTGGTGGTCGAATACACCGGCTATGTCTTTGGCCGCAAGCACATGGATTTCCGGACGCAACGCCGTTTTATCTTTTCCCGCAAGTCGCTCTTTCTGGGCTTCGGGTCTGGCCAGCTTCTGCTCATGGCCGTGCCCTTTCTGCAGTTTTGCTCCATTCCCCTGGGGGTGGTGGCGGCCACCCGGCTCTGGCACGAGAATACCGAGACGGCGGCCGCCAACCCGGCGGAAACCGGGCCGGCCCTACAACCATTCTGAAGGAAAAAACACAAGCATCACTATCTGTTGACAGCAGCGGCCAGTCATGGAAAAGTGAAATGAATTGCGGTTGATACAGGGTTGTTGGTATTGTGCGCCAGGCGCGCTTCCTTCTGCCGAGGATTTTCGTTATGCGATCTTTCCCGTTCCGCAACCTGTTGCCGCGGCTGAAACGAATCAGCCTCATTCTGGTTGCGCTGCTGCTGGTCTATACGGTGGGCGGGTTTTTCCTGCTGCCCGCCCTGCTCAAGCCGTTTCTTGTTGAAAAGCTCGCCGCCGCCCTCAACCGGCAGGTCGCCCTGGAGCGGTTCGCGTTCAATCCCTTTACCTTTCTCGCCACCCTGCAGGGGCTGCGGATTGCCGATCGGTCGGCCACAGCGGCGCCGCTACTGGCGGTGGATGAAATTCTGGTCAATATCGAGGCACTGTCCGCTGTGAAGAGGGCCTTGATCATCAAGGAGTTCACCATCACCCGGCCAGCCTGTCACCTGATCCGCTACGGTGCCCAGCAATTCAACTTCACCGATCTGCTTGGGGGCGGCGGGGAAAAGGCCGCGGAAGACGGCGTTGCGCCATTCTTTTATGTCGGCAATATCCGGCTGGTCGACGGCCGTATCGATTTCGACGACCAGCCGGTAAGCAAGCAACACCAGGTGACAGGAATTTCACTGTCGCTGCCCTTTATCGCCAACATGGCCTATCTGATCGACACCGCCACCGAGCCGCAACTGGCGGCAACGGTCGACGGCGCACCGTTTGTCCTGGCCGGTCGCACCAAACCATTTCATGAGTCTCTGGCAACCGAATTTGATCTGCAGCTTGACAACATCGATCTGCCGCACTATCAGCCCTACCTGCCGTTTGCAACCGATTTCACCATCCGCGCCGGCCGACTGGACGTCGGCGCGACGCTTGGGTTTCGCCAGCACCGCAACGGTCAGCCATCTCTGATCCTGGAGGGACATGCCGCCTGCAAGCAGTTGGAGGTGGCGGATCGCCGCGCCAAGCCTTTTTTGCAATTTTCGCTTTTCAGCCTTGAACTGGCCCCATCAGAGCTTATTGGCCGGAAGCTGCATCTGCGCAAGGTGGTGTGCGCGGATCCGGTCCTGGAGTTGCACCGGGATGCGGCAGGCGTCCTGAATATCGCCGCCCTGCTGCCCGCCCCCGCTGCGACGACGGACGCTCCCCCGCCGGCGGCACCGGATGGCGAGGCCGCACCGCCCCAGGCCATGCCCCTGGTGACGATGGATTCGTTCAGCCTGACGAATGGTCTTTTCGCCTTTATCGACGAGGCCGAAGGCCAGGCGTTTGAGACGCGCCTGAAGCCGTTTACTTTTCGTCTGGAAGAGTTCACCACCAAGGGCGAAGTCAATGGCCGCTATTTTCTGGAATTCAACACGGAGAAAGAGGAACACCTCGAAGTTCAGGGTAGCGGTCGTCTCTTTCCGCTCGCCGTTGAAGGCCGTCTGGCCATGCAGCGCTTCTTTCTGCCGAAATACGCGCCTTATTTCCAGAAGCTGCTGCCGGTGGCGCTCACCGATGCCACCCTTAATGTTGCCGGCGATTTCAGCTATCTGGCCGGCCCGGAGCCGAATTTTGACGTCACCGGGCTGCACGCGGAACTGACCGGGCTCAAACTCAAGGAAAAAGACGGCAAAGAAGAACTGCTCGACATCCCGGCCATCTCAGTGGACAATACCTCGCTCCACCTGGCGACCCGCGAACTGACCGTGGGTGAGCTGGCTACCCGGGGTGGCAGCATGCGGCTCAGCCGCCTGAAGAACGGCGTTTTCAATTTGGCGGCCCTGGTGCCGGCAGATGGCGCCGCCGGCACCAAGCCGCCTAAAGCCGCCGGCCCGCCCTGGCAGGTCACTCTGGACAGCTTGAATCTGACCGACTACCGGGTTTCTTTCCGCGATCTGGCCCTGGCCGAGCCCCAGACGTTCGATTTGGATAAACTGGCAGTCAAGGCCAGCGGTCTGACCACCCGTGAGCTGGCAAAAGCCAAGGTCGATTTTTCCATGGGCCTGGTGAAAAAAGGTCAGTTGAGCGGCCAGGGCGAGATCAGTCTCAAACCCCTTGGCGCAGATCTTGGCATAGCCCTGAACAAATTGCCATTGCCGAAATTTCAGCCCTATCTGGACAGCCTGGTGCAGTTCAAGCTGGCGAGCGGTGCGCTGCAGACCAAGGGCCGTCTGCGGGTCGCGACCTCCGATGCTGCCGCCCCTCCGAAGCTGACCTATAAGGGCGAGGCCGCTTTAGTCGATCTGGCTGCCTCGGACCTGAACGGTGATGAGTTCTGCCACTGGAAATCCCTGACCGTCCAGGGGCTGGAGGTTGCCACCAGCCCCACCGCCCTTCGGATCGGTACGCTCGGGCTAACGGATTATTTCGCGAAAATAATCCTCCGGTCGACCGGCACGATCAATCTTCGGGAATTTGGGCCACCGGCCGCCGCGACCGCGACCGAGGCCGAGGCCAA
>MGTE01000064.1:0-22316 GCA_001799275.1 Deltaproteobacteria bacterium RIFOXYD12_FULL_57_12
TGAGCAGGTAATGAAGCGGCCCGAACAGGATGCCGGCCGCCAGCCCGAAGGAAATGGTCAAACGTACCGCATGCTGCGTGCTTTTCATGACGTGGGCCCTCCCTGGTTGGGGACAACGCTGTCCTTTCTTTTGAGCAGTTCCAGTTCCACCTCCTCGTCGGTCACGCCAAGATCGGGCCGAAGCGGAAAGGGCACGTCATGCTGGCCGGCCTCGATCGCCTGCTCCCGCAGATAACAGGCGGAGCGCAGCCGGATCTCCTCATACTGTCGTTGCCGTTCGGCCAGGTGCTCGGTCAGGGTCACGATCTTTTTGTCCATCTCCTCCAGATGTCTCTGCAGCTCAACCAGGTGTTTGTCAAGCAGCAGCCGTTTTCTGATCAACTGCCGGGCGATTTCCTCTTTGTCCTTCTGCACGGCCGTGTCGATGTCCCTGGTAAGCCGCGCGCTTTCCTTGGCGTTTTTTTCGCCCTCCTGCCGGGCTCGGTCCCGGGCCGCGCTCATCCGGCCGAAAAGGGCGGCCTGCCGCTCCAGTTCTTCTTCCATCTCCCGCAGATTCTGCCGCAGCAGCAGCTGCCGGTCCTCCATCTGATCCATTACCCCGTGAACGTCTGCCTTCCAAAGCCGTACAAAGCGTGTCATGATGCTCATTGTGTCCTCCTCGGTCGTGTTTGTTTCTCGTGGCCACACTTTCATGCAGCTGGATTGTTTTTTATCGAAACCCATGCGCGCCCCGGCTACTGGCGTCGGCCTTCGTAGGCCTTATACTGGAGTTCCTTGGCGCTCTGTTTCTGTTTGGTTGCCACCGCCGCTGGCGCGCCGGCAAAAGTTTCCTTGACGCGCTCCACCAGGGCCGGGAGATCCTTGTCCAGGCTTTCGGCGATCCGCCCGGAGCCGACCACGCTGTTCAGTTCTTTTTTGTCGGCCCGGAATTTTTCGATTTTGGACATGGCGTCCTGTTGGTCGCCTTTATTGATCGACTGGGCAACCTCGTCGCGCAGCCGGTTGTAATCGTCCTGCAGCACCTTGTTCTCCATCTCCGGCTTATTGATCGAGGCCAGTGCCTCGTCTTTGTTACTGACGCAGGTCACCTGCAGCGGTTCGGTTAAAGCGGCGGCGTACGGTTGGCCATTATATCGGTAGCGCAGGCTGATGCCGTTGATTGCATAGGACTTCGGGCTGTGGGTCGGAACCTGGAAGGTGAGGAACAGTTTGCGGGACTGGCCGGCCGGCAGGTCGCCCGGCCTGAAAATGGCCTGATTGTTCTGCACGGTAACCGGATAGCCGGCCGCGTCCTTCAGGGTGATGCCGTCATGCAGTGGGATTAAAATTTCCAGGCCGGTCGCCGCCGCTATCCTTGATTTCCGGCATTCATCCTTAAAGACCCTGGCAAAGCCGGCCGCGTCTTCCAGGTAATAATAACGGCCGGTTCCCTGGTCGGCAATGGCGGTCATCAGATATTCGTTGAAGTCAAGACCGACGCCTACCGCGCTGACCACGGAGCCGTTGGCCACGGCCCGGCCGGCCATGGCGGCTAAAGCGGTCGGCTCGGTGACGCCGTGGTTGGCCAGGCCGTCGGAGATGATAATGAGCCGGCCGGCGTTGCCGCTGGCCGCTCGCTGTTCGAGAATGGCCAGACCCTCCTGCAGGCCGGCTCCGAGGTTGGTGCCGTTGTCGGCGCTGATATTGTTGACCGCGGCCTGCAGCAGATTGCGGTTTGCCGGGGTTACCGGCATGAGGCCGGCATCGCGCCGGACATCAACGCTGTAGCTGACCAAGGCAAAGCGGTCGGCTGGGGTAAGATCGGCGAGCAGTTGGTGAATGGCCCGCCGGGCGTCCTCGATCTTCTGGCCCTGCATGGAGCCGCTGCGGTCGAGAACCACCACCAGGTCGACGTTGCGGGCCATATCTGGCCGGGCGGCGTCGGTATCGGCCGCGGTCATGGTGAGAGCTACCGACACGGTGCCGTCGCCGTTTATGAAGATTTTATCCTGGGTAAGCTGGCCGTTCAGGGTGACGATGCCCTTGCCCGTTGGTATGGGCGTCGGCACGGGCAAGGGCGTGGGTGCCGGCGGCCGGCTGGCAATGGCCATGGCCGTACAGGTGACAATGATCAGACAACAGATGGTCAACAGGGTTTTTACTGCGGTGCGGTTCATGATGGTCCTCCTTGTTCAGATTTTTCCATGTTGTGAAGATGCTGCGCTTTCGCCTTCATGGTAGCTCGCCGCCCGTAGAAGACAATTCAAAGAAGTGCAAAAAAATCAGGCTGTTTTTTTACATAAGTTTTGCTTTCGCTTCCCGCGCCATCCGGTATATTTTGTAACTGAAGGTGACGAGGCTGAAGGCTGCAGGGAAAAGGTAAATATGGCGCAGATACCCAAGGCGAAAATTCTGGTGGTGGAGGATGACCCGGCAATCCGCCGCGGCCTGCTCGACGTGCTGGTCTTCAACGGCTATGAGGCGGAAGGCGCGGCTGACGGCGGGGAGGGGCTGGCCCGCGCCCTGGCTTGCGTTTTCGACCTGGTGATCCTCGATGTTATGCTGCCGACCATGGACGGTTTTGTCATCTGCCGGGAGTTGCGCCGAGAGCGGCCGGGCCAGGCAATTATCATGCTGACCGCCAAGGGTGCGGAAGATGACGTGCTTACCGGTTTTACGGCCGGCGCTGACGACTACGTGGCCAAGCCTTTTTCCATTCGGGAGCTGCTGGTCCGGGTAGAGGCGATTCTGCGACGCTGCGGCCGGCTGGCCAGCGATCAGCCGCTCACGGTCGGCACCATTTGTTTTGACGCTTCAAACCTGCGGGCCGAGGCGGCCGGCCACGTAATCGAGCTTACTCGCCGTGAGATGGAAATCATCAGCTACCTTGCCCAGCATCGCCAGCGGATTGTCTCCAAACAGGAACTGTTGAAAAACGTCTGGCATTACGCGGTCACTGATCTTGAAACCCGCACCGTTGATATCCATATCCTGAAGCTCAGAAAGAAGATTCAGTCCCTGATCGGCGACGCCTCCTTTATTGTCACGGTGCGCGGCGAGGGCTATCGTTTGGAGCTGGATGTATGAAACGGCTCAGGATTTTTATCATCATCTTTTGCCTGGCCCTGATCGTGCCCTTGGCCTATTTTGTCCTGCACACCTTTCGCAGTCTGGAGCAGGAAGAGGAGGCCGAACTCCGCTATTTTTCTGAGACCCTTTTTGACCGGTTGGAAGGCGAGCTGGCGGATCTGGTACGGCGCGAGGAGGCGCGGGCTCTGGATGAATATGCTCCCTTGGTCCTGCTGCCCGGTCAGCAGGCGGGCCAGGCTGCGGGTAAACCGTCGCCGCTTTCCCGGACGCCATCTGAAAAATTCATCTTGGGTTACTTCCAGAACGGCCCGGACGGCGCCATGCAGACGCCGCATCTGGAAAACGTCGAACCATCTTCGTCCCAGGCGGTCCTTTTGGATGAACTGCGGACTATGAACAGTTTGTTCAACCGACAGCGGACTAAAAAGGTGGAGGCGATCGAACCCGAGGCAGTCGTCCAGCCGGCAACGGTCTTGGAAAAAAAAGACGGACTGGTCTCGAAGTATTTTCGAGCGGCACCGGCTGCCAAGCAGAAGGCGCGGCTCGGTCAGGAGGTGGAGCGGCTTGAGGAAATCTCTCCGGCCCAGGCCCGCAAGATTGCGGAACCGCAGGCCTCGGCCCCCGAGCAGAATCGCCTGGCTGCCAAGGCCGAGATGCCGTCGGCGGCAATATCCGGGTCGGCGACCGGTGGCTTTGGTGTGATCGATTCGACCGTTGCCGGCCTGACCAGAGAGAAAGGACTGGCGGACCGCGCCCGGTCCGACGACGATGATGCGGTCAAGGAGAAGGCGGCGGACAAGCCGACAACGCCGGAAGTCTTCCAGGCGGAGGTCGCCCCTCTGCAGGCGGTTCTGTTGGATGAACAACATCTTTTCCTGTTTCGCCGGGTGATTGTCGGCAATGTTATCTATCGGCAGGGACTCGTTATCAAGATCCAGGAATTTCTTGACCACTTGCTGACCGGCTATTTTCGCGACCAGCCGCTGGCCGTTTTTACCAGCCTGCGGTTGAGCGTCGGCGCCCCAGACGGCGGCGGGATCAGCCAGACGGCGGGGGCCACGGTTTCGGCGCCGGTGTTTACGGCAAGCCGGGTTTTTCCTCGGCCCTTTTCTTTTTTGCAGGCCAGTCTTAATTGCCAGAATATCCCGCCGTCTCCCGGCCGTCTCACCCTGCAGGTCATGATGGTTGTGCTGGCCGGCGTCGTGTTTCTGGGGCTGTTCGCCATTTACCAGAGCGCCCGGGTGGTGGTCGATCTGTCCGAGCGGCGTACTGGTTTTGTCTCGTCGGTCACCCACGAACTGAAGACGCCGCTCACCACCATCCGCATGTACATCGAGATGCTGGAGCAGGGCATTGCCGGCAGCCGGGAGCGGGAGCAGGATTACTACCGCATCCTCGAATCCGAAACCGGGCGGCTCACCCGGCTGATCAACAACGTGCTGGAATTCTCGCGGCTGGAGCGGCGGCAGCGGCCTCTGGTCATGCAGGCCGGCACCCTGGATGATGTGCACCAAGAGGTGAAAAACATCATGGCGGAAAAGCTCAGGCAGGAGGGTTTTGAGTATAAGGTGGAGCAGGCGGACATTGCGCCGTTTTCCTATGACCGTGAGGCCATGGTCCAGATTCTGATCAATCTGCTGGACAACAGCATGAAGTTCGGCCGCGACGGGCAGGGACGGTCGATCACGTTGCGGGTCCGGCAGGACTTGAAACAGACTGTTCTGGAATTCAGTGATACAGGTCCCGGCATCAGCCGCCATGCCCTGAAGAAAATCTTTGACGATTTCTACCGGGAGGACAACTCCCTTACCCGGCGAACCCAGGGCACCGGCATCGGTTTGGCCCTGGTCAAAAGGCTGGCGGCAGCCATGGGCGGCAGGGTGGCGGCCGCCAACAACCCGGAGCGGGGTTGCACCGTCACCATCAGCCTGCCGCGCCAAGGTGCGTGACGCCGACCAGCCCTGTGCAAAGCTCCGGGTCATTTTTGAGGGTTTGTCAAAAAAATCTGGTAAGCCATGCTGGAAAGAATATTGAACGCCATAAGCATGCTGGGGCATTGGGGCTATCTGGCCATTTTTCTTGCCGCCTTTCTGGAAAGCTCCGCCTTCATGGGTCTGCTTGTCCCTGGGGAAAGCATCGTTGTCTTGGCTGGTTTTCTGTCGGCCAACGGCTATCTCGAACTGGGGAACTGCATTGTCGTCATCGCCCTGGGCGCTGTACTTGGCGACAGCGTCGGCTACAGCCTGGGCAAGTCGATCGGTCGGGACTGGTTTGCGCGGCACGATAGGTTGTTTCTTTTCAAGCGCAAACATCTGCTGAAGACGGATGCCTACTTTAAGGCACATGGCGGCAAAACCATCTTCTGGGGCAGATTCGTTGGCCTGCTCCGGGCCATGGCGCCCTTTGTGGCCGGCATGGCCGCCATGCCCTACCGCAGATTTTTTTTATTTAACGCGTCAGGCGGCATCCTCTGGGCCATAACCTTTACCATCCTCGGTTATTTTTTCGGGCAGAGCTGGCAGCTGATCGAGAAATGGTCTGGCAGGGCAGGGGTCTTTGTTCTGTTCGCGTTCGCCGTTCTCGCCGGGTTCGGCAACCTTTACCGGCTGCTCGCCGCGAATCGGGAAGATATTCTTGCGTGGTTCAAAGGGATCGCCTTGTCGCCGGCGGTCGTGAAATTTCAACAGCGCCATCCGGCCCTGGTCGTCTTTCTCGTCAACCGGCTTTCGCCCCGGACATATCTCGGTATCCACCTGACAGTCGGGTTTATGACCAGCGCAATTTTTATCTTGATCTTCGGCAAGATCACAGAGGACGTGCTTACCGGCGATCCATTGGTGGCCATCGACCAATGGGTGGTCAGCCATATTCTCTACTTCCGATCGCCGCTGGCAACCAGGACACTGGAGTTTTTAACCAGCCTTGGCGGTAGCGTTGCAATCACTATCGGCAGCTTCTCTCTTGCCGCATATCTGCTGGCGGTCAGGAGGTTTGACCGGGCGCTTTGCCTGGTCGCGGCCATTGCTGGCGGCAACTGTCTGGTTGCTGTTTTGAAGGCGGCGGTCCACCGGCCACGACCACTTAGCGCCACTTCGCTTATCCAGGCAGGCGGCTGGAGCTTCCCCAGCGGTCATGCCATGATGTCCGTGATCTTTTACGGCATGGCCGCCTATTTTCTGGTCAAGGCGGTGCGTGCCTGGCGGCTGCAGGCATTCTTCATGGCGGCCGCGGCCTTCCTGGCGCTGGCCATCGGCTTCAGCCGGATCTATCTGCAGGTGCACTATTTCAGCGATGTGGCCGCCGGTTTCGCCGGCGGGATCTTCTGGCTGACCATCTGTATCACGGGTCTTGAGATTTACGGTATCAAAGTAACACAGGATAGCGGTATGGAAGAACCTGGCAACCTATCTGTTACTTCATCACAAAAAGATTGTGTCTGGCCGCCTCGAAAATTGCCGCCACGGCCGGGTGCTTAATGACCCGCTCGACCGAGATGGCATAGTAGCGTTCCTTTACCGCCTGGGTCCGGCCGACGACCTGTACCTGATGCTGGCGCAGCACCTCATTTTCAATGATCGTGGGCGCCACAAAGACGCCGTCTCCTTCCTGGCCAAAGACCATAATCAGGGCGCTGTCGTCAAATTCACCGGCAATCGCCGGCCTGATACCGAGAGAAGCAAACCATCTGTCCAGCGCTCCTCTGAGGGCCGTCATCTCCATCGGCAGCAGCATGGGCGTTTCGTGGAGTGAGCGGGGAAAATCAGCCTGCAACCGACTAGCCAGGGTCTCCACCGCAAAAAAGGTGATACCGCACTCACCTAGCAGATGGCTGTAAGCCTTGACGCTCAAGCCGGCGCGCAGGGGTGAATCACTCAGCACCACATCGAGCGTATGCATTGCCAGTTCAGCCAGCAGGGCGTCCTCCTTATCCTCAAGGCAAACCAGCCTTATCCGTTCCGGCAGTTGCAAGGCTGGCTCCAAAAGCCGGCGGACAATAAATTTGGGCAAAACATCCACTATCCCTGCCTTGAGAGACAATGGACCGGCCAGCGGCCGACCTCGGACGGTATCCATCATCTCCCGGCCCAAGGAAAATATCTCATCGGCATAGCGGTAAACCAGGTGGCCCAGGTCGGTGGGCTCCAGATTGCGGCCTACCCGCCGAAAGAGCTTACCCCCCATCGTCTCTTCAAGCCGCCCCAATTGGGCGCTGACCGTTGACGGTGCCAGGCTGAGGCGGGCGCAGGCAGCAGTAAGGCTGCCTGCGCGCATCACTGTCCAAAAATAGAATAGATGATGGTAATTGAGCCACTCCATAGACGGCACCCATTTCGTTAATTTCTAACTATATTAATCATATTTTCTAATTGTTCAAACTGTTTTTCTGCGGTATTGTCTTGTACATCTTAAGGACAATCACAATGTGGCTCCTGATAATTTGCAGGCAATTCAAAAGGAGGATACGGTTATGACACAGCCGTTAGTAGGGATTTTTAGAGGAAGCGACAGCTATCTTCCGGTGATGGAAAAGGCCGTTGAAGTTTTGAGGGAGATGGGCGTAAGCTGCGAGATGGATATCAGTTCGGCCCATCGATTACCGGACCAGATCGCCGAGTATGCTAGAACAGCGCGGCAGCGCGGCAGCGAGGTGCTGATCTGCGGCGCGGGCATGGCAGCGCACCTGACCGGCGTTGTCGCTTCTCACACGACACTGCCGGTGATCGGTGTTCCGCTGAAGTCCGGCGCTCTGAACGGTGTTGACGCCCTGTATTCGACGGTCATGATGCCCCCTGGGATTCCCGTGGCCACGGTTGCGGTGGATGGCGCAAAAAATGCCGCATACCTTGCGTGTTCCACCCTGTCCATTAAACGCCCTGAACTCGCAGAAAAACCGGAGGCGTTCCGAGAGAAGACGCGGCAGGGGCTTATGGAAAAATCCCGTGAACTGAAAGCACGGATCGTCTAAGGAAGACATTTATGAAAGAACTGATCGCCAGACACTGGCATCACCTGCCAATTACTGAAGTCTTGGAACTACTGGAAGGAGACCAGGACAGGGGATTGGACCGTTTCGCAGTCGAGCACCGCCTTGCCGAATTCGGGCCCAACGCCATCAGCATCAAGAAGGGCAAGGGGCCCCTGCTCCGTTTCCTGCTGCAATTTCATCAACCGCTGATTTATATCCTTATCGCTTCGGGGTTGGTGACCGCTTTCTTAAGGGAGTGGGTAGATTCCGGCGTGATCTTCGGCGTGGTGCTAGTCAACGCCGTGGTCGGCTACATCCAGGAGGCCAAGGCGGTCAATGCCCTGGTCGCCCTGGCCCGAACCCTGACCACCGAGGCCACGGTCCTGCGCCAGGGGGAGAAAAAGCGCCTGCCGGCAACGGCACTGGTGCCCGGCGATATTGTTTTTTTGCAGAGCGGCGACAAGGTTCCGGCCGATCTGCGACTTTTCCGGAGCCGCGACCTGCAGATCGCCGAATCGGCCCTCACCGGTGAATCGGTGCCGGTTGCCAAAGACCCCGGGCAACTCGGGCCGGAAACCGTCCTGGCCGACCGGCGTAACATGGCCTATGCCTCGACCCTGGTCACCTACGGCCAGGGCATAGGCATTGTCACGACCACCGGCGACGACACCGAGGTCGGACGGATATCCCAATTGATTTCAACCGCCGAAGAATTGGCCACTCCGCTCACCCGTAAGATCAGTCAGTTCAGCAACATCCTACTTTATGTAATCCTGGGGTTGGCCGTGGCCACCATTGTGGTCGGGCTGCTGCGGGGCCTGTCCTTTCTTGATATGTTCATGGCGGCGGTGGCCCTGGCCGTTGGCGCCATCCCCGAGGGCCTGCCGGCGGCGGTCACTATCACCCTGGCCATCGGCGTCTCACGCATGGCCAAAAAACGGGCCATTATCCGCAAACTGCCGGCGGTGGAGACCCTCGGCAGCACCACGGTGATCTGCACCGACAAAACCGGCACCCTCACCGAGAACCAGATGACCGTTCAGGAAATCATGGCTGGCGGCCGATGGCACACGGTGAGTGGCACCGGCTACAATCCCTTTGTCGGTACTATTGATACCCTGGCAGACGCGGCCGTCTCAGGCATCTCTGCGGCCCTGCTGGAATGCCTGCGGGCCGGTCTGCTCTGCAACGACAGCCGGCTTATTGAACAGGACGGAGCCTGGCAGGTGCAGGGCGATCCCACCGAGGGGGCGCTTTTAACCGCGGCCCGCAAGGGCGGCTTAAGCTTCGAAGCACTGGCTGTGGCCCCTCGTCTGGACACGGTTCCTTTCGAATCGGAACACCAGTACATGGCCACCCTGCATGATGCCGGTTCCGGCAAGCCCTGTCTGGTTTATCTGAAAGGGGCGGTGGAGCCCGTCCTGGCTCGCTGTGTGAGTCAGAGTGATGCAGAGGGCAACCCGCTCCCGCTTGACGTGGCAGAGGTTCAGGCGGCGGTGCAGGCCATAGCCGCCAAGGGACTTCGGGTGCTGGCCTTTGCCAGGAAGGAGCTACCGCCGGCAACCGGTGCCATCCACCATGGCGATGTGGCGGCAGATCTCATCTTTCTCGGCCTGCAGGGCATGATTGATCCACCGCGCCCGGAAGCAATTGCCGCTGTTAAGGCCTGCCAGGCCGCCGGCATCCAGGTCAAGATGATTACCGGCGATCACCCGGCGACCGCCGCCGCCATTGCCAGAAAGGTCGGGCTCTACAATCTGGGCTCACTGGGCCCGGTATCAGCCGTTCCCGTGCTCACCGGCACGGAGCTTGACAAATTATCGGACAGCGAATTGATTGACCGGGCCGCCGACACCGTCGTCTTCGCCAGGGCAACACCGGAGCAGAAACTCCGTCTGGTGGAGGCCCTCCAGGCCAGGGGCCAGGTGGTGGCCATGACCGGTGACGGGGTCAACGATGCCCCGGCCCTGAAAAGGGCCGATATCGGCGTGGCCATGGGCATCACCGGTACCGAAGTAGCCAAGGAAGCGGCCGACATGGTGCTTACCGATGATAACTTCAGCTCCATCGAGGCCGCGGTGGAGGAGGGCAGGGGGGTATTCGACAATCTTGTCAAGTTTATTGTCTGGACCCTGCCTACCAACCTTGGCGAAGGCCTGGTCATCCTGACCGCTATCTTTCTTGGCGTCACCTTGCCCATCCTGCCGGTACAGATCCTCTGGATCAACATGACCACTGCCGGTTTTTTGGGCTTAGCCCTGGCCTTTGAACCAAAGGAACCCGGCATCATGCTGCGACCGCCCAGGGCGCCGGATTCGCCGATTCTGACCCGGAGCGTCATCTTTCGTGTTTGTCTGGTGAGTCTGCTGATGATGGGCGCTGCCTTCTGGCTCTTTGCCTGGGAACTGTCTGGCGGCGCCACCCTTGCCGAGGCGCGCACCGCAGCGGTTAATGTCTTTGTCGTGATCGAGTTGTTTTATCTGTTCAACTGCCGCTCACTTGAAAAGTCCGTTTTCCAGCTTGGCTTTTTTACGAACCTGTGGGTTATCGGCGGCGCTGTCGCCATGTTTCTGTTGCAGCTTGGCTACACCTACCTGCCATTCATGAACAGGTTGTTCCAGAGCGCGCCGGTCGATTTGGCCGTCTGGGGCCGGACAGTGGCGGCGGGAGCGGTGGTCTTTGGGGTTATTGAAATCGAAAAGCGACTGTGGCAAAAGAAGGAAAGGGTTCGGGCCTGAGTGGTTGCGATCAGGCTAAAGACCTGGCAACACAGGCAGCGGGCAAGGCAAAGCAGGATGTTGCTGCTGAGATTACCAAGGCAGTCAAAGGTGGTGAGCAAGAGAAAAAAACAGATGCCGAGTCGATCAACGATATGGATAAAGAAGAAGATGAACAAAAATAACACGAAAGGAGATACGCTATGAAATGCCCGATATGCACACAGGTAGACTTGGTTATGTCGGATCGACAGGGAGTGGAGATCGATTATTGCCCGCAATGCCGCGGGGTGTGGTTGGATAGGGGGGAGCTGGATAAGATCATCGAACGTTCAGGCATCCAGGCCCAACCTCCACGGCAGGAAGAACGCGGGGCACGGCAACCGTCTCAGGATCACCATGGCCACGACTATCATAAAAAGAAAAAACACAAGAATCTGCTGCATGACTTGTTCGATTTCTAATCGTTCACCGCTTATGTGAAATACGTGCCGTGACCCTCGAACTTCGCACCCCGACAATATTGCCGATAAGGAGCCAACAATGCAAGTTACCGTCAAATATTTTATCCCCATTCTTTTTATCTTTTTTGCATGTTCACTGTTTGATCTTGGGGTGATCACCGATCATGCCGATGCCCGTTCAAGGGCGGGCGGCCGATCCATGAGTCAGTCCAGGTCAGTTTCGCCACCTCCGGCGAAATCGCCAACTTCGACAAATTATGCACAAAAATCGAACTCCGGCGGATTTATGCGGGGATTGGCCGGAGGTCTGGTGGGCGGCGCCATTGGCAGCATGCTGTTTGGCAGCCTGGCCAATGCCGGCAGCGGCGGCGGTCTCGGCGGCAGTGGGATCGGTCTCTTTCAAATCCTGGTTCTGGGTGGCGTTGGCTATTTTGTCTATGCTCGTTTTTTCAAGAAGAAATCGCCCAGTTATGCTCATGCGCAATATCAGCAGCAGGAAGGCTCTGCTGCCGGCGCCTTTGTCAATCCCGGCGACAGCGGTTATTTTGTTCCTCCTTCCCCTCCCGGTGGCGGAACGGTGACGGATGGGATTGCGATGATCAGACGGTCTGAACCTGACTTTGCCCCGGAACATTTCAAGGAAGTTGCCCAAGATGTTTTCTTTCAAGTTCAGGCAGGCTGGATGCGTCGTGATATCAAGTCATATCAACATCTTCTTGGTACCAGCCTTGCTCGTGAATATGAAGAACACTTTGCGGAGATGCGTCGAAAAGGACACATTAACAAATTGGAAAATATTGCGGTGCGCAGTGTTGAATTGGTCAACGCCGGGGTAGACGGCAACGAAGAATTTGTCTCACTGCTGTTCAAGGCAAACTTGCTGGACTACACGATTGATGAGAATTCCGGCGCTGTCTTGGAGGGAAGCATGACCACTCCCGTCAAATTTGTCGAAAAATGGACTTGGGCCCGTCCGCTTGGCGAGACAAACTGGAAATTGGCAGGTGTTGACATTGAGGTCCCTTGAATTTGCAAATTCCGCTAACGTTTCGTATGCTCACAGGGTGAGCAAGGATTTGCTTCCATAAAAATGACGGTTTGGAACGTTCGGTGTCAAAAAAAAACAGGAAAATCGGCAGCGGTTACTCTCCGCCAGCAGCAGGACAGCCATTGACCCGCCAGCAGAGCCGAATACACTCGTCCCCTGGAACATGGTCTTCTCGGTTCTCACCCGCGTCTTGGTCTGGGGGATGTTCTTTGCTGCCGTGTATGTGTTCAACGACTTCCTGCTGCTCCTGTTCTTGACCTTCGTCTTTTCCTATATCCTGAACGCCGGCGTCCGTCGTCTGGAGCCGTACATCAGAAGCCGCGCCTGGCCGGGTCATCCTGTTCAGCGGGTTTTTCCTGGGCATTCTGACGACGGTGATCCTCTCTCTCACTCCGCGGGTCATTGATCAGGCCGAAAACTTCGCCAACCAATTCGGGGTCTACACGCAGCGCATCGACCGCGAAATCCTGGACATGACCCAGCGCTACCCGGTGATCAACAATGTCCTCCAGCGCCTCAAGGCTCCGGTGGAGGACAGCAGTGCTACGCTTCCAACACCCACCGTTTTTATCCTCAAGCAAGTGGTCGGACTGGGCGGTGGTAACAAGGAAGATCCCCGCCAGGCTGTACTGGAGTTGCTCAACAGCATGCGTACATCAGCGTCAATATCATCTCAACGGCCGCGGCCTTTCTCCTGTCTTTGCTCTTCTCCTTTTTCATCATCCTTGATTTGCCCAAGCTTGCAGAGAGTGTGCGCGGGTTTCGTCATACCCGGCTGTGTTTTATCTACGAAGAGATGTCCGACAGCATCCACAGCTTCGGTCTGGTCCTGGGGCAGGCCTTCGAAGCCCAGTTCATGATCGGCGCGGTCAATATCGCCCTTACTGCCAGCGGGCTCTATCTCCTCGGCCTCGGGCCTCACGTTGCCTTTCTGTCCGTGATCGCCTTCCTCTTCAGCTTTGTCCCCGTGGCCGGGGTCTTCATCAGCTCGGTGCCCATCTGCCTGATTGCCGCCATCCATCTGATTGAGGGTTACATCCTGAACCCCTATATCTACGGCAACCGCATGCGCATCAAGCCCGTCATCATCCTGATCATCCTCACTATCGGTGGCAAACTCTTCCATTTTTGGGGTCTCATCCTGGGCGTGCCGATCTGTACTTACTTGTTTGGTCATGCCATTCGCCTGCCGGAACAGAAGTCGCAAGATTAGGCAAATGACAATCGCATATCTTTCCGCAAGGAAATTTATCAGGCTCGATATCGCAGAGAAATCGTGGTATATGGTGGTCAACGACCGCAGGCAGCATAACCATTTGATGGCCCCAAACACCGGGGGCCCTCCGTCCCGAATAATCTGCGCGGCAGGAAGAAGCCTGTCACAGATGCGCCGCCCAGGCCATCAAGCCGAATCGAGCGGACGCCAAACCCGCGCAGCTCATTCGGGGCGGTTCGGCGGCACAAGGAATCGTATCCATAATGTTAAGAAGGAATCATGGTCAAAGAAATTTCGTTTAAATCAATTCCAGAGTTTATCGACATAGTAAGCTCTATTCCAAAAGTCTGGAAATCTCATTCAAATGGAATCTGGTACAGGGGCATTGAAAGCGACGTATTAGGTCTTGTGCCAGGAACAGTATGGAAAGGTATAGATTTTGAAGTTGAAAACTCAATGGTTTCTGAGTTTTTGCTTTATTATCAATCTGTTAATGGAATTAAAATAAGTAATAATCTGGAATTATACATTTTAATGCAACACTATGGGTTGCCAACACGTCTACTCGACTGGACTATCTCTCCGTTAGTGGCACTTTATTTCGCTTTATCAAAAGAGAAAAATTGCAAGGGAAGAAGAGTTGTTTGGGCAATGTCGTGTCATGACTTGAACAATATTACATTAGGAAAAGCGACCACCATTGTTCCGTGCGGCGATGTTGATTGTATAATATCTCAAAACCTCCCAAGTGTGTTAAACAATAAAGCAAATCCTGAATTTTATAAATATCCAATCGCGTTTAAACATCCTCTGTCAAACTTAAGAATTAGAGCACAAAAAGGATGTTTTACATTTCATGGGAAAGACAGCAGAAGTATCGACAGCTATTTCGACACAATGGAATGTGATTACATGATAAAGATTGTTCTTGAAGACGAAAGTCTAAAGCAAGAATTGATCGAAAAATTATATTCTTTGGGTTTTAAAGAAGATGATATTTTTCAAGATTTAAATTCATTATCTAAAAGAATTGCTAGAGAACATCAAAAATGTTTTGTGCCACCCGAGAACTCTTAACGCCGAACTAGGCGGTTCACTTGACGCCGAGAACGTCTGCGGCGCTGACGCGGCTAGGTTATTGGCGGCGCAAGTGACCTTGATCGATTTCTACCCTTACCAACCAATCACAGTGGATGTATGACCAGAGCCAATTTTCTTATTGCCGTAGCCATTGCCGCCATCACCTTCAGCCTCTGGGCTTTTCTGAACCAGCCTGAAACCGAACCCCCCTGGCCTGATCGCATTTCCGGGTTCTCCTTTTCACCTCTGCGGGCCAACCAGAACGCCATCGAAAAGATTCTGCCGTCGCCGAAAGAGATCGACGAGGATCTGGCGCTGCTTTCCAGCAAGACCCACGCGGTCCGCACCTACACCGTGGAGGGCGTCTACGCCGAGATCCCGGCCCTGGCCCTAAAGCATCATATCCAGGTGACGCTCGGCGCCTGGATTGGCGGAGACCTTGAGGCAAACGAGGCGGAGATTGAAAGGCTCATTCAGGTGACCCGGGCCAACTATCGCAATGTAGTGCGGGTGACCGTGGGTAACGAAGCGATCCTGCGCAACGAAGTTCCCGTTGAAAAACTCATGGAGTACCTGGACCGGGTGCGGGCCGCCGTCTCGGTGCCGGTGAGCACTGCCGAACCCTGGCACGTCTGGGTCAAGCATCCCGAACTGGGAGCGCATGTCGACTTTGTCGCCACCCACATGCTGCCTTTCTGGGAGGGGATCGATGTGGACCTGGCGGTTGATTATGTGGTCGATAAAATGAATCTGCTGAAGACCACGTTTCCCAACAAACTGATCTTGATCGGCGAGGTGGGCTGGCCGAGCAACGGCCGGACACGCCACGAGGCCGTGGCCTCGGATGCCAATGAGGCGACCTTTCTGCGGCGTTTTCTCGCCCGGGCCGCCAAGGAGCACTATATCTACTACGTCATGGAGGCGTTTGATCAGCCGTGGAAGCGCGAGTCGGAGGGGGCGGTGGGCGCCTACTGGGGGGTGTACGATGTGAACCGCCAGGCCAAATTTCCCTTTTTCGATCCGATTGTCGAGATTCCCCAGTGGCGCATTCTGGCCGGGATCTCCGTGCTGATCGCGGTGATCACCTTCATGCTCCTGCTGATCGACAGCCAGACCCTGCGCAAGCGGGGTCGCAGTTTTCTGGCGACCATCGCCTTTATTGCCGCCACGGCCGGGGTATGGATCGTCTATGAATACACCAAGCAGTATCCGACCATCGGCACGATTTTAGTCGGCATCCTGATGGTCGTCGGCATGATCGGCGTTGTCGTGGTTTTGCTGGCCGAGGCCCACGAATGGGCCGAGGCCCTATGGTCCGCCTCGTCGCGCCGGCCGTTTATTCCGGTGCATCTTACTGACCAGGAACTGCCCATGGTCTCCGTGCATGTGCCGGCGTACAACGAACCGCCGGAAATGATGATCGAGACCCTCGATGCCTTGAGCCGGTTGGATTACCCGAATTTCGAGGTGATCGTTATCGACAACAACACCAAGGACCCGGCGGTCTGGCAGCCGGTCGAGGCCCACTGCCGGCTGCTCGGGCCGCGTTTCAGATTCTTTCATGAAGACCCGCTTGCCGGTTTCAAGGCCGGCGCGCTCAACTATGCCCTGGCTAAAACGTCGCCCGCCGCCGAGGTGATCGCGGTCATCGACAGCGATTACATGGTGACGCCCGATTGGCTCCATGACTTGGTTCCCCAGTTCGTCAGGCGGCCGTCGGTGGCCATTGTCCAGGCCCCCCAGGACTACCGGGACGGCGAGGAGAACATGTTCAAGGCCATGTGCTATGCCGAATACCGGGGTTTTTTTTACATCGGCATGCTCACCCGCAACGAGCGCAATGCCATTATCCAGCACGGCACCATGACCATGGTCCGCCGATCTACTCTTGAAGAGGTCAACGGCTGGGCCGAATGGTGCATCACCGAGGATGCCGAACTGGGCCTGCGGATTTTCGAGAAGGGCTATGAAGCGCTGTACATTCCCAAGAGTTACGGCCAGGGCCTGATGCCGGACACCTATATCGACTTCAAGAAGCAGCGGTTCCGGTGGGCCTACGGCGCCGTGCAGATCATCCGGCGCCATGCCCGCGCCTTGCTCCTGGGCGGCAACACCAAGCTGACCTATGGCCAGCGCTATCACTTCGTGGCCGGCTGGATTCCCTGGCTGGCTGACGGCATCAATCTGTTCTTCACCTTTGGCGCCCTGTTGTGGTCCGCGGCCATGGCCATCTTTCCCCGCGTCGATCCGCCGATGATGACCCTGTCGATTCTGCCGCTTATCCTGTTTGTCTTTAAGGTGGCCAAGCTGTTTTATCTCTACCGCAGCCGTGTTTCCGCCACGATCGGCCAGACGCTCGCCGCGGCCCTGGCCGGCCTTTCCCTGTCCCATACCATTTCCCAGGCCATTCTCCAGGGCTTTGTCACCAAGGACAAGCCCTTTTTCCGGACCCCCAAAAAGGCCAAGGCCCATGCCCTGCTCCAGGCCCTCAACTCCGCCCGCGAGGAGGGTCTGATCATGCTGGCCCTCTGGATGGCCACCTTCTCCATCTTTATGCGGCAGGGGGTTGATTCGCCCGATCACATGACCTGGATAACGGTCCTGCTGATCCAGTCGGTCCCCTACTTTTTTGCCGTCTGTTTTTCGCTGGTCAGCGGCTTTGCCGGGCTGCCGCAAAAACTGGTCAGCGACCCGCCAAAACCATTGGCCGCCGCGCAAGCCGGGAAAGCTGGCGTCTGATGAAGGGATATGGTGCCGCGTATAGCCGGCTGGATACCGCAAGGGACTACTTCATGTAGGCGAGCAGCTTGCCGTGGTTGAGTTGGCCCACGGTGACCTGCAGGGATTCGCCGGCGGATCGCGCCCGGCGGAGCCAGGAGACGATCTCGGCCTTGAGGTCTTCCTCGGCCACGCCTTTTCGGTTGGCGGCCGGTTTGAGGGTGTTGTCCGACCTGCCGGAGTTTAAAAAGGTCCAGGTGTCGCCCTGTCGGGAGATTACCCCGGTATGGCCGCGCCGCCTGGTGGAAAAGGAGAGCAACTGGCCGGGCCGCAGGTGCTCTTTGAGTTCGGTGAACATCTCTTCTCCCGCAGCCTTCGGATCACTGCCCGGCCGGACCGTCTTCTCGTACACCGGTGAGCCCGAGGCGGCGATGAGGCCCTCGCCGGTCAGATAGGCGTTCGAGGGCAGCTTGTCGTTGATGGCCCGTTGGATCAGTTCCTGCTGCAGCCCGCCCTTGCCGTTATAACTGACACCCATCTTGGTCAGTCCCTTGACGACCAGTTCGAAGCAGTTCAGCCTGGAATAGGGGGTTCCGACATAGGGCTGGAGCATCTCCGGCAGCATTGCCGCATCGAACTCCGTTGACGCGGGGTCAGCGGCTTGCTCTTCGGTAGCCATTGCCGGCAGCGGTTGGGCCGCGGCTGCGGTCGGGGTATCGGGCGCAGGTTCTGCCGTCGTCGTCTGGCTTGCCGCCACGGCCGGCGTAGCGGGCGACTGCTGCTCCCAGGTGATTTCCTTGGTCTTGGGGTCGAGATAGACGGCCGTACCGCTCTGCATGGCGGTAAAGGATTTTTCCTGATTGGCCTTGGCGTAGATGATGGACCAGCACTGGCTGCTGAAGCGGGAATCCCGGCTCAGCAGGTGGGAGACCGTGGGGTTTTCTCCGGAGATTCGGCCCAGGTAGATCGGCGCCTCACCGCTGGCTGCTGCCGGCGCTGTTTTGTCGTTGGCTGCCGTGGGGGTTGGTGTATTCCGGAGCCGCTGCTCCTGGTGCCGTAGTGTTGCCTCGAAGCCGGTTGCACGGGATCGAGGTGTTGCCGGCCTGGCAAGGCCGGATGCAAGTCGGTTGCCGAGAGATTCAACATGTCGCACGGTGCACCCTCCATCCCCCAGATTGCCGCTGCCGGCTGGTTTTCTTCCCGTTCATGGCGCCGTTTACGGCGTACGCGGTTTTTCCCCTATCATTCATATCGGCTGCCTTGGCCGGAATCTTGAGCCTATTGTGGCCGAGAACGTTTTCGCTTTTTGCCATCAACAAGTTTTCCAAGTTGAACACACGTATTGCTTGTGATAATATTTACGTAAAGGAGGTCGCCCCATGCAAGCAAAACTGACGCTAAGTCTAGACAAGGAACTCATTGCGCAGGCAAAAGAATTTTCACGACGCCAGCACAAAAGTCTTTCGAAAATGGTGGAAAACTATTTACGTCAGGCAACCAGTCCGTCTTCCCTGGAGGAAAACAGTCTCACCCCTCTGGTGAAAGAACTCTCTGGTCTGATCAAGCCGAGCCAGGCCGACCGCCACGTGGAAGAATACTCTGACTATCTGGCGGAGAAATACCGTTGAAGCAAACCGTGTTCGTGGACACCGATATCATTCTCGATCTACTGGCGCGGCGGGAGCCTTTCTACCTGTCGGCGGCGCGGTTGTTTGCGCATGTGGAACGCGGAACAATTACAGCCTGCGTCTCTTCGCTTACCTTCGCCAACCTGTATTATATCCTCAGAAAGGCAACCTCCTCGGCGATGGCAGTACAGGCCCTGAAAAAATTCCGCCAGCTCGTAACCGTTCTGCCGGTTGACGACAAAATCATTGTTCGGGCGCTCGACTCCGGATTTTCCGACTTCGAAGATGCCATCCAGTACCATGTTGCCCTGCAAAAAAATATTTCCTGCATCATCACCCGCAACATCAAGGATTATCGCAAATCCACCATCATCGTCTGTACGGCCGAGGAGTTCTTAAGCCGGCAATCGGTAACATAGGGTAACTGCTCAAGTATTCAGAATTCAGGAGTCAGAAGTCAGAATGGCCCTGGAATAAGCCTCCTGCAGCTTGCTGACCTCGGAAAGCAACGAACGAGGTTCTCTTCATCGCCGTATTCAAGATCTCGAGTCAAGATCAAGCACGAACTGATGGGCTTTTTGCCACACCACCAAGTCTTCAAACTTCTTTGCCGGCTCTCTCATTCTGGCTCCTGACTTCTGACTCCTGAATACCTGCTAGTTACGAATTATCTGTCGATGAATTGGATCTCCACCCGCCGGTTTTTGCGCTTGCCCTCTTCCGTGGCGTTGTCGGCCACGGGCCGTTCCGCGCCGTACCCCTTCACCGTGACCCGTTCTGGGGCGATGCCGTTGCCGATCAGGTATTCGGCCACGGATTGCGCCCGCTTGGTGGACAGCTCAAGGTTTTGCGGCGCCGGGCCGGTGGCGTCCGTATGTCCGCTGATTTCGATGCGGATTCCTTCCCGGCCTTTGAGAAAAACGACCCAGCGGTCAAGCTCGGCAAAGGAGCTTCGGTCGAGTTGATGGCTGTTGGAAACAAATAGGATGTTGGTGAGCGCGGCGCCGGTTGTCTCGAACTTCGGAGAGCCGGGGGTGCCCTGGATCGAGGCCTTGATGGCTCTCGGGTCCGGCACCGCATACATGTTGATCTCGATGCCGCTCACTATCTCACCCTTAGCGCCGCTTACCGGCAGAGCCCGGTCCGCCGTTTCCCTGTTTTCGTCAAGCACGCCGGGCGGCAGGCCGGCGGCGCCATAGATTCCCGGCGTTGCCAGGCCGGTTGTTGATTTTATGCCGTAGGTGCCGAGCAGCTGGCCCGGCTGCGGCCGGAGTCCGGCAACGGCCGGCCGGGCTATTAAAAAAAACTGTTTCGTGGCCGGCAGTTTCAGGGTGAACCTGCCGTCGGTTGCGGTTGGCCTGGATTTGAAATCCGGCCGGGGTGAGCCGAAGTTCTGCTTGGCAAGCACAACGGCTTCAGGAAAAGGGGCGCCCTTATCGTCCAAAACAACCCCTTCGACCGTGAAGGAATCAGCCGTTGCCAGCCCGGCAAAGGTGTCGGGCAGGGCAGTGTCGATCCGGCCGCTGTCGATGGCCTGCCGGTCGGCGATCTCCAGCAGTCGCAGCTCGCCCGGCGCGCTGGCGGCAAAATAATAATTTTCACCGGGCCGGGGCGGGCCGAGTCCGGCGGCCGGGTCGCGGAGGATAGTGCCCAGGTAGTATCTGCCGGCCGCGAGCTTGACGTTGAAGCGTCCCTCGCTGTCCAGCCGGGAGATGAATTCCGGGATGCGCGGCATGCCGCCGGTAATAGGCGGCAGCCCCTTGCTTTCGAGAAAGAAGCCGACAATGGCATTGGCGACCGGCTTGTCCTCCACAAAGACCTGACCGCTCATGGTGCCCATCCGCTCCAGCATGAAGCCGGGCAGGGCGCCGAACGCGATTGCCGGCAGCAGCAGGGCGACGAGCAGGGTTGGCAGGGTTGTTTTGCTAAGGAGCGCGACATTCCGGGGATGCAGGCGTGTTTTCATGGCGTCACCGTTGGCAGCAGAGATGAAGGATGGACTATCTGATGGCCGTTCATTACGTTCTGCCGTAACTGCGCAGGTATTCAGAATTCAGGAGTCAGAATTCAGAATGGCCTTGGAATAAGCCTCCAGCCGTAGATCTCGGAATTCGGAAATGATTGCGTCAGGCGATAGACAGCAAGCACGAACTGATGGGCTTTTTGCCACACCACCAAGTCTTCAAACTTCTTTGCCGGCCCTCTCATTCTGGCTCCTGTGCCAATCGTCGGCAGTCTCTTATGCCGACAATTCTGACTCCTGAATACCTGAGTAGTTATGTTCTGCCACAATGTGCGGCTGGCTGTCAATATCCAATAAACCCTGCCGGATTGCGGGGCCGTCAAAACAGCAAGGCCGCCCTCTTTGGAAGGGCGGCCTTGTCGCATGGTCTGAGTTGGATTTATTGTTGTCGCATCAGTTGCACTTCGATTTGATGTCCGCCCCGATAATCGATGAGCGACCCTGGGCATGGCTCACGCTGATCGTTTCCGTGCCGGCGCTTGTGGTGGTTGTCCTGTGGCCGACAGAGGAGCCCAGGGGGGCGGTCGTCGATTGTAAGTCTTCCGTATAGGCGGCCGGTGGCGTATGGCCGCTTGTCGTGGCGGCGGAATCCACCGCGTAGATCACATGATCGTTGGCAAGTCTGGTGATATTGCCGGTAGCGATGCTGGTAGCTCCGGTGTTGCTATTGTAGGTGCCGCTGGAACCGCCGATCGGGGTTGTCTGGTTGACATTGTCAAAGGTGATGGCATAGACCCGCGAATAATCCTTGGCGCCGCCTATGGTGACCGACACGGTTGTGTCGGTGGCCGCATCGATGCCCGCTTCCTTCAGGTAGCCCATCCACATGTTTGTCCGGCCGGTGGGCAGACTGGTGATCGCGGTCAATGCCTGGCCGCCGTAGGTGACGGACCAGGTGTTGGTGACATCGAGGGCGCTGCTTTCATTCAGCACGGTCACGACCAGCAGCCGGTTGGCGTTGGTGCCGGCCGCGATGGTCTTGGTACCCGACGGCGTGGCGGCGGTGCCTTCATACACCAGGCTCCAGGCGTTCAGGATGGCCGCGGTTTGGCAGTTGATGGTGATCGTGCCTGCCGAATAGGCGCTGACCTGCGGGTTGACGCCGTCGTTGACCACGCCGTAGACATAGTAGGTGCCCGGCGTCATGCCCGTGGTATTCCAGGCGCAGGTGACTCCCGAGCCCTCGGCGGCCGTGGCGCAGGCGCCGCTGATCGCGGTGCCATTCAGTCCCGTGTTGTCCGTGTCGTAGTAGAAGGCCGCGGTAACCGTGTTATCGGCGTCGTCCAGGCTGTAGGTGATGTTGTAGGATGCCCCCTCGGTGACCGTGTCGCTTACGCCGTCCGGTTGGCTGAGGGATAAAGTCGGTGCCGCGTTGTTGCACTTCGAT
>MGTE01000064.1:22336-28871 GCA_001799275.1 Deltaproteobacteria bacterium RIFOXYD12_FULL_57_12
CGACGAATAACCGGCGCCATGGGTCACGGTGATTGATTCCGTGCCGCCGCTCGCAGTTGATGTCCGGTGGCCGACCGAGCCGCCCAGGGTAGCCAGGTTTTCGAGGTCTTCCGTATAGGTGCCTGGCGGCGTATGGGTGGTACCCGTTGCGGCGGAATCCGCCGCATAGAGCATCTGATCGTTGGCAGCCCAGGTGATATTGCCGGTAGCGACGCTGGAGGCGCCGGCGCCGTTGTAGGCGCCATTGAAACTGGCGATCGGGGCTGTCTGATTGACATTGTCGTAGGTGATGGCGTAGACCCTCGAATAATCCTTGTTGCCGGTCATGTTGACCGTCACGGTCGTGTTGGTCGCCGCATCGATGCCCGCTTCCTTCAGGTAGCCAAGCCACATGTTTGTTCGGCCGTTGTTGATGCTGGTGATCGGCGTCAAGGCCTGGCCGCCGTAGGACACGGTCCAGGTGTTGGTGGTATTGCCGGCGGTGTATTCATTCTGCACGGCCACGACCAGCAGCCGGTAGGTGTTGGTGCCGGCCGAGATGGCCTTGGTGCCCGACGGCGTGGCGCCGGTGCCGGCATAGATCGAGGTCCATGTATCCAGAATGGCCGCGTTTGCGCAGGTGATGGTGATTTGGCCCGCTGAATAGGTGCTGACCTGCGGGTTGATGCCGTCGCTGACCTTGCCGTAGACATAGTAGGTGCCCGGCGTCATGCCCGTGGTGTTCCAGGCGCAGGTGACGTTCGTGCCCTCGGCGGCCGTGGCGCAGGCGCCGCTGATCGCGGTACCGTCCAGGCCGCTGTTGTTGGTGTCGTAGTAGAAGGCCGCGGTGACCACGTTGTCGGTATCGGCCAGACTGTAGGTGATGTTGTAGGATGCCCCCGCGGCGACCGTGTCGCTCACGCCGTCCGGTTGGCTGATGGACAGGGTCGGCGACGCGTTGGCGATCACGGTCAGGCTGACCGTGGCCGTGCTGGTGCCGCCCTGGCTGTCTTCGATGGTGTAGGCGAAGCTGGTGGCGCCGGTCCAGTTGTTGCCGCAGGTGAGATTGACATTGGTGCCGTTGATCACCGCCGAGCAGTTGGCGTTGAGTGCCGCCGTGTTCAACGACTGAATGAAGATGTCGGTGCCGGTGTCGTTGGCCATTACTGCCAGCGGCGTGGTGTTGTTCCGGGAAACCGTCTGGGAGTCGGCAACCGCGTTCGCCGCGACAATGCCGGTGACCAGGCTGGTGTCAACATCGAGCGGGCTGGCCGTGGTGGTGTTGCTGACCGTTACCTTGTCAACGCCCTCGGTCCAGCCGCTTGGCGTGTTGCAGGTGCCCACGTATCTGGTGCCGTTCCAGCTCATGGCCGTGGTGCCGCAGCCGCCGTTCGTGTAGGTGAAGGAGACGGTCTGGCCGGAACCGATACTGCTGTAGGCCTCGACCACCAGGGTTATGCCGTTGTAGAGGGCCTTGGTGATGTGGATGTTGTCCAGAGTGGCCGGCGCCGCGATATCGGCAAAGTAGTAGATATCGGAGTCGGTGTTTTTGGAGCCGTTGACCGGTATGCCGGTCAGGGCTTCAAAGTTGCTGAAGGAGGAATGACCCGGAACCTGCAGCAGTGTGTCGCCCGCGACGCCGGTGCCCCAGGCCTCGGGATTGGACCCGCCCTCGACATCCTTCAGCCAGTTCTTGCCGCGGCTTTCGCCGGACGTGCTTTTCAGCCATTGATATTCCCGGTCATGATCCTTCCAGTTTTCGGTTGTGGTAAAGGTGCCCTTCAGGTCGTAACCGTTGCCAAAGATCGAACGGCCGGGCGCATATCTGAGCACATCGTAGGGGTTATGGTTGTTGGCGCTGGTGTCCGTGTTGTAGTCCTGGCCGCGGATCGGCGAGGCGTGCCGGATTTGGACCGAATGGCAACTGAAGCAGGCGCCCAGGTCGTAGGCCTCAATCTTGGCCGTGCCGGTATTCGGCTCGATCCGGTGGATCTGGGTCTGGGTTACCCGGGTGGCGCCGGTGATACTTTGGCTGCTGGTGTTCGACACGGTCGGCCAGGTCGTGACGTTGTAGTTATTGGCCCAGACCGTCAGGCCGGTGTCGCGCTGGGCCGCGGTGCCCTGGATGTTATAGCCGTGCAGACCGCTGCCGCCGAAAACCTCCACGGAATAGCTCATGGCGTTGGTATGGCAGAGGCGGCAGGCCGGCTGTTTCGGGAGCGGGACAGGAGCGGTGGCGCCGCTGTAATCGGCGCACCAGCCGCTGTTGTAGGTGCCGACCGTGTCGGCGGTGGCGGCATAGCCCGTGGCCAGAGTGGTGACGGTCGGCCGCGGGTCGGCATGGCAGTACGTGCAGTCGCCGGCCTGAGCATGCCGCGTGGTATGGTGCCGGATACCGTCATACTGGTACATGACCTGGCCGGAAGGACCGTTGCCGTTGGCCGTGGCGTGGCAGCTTTCGCAGTAGATAGTGGCGTTGCCGCCGCTGTTCACCGACTGACCGGAGACGATCTCGTCGCGCACCGAGGCATGGGTATGGCAGGTCAGGCAGTTGCCAAAGCCGGTGCCATTGGTCTTGGTATGGAGCTGCATGGCCACCAGGGTAGAGATGGCCTTGGTGTCCGGCGTCGGTGAATGGCAGTCGCCGCAGTTGTAGGAGGTGGCCTTCAGGCCGCCGTAGGCCCCGGCCAGCTTGCCGGTATAGGTTACTGCTTGGCCTACGGAGTTGCCCAGCTTGTTGTGGCTGACCACGGTCATGCCCGGGGTGGAACTCGGGTTGTTGACGCCGTTGGCCACCGTGTCGTCATCCGCCAGGCCGTGCAGCTTGTAGACGCCCTTGCCGGTATGGCAGCTCTCGCAGTACTGGCCCGTATTGGTGCCGGCCGCATCGCTGCCGGCCACCACGGAACGGCCGGCAACGATGACGGTGGCGGCCGGATTGGTGGCGATGGTATAGCCCAGGCCCTTGTCCGTGCTGTAGCGGCCGGGATTATGGCAGTGCAGGCAGTCGGCCGTGTTGTTGCCGCCGCCGAGCAGCATGTGCCTCTCGATCCTGGTCTGCGCCGTGGTCATGGTGTCGTGGCAGGACTTGCAGTCGTAGCCGAGGCTGTGGTTGGAGCTCACGAGTTTGTCGTGTGACCCGGCAACCGTGGTTGCGGTCAGGCCGTGCATGGTGACTGTGTTGGCGCCGCCCTGTTTGTGGCAGGAGGTGCAGGTGATGGCGCTGTTGCTGCCGCCCATGACCACTGACTTGCCGTTGGCAATGGCGTTGGTCACGTCGCTGTCGGTGTCGTTGTGGCAGGTGGTGCAGGCGCCGGCCCCGTTGGTGGAAACATTGTGGATGGCCTGGATGGCGGCCCAGTCGCCGACGCTGTGACACCAGGTGCAGGAGGCATCGGCGCTTACCTTGTTGTGCTTGGTGGCCGCGTTGACATGGCCATCAACCTTGTCGGCCGCAAAGCTGCCGCTCGCATGACAGGCCGCGCAGGTGCCGCCTTCGCCGCTGTTGATCGTGGCGTCGCCCCAGCCGTTCGCGCCGACGCTTAAGGCGCCGGTGGTGGCGGAGTGACAGGCAAAACAGGCGTTGCCGCTGGTGTTGAGGTCATGCACCCCGAGAACCGGGTCCTGACCGGTTGCCTCGTGGCAGGCCACGCAGGAGGAAGTGCTCAGGATGCCGTGGTGGTTGTAGCTGCCGGCCGGGTTGCCATGGTCATGGTTGATAAAGTAGGCGCCGTGACAGGTGGTGCAGGCACCGCCGCCGTCATGGCCGCCATTGGTGCCGCCGTTCGGCATTGCTACCAGCAGCGGGTTGCCGGTCGGATCGATCAGACGGGCGTTGTCGCTCCGGTGGCAGGAGGAGCAGGCGTCATGCACCTTGTTATCTGCCGGATCAACGGTGCTGCCGGTGGCGGTATGGCAGCCGGAACAGCCGGCGGCACTGCTCACCATGGTGGCGTGATTAACCGCGCCGTGGTAGCCGAGGCTGAGAACGCCCGCCGTATGGCACGCCTCGCAGGAGCCGCCGCCGTTATCGCTGCCGGCGCCGCCGTCGGGCATGGCCTGGGCATCGCCGTAGGCCGCCTTCAGGGTGCCGTCCGCATCGCTGTTGTGGCAGTCGAGGCAAGCGTCATGAATCTTGTTGTCCGCAACCGAGACCGGCACGTTGTTGGCGTCGGTCGGCGCGGTGCCGGTATGGCAGTCGGCGCAGTTGGCCGCGAGCGTCACCAGGGTCCGGTGGTCGCCGGCATAGATGGTGCCGCTGGCATGACACTGGGTGCAGTTGCCGTCTACCGCGTAGCTGTTTTTGCTGTCGTGATGAATGGCTGAGAGGTCGTAGGTGGCGGGCACCGGATGACAGGTCAGACAGGTCGGCACCTGCCAGGCAGGAGAATCGGGATTGCCGCCGGCCGCGGCGGCAACACCGTTGGCCAGCCTGGCATCGCCGTCGATCCCGTTGGTGGCGCTGCCTTGTATTTCATTGTTTCGGCTGGGGATCTGCCCGGCAGTGTGGCAGAGCGTGCAGGTGTCGCGGTGGACCGCCTCGACCGCGCCGGCGCCGCCGGTGTTGGGATGGCAGGTCAGACAGGCGGCATCCCAGCTGAAATGGCTGGCCGTGTGGTAAAACCCTCGGAAGCCCGCGGAATGTCGGTGGCACTTGGTCGTGCAGTTACTGGCAGCCTGGCCGCCGAAATTCTCATGGTTCTGGGTGGGGCCGGCGCCGCTGTTTCTGAAATGGTCGGTCTGGGTGTGGCAGGCCTCGCAGACGCCGTCATAGGTGGCGTCGCCGTCGGCAAAGGATTTGGCACCGGTCTTGTTGAAAAACCGCACGGCTTTGTTGCCGCTGTTCGTCGTGGGCAGTGTACTCTTGATGTTTTTGCCATAGAAAACGGCAAAGGGGTCGCCCACTGTCGCCTTGGTGAGATCGATCCGGGCGTTCACCGTCAGGGTGTCGCTGGTTGTGTCGGTTATTTTGTAGTTATAGGAGATTTTGCCGGTGTTCGGGATCAGGTAATAGCCATTGAACTGATCAGCGGTCCAGTTGGCCCCGGCCTTGGTGAGCGTGGAAACCTTGTTGGCCGGGTTCGGGTCAACCCAGATTAAAGTCGAGTTGCCGGAGGCGACATAGGCGGCCGAGCCGTAGGTCCGCACCTGCATCTGCTGGTGCGTCCAGTGGCAGGTACGGCATTCGACGCTCCAGGTGCCGTAGCGGGTTGATGTTTCCTTGCTTGAATGAGTTTTAACGGCTGGCGCGATGATGGAGTTGTGGCAACTGTTGCAGAGATTGTTGTACTTCGTGTCATCTGGGTCGAGCTGAGTATCCAGCGCCGCCGCCCAGGCCGGCGGATTCCCCTGCACCATATAATGACAACCATCGCAGGAATTATTGTAGGTGGTCGAGTGCGGGGAGTCGGCGTTGTATTGATCCGCCATGGCCGGCAGACTGCCGAGCAGGCCGCAGAGGATGGCCGTTGCCATCGTGATGAGCGCTTTCCGCGGAAAAAACCTTCCCATTCCCGTAATCCGGCGAATCAATGTATTTGCTGTCATGCCTGGTAAGCCCCGGTCGTTGTTTTTTGTAACTACTTAGAAGGTTGATAGTCTGTAGGTGTTTAGACTGTTAGCAACTAAAGAATACCAGAAATCGTTTTTTGCTAACAGACTACAGTCTAACAGTCTAAACAACCTGCGCAGTTCGTTTTCCTTATGAAACGCGGACTGTTCAGTTGTCCCTGCCCGCAAACAAAAGCCAATCCCGCGTCAATTGTCAATCGTTACGGCAAATTCCTGGGTGAAGGTCTGGCCGTTCTGCAACTCTCCCTGCAGGGTGATGGTGCCGGTTCCGGCAGGCAGCAGGGCCGTCAGTTTTTCCTGGTCGATGCGCATGGCGAATTCCGAAATACCGTTCTGGTCGGTGTCGCCGGCCCAGGATACTCTCTGCTTGGCGTCGGACAGGTCGGCAGCAACGTCGTTGACCGCGGTCAGCCGCACGGTCCGGCGGTTGATGAGGCTTACCGGATACCCGTCGGGGAATTCGAAATAGACCATGTTCCGTCTGTTGCGATCCTGGAGTTTCATAAAGGCCCGGGCGGAACCGGCAGCGGGCGCTCCCGGCTGGTTGACCGTGATTGTCACCTTGTCGGTGGCAACCAGGCCCGCCTGGTCGGTGACGACCAGCAGGAAGGTTAAAGGCTGGCCGCTGACATCGGCGGGTGGCGCGGTGAAGGTGGCGGTCGCCATGGTGTATCCGGAAAGGGTGACCGGGTAGCCCTGGGTCTGTTCCCATTGATAGGAGAGCGTTTCATTTCCAGGGTCGGAGGAGGCACCACCGTTCAGTACCACCTCGTCACCCCCGTCAACCGACTGGTCCGGGCCGGCCGCGGCAATCGGCGGCGGGTTGCCGGCTGAAACATTGACCACGCAGTAGTCGCGGGCCCGGAGGCCGCCGGTGTCTTTCACCGTGACGCGGTAAATGCCGGCGCTGCCTTCCTCGCCCAGCAGGGCAGGTGAGGTGAAGCGGGCCGCGCTTCGTTCGGAATTAGACAGCGGCACCGCTTCT
>MGTE01000065.1:0-8323 GCA_001799275.1 Deltaproteobacteria bacterium RIFOXYD12_FULL_57_12
AGGCTATTTCGGTCTGATCCGGTCGAAGACCGAGTCGATCACCTTGTAGACTTCTAGGTCATCGCCGAAGACATCCTGAACTTTCGGGTGTTCCATCAGATCCTCGATGGTGTACTGGGTAAGATAAAGGCTGATGAAGTTCGGGTCGTTGGTCAGGTTCCGCAGCGGGGCGATTTTGTACTGGATGTCAAAATCCTCCATGTTGGAAAGAGCACGAAGAACATCGACATAGGTCTCTCTGAGGGCGCGGTCGGAGGTGGTTTCGATGATGTGTTCATCCATTAACCGTTGCACCAGCCTCATGGCCAGTTCTTCTGCGTTCTTGAATAACAAGGACAGCATTTGGCGTCGTTCCTGCTCACGCTTGCGGTCTATTGCCTGTATGGTTTTATTGGTGGCGTTGCTTGCGCCAGTGAATACTTTGGCCATGATAATTCCTGATTGTTTGGTAGGAGTAAGGCGCCGACGAGGCCGGCAACGAAAACAATACACCCCTTCTACGACATACTGACCAAACTTTCAAGGAGAAAGGGGGGCTGGTCTTTATCTTTATGGCCAGGCACTCCTTGCCAAGCGGTCGTGCTTCGGCCTGAATCATGCAATTGAGGGGGAGGTGGGAAGAGAGCGGGGATGCGTTACGGCAGTTCCAGAAGTTCGGCGGCAACCGGTATTTTCTGGTAAATGTGGAAGCCACTGGCAGTCTTGAATGGCTGGCTGTGTGTCAGAATCGGCAGTTCTATCAGACCGGCAGGCAACTCTTGTTCGGTGGAAAGCGGGCCGATATAACCACCGTTTACGCCGTTCGCCTCAAGGGAGTAACCGGCGGCCAGCTTGCCGAAATTTTCGCCACGCCGCAGATGTTTGAGAATATCTTCAGCCTGCTCTTCGGTGGGAACCACGATCTGGCGGAGGTGCGGGTTGTCGGACGGCGGTTGCCAGTTCCCTTCGGCCTCCGGCGCTATTTTGCGCAATTCGGTGAGGGCACTTTCCTCGGGATGGCCCAGGACTTTGGCGAGCTTCGCGCATTTCCAGGCCTTTTCAAATTTATTCTGCTGGATGTAGATCACCGCCATGTTGTAATAGAGCCACTCCAGGCCCGGATTGAGGCGGGCCGCATAAATATACTGCACAATTGCCTTGTCTGACTCGTTGTTGGCATGGAAGATTATTCCCAGGGTCGAATATTTTGTGGCATCGTTGGGCCGTAGCTGGACAGCAATGCGCATCGTCTTGGCGGCCTGGGCATTGTCGCCGGTCTTGGCATAGGAAATGGCGAGATTTTCGTATGTATTGGCATTGTTCGGATCAAGGGCAATCGCCTTTTTAAATTCGGCAATGGCCTGTTCGTATCTCCCTTCCTGGGCATGCACGTTGCCGAAGTGGAAATATTCCGCCGCCGACTTTGTCTCCGGGGTAGTGCCAGACGGCGGTCGGGGTTCGGCTGCCTCCTGGAGCGGCCTGGCCGGTTCGCCGATACTGCTTCCGGAGGCTTCGTCCGGCGGCGCAGGGTCTGGTGCCGCTGCCAACTCCTGACGGACTATTTCGAGGTTTTCCCTGGCCTTCTCATAACCTTGAAAAATTGCTTTTTCAAACCAGTTGATCGCCTCCTGCAGATTTTTTTCCACGCCTTGGCCGTTGGCATACATGATTGCCAGGTTGTTCTGGGCGGCCGGATGTCCGCCTTCGGCGGCTTTTTTTAGCCATGAGGCGGCCTTGGTTAAATCCAGTTCAACGCCGCGTCCTTCGTTGTACATCAGGCCCAGGTTGTTCTGGGCGGCGACATTTCCCTGTTCGGCGGCCTTCGTAAACCAGACAGCGGCCTTTTCAGGGCTCTGCTCCACGCCATGACCCTCGGTGTACATCAGGCCCAGGTTGTTCTGGGCGGCAACGTTTCCTCGCGCCGCCGCCTTTTCGAAGAGCAGCGCGGCCGTACCGTAATCTTGGCTGATTCCCTGGCCGGCAACATACAGCAGGCCCAGATTGTTTAAGGCGTCACCGTTTTCCTGGTTTGCGGCCTTTTGCAGCCAGTAGAACGCCTTGACCGGATCCGACACCCCGGCCCGGCCCTGCAGGTAATGCATGCCAACGATGTTTTGGGCCTCGGCGTTGCCGTTTTTTGCTTCCTGCAGATGTCGGTCAAAAGTTCCGGCCTCTGTGCCAGGGACCGGAGGAGCAGGCACAGGCATGGAAGCTTTCCCGGCCGGTGGCATCTTTTGCCTTTCGTCGTCTGCGACCTCGTCCTCCCTGCCGGTCAGAGGAGCAGGTGGGGGGGCAGCACCTGAGCCCAGCAGTCTCTGGTAGAGCCCTATCGCCTTGGGATATCCCTGGTCGGCCGCTTTCTTGTAGCAGGCGCGCGCCTTGTCGAGATCGACCTTGACTCCCAAACCTCTTTCATGCAGCATGCCCAGACGGACTAAGGCCCTGCTGTAGTTGGCCCCGGCTGCTTGCTCATAAAGCGAACGGGCTCGCGGCAAGTCTGGTTCGCCGCCCGCCCCTTTTTCAAGGAGTATGCCCAGGTAGGTCTGCCCACGCGGGTAGCCTTGGGCCGCCGCCTTTTCGTACCAGGACAAGGCCTGCTGGATATCCTGTTCGACTCCGGTGCCGGTCTCATAGAGGATGCCGAGGTTTACCTGCGCCCGTGCCATACCGAGCTCAGCCGCTTGCCGATATAATTCGGCAGCCCTGGCCGGGTTTTTTTCGACGCCCCTGCCAATTTCGTACAAAACGCCAAGAGCTCGCAGGCCGTCGGCATGGCCCTGATCAGCCGCCTTTGTGTACCAGTACGCCGCCCGGCTGTTATTTTGCAGCACACCGCGGCCGTTTTCATATATCTGGCCAAGTTTGGCCTGGGCCGCAGGGTTGCCCGCCTCGGCATTTGCAGCCAGGTCCTCCACCGAGGCGCCTGCGACCGGAACGGCGAAGAGGAGCAGGGTGGCGAGAAATCCTGTCAGTATTTTTTTGTCTGTCATACGCCTGCCCGGAACGTCGGGGAATAGCCGGTCATTTCAAATCGAGAAATTTGGTCAACGCAGGGGCGCGTCAGGGTGTGTCAATCTCCACCCAGAATTCGCCGATGGTTTTGTTTTGATGGCTTACCACGATCGGGTACAGCCTGCCCTGCTTATTTTTGGAGTATCGTGTCCAGAGATCCTGGTCGGTGTAAATGGGAAGATGCAGGTCATTGCCCTTGTTGGTTTTTTTAGGCGGGGCGAATCCTTTGAAATTGACGATCACCTTTTCATCCATCTCCGGGATATTTGTTCTGACGCCCTGCAGGATCAAACGTTTGCCTTTGGCAATTTTGATGGTTTGGCCGGCTGCCAAGGCGACTATCTGGTCGTCAACATTGATCAGCAACTGTTCGGCCCGGAGCTTCTCGATTGGTACCGCAGCCTCCTGAAGGCGAGTGGCGCCATCCTGCGGTTGTGGCACCAGAACTATCTGGCCGCATTCCTCCGCATCCTTGCGCACGATAATCCGCGTGGTCCTGGTAACCCGGAAGGGAATGTTTGTGTCATTTTTGGTCCCGAAATTTTCGATATCAGCGATGAGTCCGCGGGGGTAGTTGGCAATGATATCGGTCACCGTGATCTCGTCTCCCGGCGTGACATTGAGCGTTGCGCCGTTGGGCAAGGCAACCGGGTTGTTGCTGTTGACTTTCAAGAGCAGATAATTTAGCTGGGGTTTCTCGAGGCTGACACCGGGGGCGTCGAGGACAATTCCCAGTTCGGCCATGAATGTATTGATTACCAGTTTGTGCAGGCGGATCTTGGTTTCCAGGGAGTCGATTTCTTTGGAGGTTTCCACGCCGAAGGCAGGGATATGCTCTCTGGTCAGGGCATAGAATGTGGCGGATTTCCGTTGTTCTTTGTGGGATGATTCATCGGATATGGTGTTATGGTTGTTCGCACGGAACTGGTAGCGCGGTTCGGGAATCGACTGGTTGACCTGTTCCACAACCCGTTGGGCCAACTGGCCCAGGTGGATGGGCTGTTTTTTTCCTGGAATTTCATAGTTCTCGGCATCGTAGATGATGGACTGTCCGAATTTGTCGGGATTTTCCTGGTCGCTTATCCAGGTCGGGGCATAGAATCCGGAACCCTCATGCAGGTTGAGCAGGCAGTCGCTTTCGGCGATCAGGTGCTTGAGGATGGAGACTATTTCTTCCTCCAGATGGGTCGACTTGGTTGATTCGTTGTCGAATTTTCGATTCATGTCGCCGGTGGCGCCGTTCCGGCTGTTAAGGAGTATCGAGTAGAGGTTGGCGCGCGGCACGACAATCAGGTTTCCTTTTCGCAGGTGGATGTCGGCGTAGAGATCGGCGGTCAGGTAGCTGCCCGGTTCATCGCCCTGGATGCCACCGATGATCATAATGGTCTTGCCGGGTTCCGCTCCGGAGACGCGGTAGACATTCAACTCATGCTCGGTTTTGGGCAGAAAGACCTCGTGGCGGACCTGGGCCGCTGCCGAGGCGGGCAGGGCCGCGATCAGCAGCAGGCTGGAGAGGAGAACCGCCAGCACGGTTAGTCCCTTATGCGCTGATTGTTGACGGTTTGCGATCAAAAACGCCGCAAACCTGAAGCCCGCGGCACATGCGGGTGTTCGTGCCGTTAAGGGACTTATCCAGCTCTGCTGGGTTGGGGTGCAACGAGTTGTCTTACTCAACTCATTCACCCTTGCCGCTCTTGTTTTTTGCCCACAATTCACGCTGGATTGCCCATCCCTTGTCTGTGAAGTTGAGGTGCAGGGTCTTTATGCCGTTCGCTGTATAGTAGTCAGAGCGATACGATTGCCTGAATGAAACGATGGCGCCGGATTTTGTCCAGTTGATCTTTATGTCGGAGATCTCAATGTTGATGAATGAATAGGTCTTGTTCAGGTTTGTCTTGTGCGTCCGCCAGGCATCCAGATTCATGCCGCCCTGGCGGAAGGACGGCTCGTAGCTCCCGATGTAGACGTCGATATCCTTGGACTCCCATGCCTGCCGCCATTTTTCGAGAAAATCGAGAACGAGCTGAGAGTTTTGCGGAAAAAGAGCAGCCGGTTGCATGGCGGCCACTGGTTGCGGTTTTTCAGCAGGAGGGGGCAACGGTTGCTCGACCTGTTTCGCGGCAGGCCTTGCTGGCAAGGATTTCGTGGTTGCCGGCTCTGCGACCGGGGGCAGGGCAGAAGTTGGCTTGGCCTGCGTCGCGGCGACAGGTGTCGTCTCCTTGGGAGGAGCAACACGGACAGCCGGTTTGTCAGCAGGCAGGGGGGGCGGCAGGGCAACAGGGGCGGCTTGACGCTGGGCAGCTGCGGCCACCTGGGTCTTTGCAGGAGTCTCTGTCACGAAATCCCTGGTTTCCGCTACAAGGAATTTGGCCGAATTGGGGAGGGCGGCTATTTTGATGGGATATTGTGGGTATATTTGGATAGGGGTGGTCTGGGTCAACCGCTCCTTGATGTTCCAGCCACTGCCGGCGCCTGTTTCAAGGTAGCTCCTGCTGTAGCTGCGGATTCTGGTCGAGTCGTCCAGTCGTTGACTGTACTCACCGACCGCTACGGATTGATTGCCGGCATAATTCAGCAGGTAGAGATAGTCGAACTCAAGTTTGCCCGGATCGTGCACATCAGGGATTAATACCTTTTCAAGGGCTGTCTTGTTTTCGGTGTGGGGCGCGAGTTGTTGGGCCGCGAGTTGATCGATGTTCTCGACGATTACTACTGGAGTCACTGCCATGTCCATATATTGGAACAGATTCTCCAGGTCGTTATTCGATAAGGTGACGCAGCCGTTTGAGCTGTACGGGACCAGCTTCTTGTTTGTTCCGTGGATATAAATGCCATCGCCGTTTCTGCCGGCCATTTTGTCGAAAATATTTGGATAATCGAGATGTAATGCCCGGTTGCCAAAGATGGTGGTTTTGTTGTCCGTAAAGATTTTGGTGATGAAATAAATCCCCTCCGGCGTTCGCGAATCACCGCTTTCTTTTTTTGTCCCGGAATTTTCGCCGGTAGCGCAGGGATATTCGGCTACGACCCGAAGGGTGCCGTCATGTCGCAAAACCAACAAGCGTTGTCTGCTTTTTTCGACAAGCACCAGGTGGATTGGTTCCTTGACGCTGAAGAGTTGAAAAAGATGGTTGAATGCATGGTCCGGCGGCGGGGAGAAAGGCAGGGCCGGAAAATTAAGATCAGCGCATTGCGGCATGGGGGAGGAGCCCAATAGAATAAATGCAGCGCTCAAAAATAAAAGGCGAAAGTAGGTGATCATTGTGATATTCGGATGGTTGCTATGTTGACTGACGGGCTGCTCGGGTTGGCCAGAGGGTTGGTCGTTGCCTTGCGAGAAGAAATAGTAAGACATAAAATGCGCGTTTATGTTGCACTGGGTAAATACAATGTGTTCTCCAGCATTGTCAAGCGGAAAAGGGCGAAGTACGGGGCCGGTTCATTGTTTTCCGGTGTTGCCCGCAACCAGCGGAGATATCATGGATTGTCTCCGCAATCGGAAGAAAAGGAGCGTGGGGAGTCTGTCGGCATCCCGTGGGGAGTCTGTCGGCATCCATGGTGCATCACAACGATTCCCTGTTTTTTTCCTTGACAACCATGGTGTCCTTATTTATAAATCACAGGTCGGAAATGAATAGCGGTTCACCCTCTATCATATAACGCTAATACAAAAAAGGAGATGGAAAACATGTCGAAACTGGTTGCTCCGCACGGTGGTAAGGGATTGGTCTGTTGCCTGCTGCATGGCTCTGAACTGGAAGCTGAAAAAACAAAGGCCGCTGGTATGAAGAAGGTTGAGATCAGCGCTCGGGTTAAAGGCGATCTGATCATGATGGGGATCGGCGGCTTCAGCCCCCTGAACGGTTTCATGACCAAGGCGGACTGGAAGAGCGTCTGCGAGAATTTCACCCTGGCCGATGGCACCTTCTGGCCGGTGCCGGTTTGTCTGGACGCCGCCAAGGCCGATGCCGACGGCATCAAGGTGGGCGATGAGGTCGCCCTGGTCCGCAACGGCGAGCTCATGGCCACCATGAAGGTGACCGAGAAGTATGAGCTGAGCGAGGTCGAGAAGAAATGGGAATGTGAGAAGGTCTTCAAAGGCGAAGGCGCCGACAGTGCCGACGACAAGTTCATGAAGGTGGCCTTGGAAGATCATCCCGGCGTACAGATGGTCATGAACCAGAAGGAAATCATCCTGGCTGGCCCGGTAAAGGTTCTGTCCCAGGGTGAGTATCCCGCCAAATACAAGGGCGTTTATCTGACCCCGGCCGAGACCCGCGCCATGTTCGAAGAGCGGGGTTGGGCCAATGTCGCCGCTCTGCAGCTGCGCAACCCCATGCACCGCTCCCACGAGTACCTGTGCAAGATCGCGGTCGAGGTGTGTGACGGTGTTATCATCCACTCCCTGATCGGCAACCTGAAGCCCGGCGATATTCCAGCTGAAGTCCGGGTCAAGGCCATTGACTGCCTGGTTGAGAAATATTTTGTGAAAGACAACGTCATTCAGGCCGGCTATCCGCTGGATATGCGTTACGCCGGTCCCCGCGAGGCCCTGCTCCACGCCACCTTCCGCCAGAACTACGGCGTCAACCGCATGATCATCGGTCGCGACCACGCCGGTGTTGGTGACTTCTACGGCCTGTTCGAGGCCCAGACCATCTTTGACAAGATTCCGAAGCCCGCCGCTGCCGGTAAGGCCCTGCTCTGCGAGCCTCTGAAGATCGACTGGACCTTCTACTGCTTCAAGTGCGACGGTATGGCCTCTCTGCGTACCTGCCCGCACAGCAAGGAAGACCGGGTCGTCCTTTCCGGCACCAAACTGCGGAAGATGCTCTCCGACGGCAGCGCCATTCCGGATCACTTCGGCCGCGAAGAGGTTCTGGTTATCCTGCGCGAGTACTACCAGGGTTTGACCGAAAAGGTCGAGGTCAAGATGCAGAGTTTTGCTTCTGGTGAAAAGATGAAGTAAAGCCGATGTTCTTGCGGCAGTACTGAACTGTTTTACTCGAAGGGGGGATGCCTTTTATGGCATCCCCCCTTTTTTTGTTGATTAACCGCGGCAGGGCAGGTAACAATTTCAAGGAAGGAAACGATTTTTCGGTATTGATCCGCAACAAAGGAGAAGGATATGCATCTGGTAAATCCCCACGGCACTGACAAGGTCCTGACACCGCGGCTGCTGGCTGGCGAGGCCTGCGAGGAAGCAAGAAAGAAGGCCGTGGAGCTGCCCAAGATTCAGGTGCGCGCCCGGGAGGCCGGCGATATCCTCATGCTGGGCATGGGCGCCTTTACTCCGCTTGTCGGCTTTATGGGCCGGGCCGATTACGACGGG
>MGTE01000065.1:8375-35440 GCA_001799275.1 Deltaproteobacteria bacterium RIFOXYD12_FULL_57_12
CTCTACGAAGGCGATGACCTGCTGGCCATCATGCTGGTGGAGGAACTGTATCAGCCGGACCGGAAAAGAGAGTGCCAGGCCGTGTTCATGGGCCAGGGAACCAAGAGCGTCGATGAGTTCTGGCGCCTGGCCATGGAAGAGCATCCCGGCGTCCAGCAGGTCATGGCGGGCGGTCGCTCCTATGTGGGCGGGCCAGTAACCGTCCTGGGCGAGAAGAACTTCAGACAGACCTATGGTGACGCCTACATGCACCCGGCGGCAGCCCGGGCCATCTTTGAGGAACGGGGCTGGTCAACGGTGGGCGCTTTTCAGACCAGGGCGCCGATCCATCGTTCCCAGGAGTATATCTGTAAACTGGCTCAGGAGATCCTTGACGGCCTGTTCATCCATGCCGTGGTGGGCAACCTTATGCCGGAGGAAGTGCCTGGGCCGGTGCGTTTCGCCTGTTACCAGACCCTCATCGACAACTATTTCAACCAGGAGCGTACCCTGCTGGCCGCTTATCCCATGGGCATGCGGTATGCCGGCCCCAGGGAGGCGCTACTGCATGCCATCATCCGCCAGAATTTCGGCTGCTCGCATCTGCTGGTGGGCCGCGACCATGCCGGGGTTGGCGACTTCTACGGCCTGTTCGAGGCCCAGACCATCTTTGACAGCCTGGAGAGTGGTGCCCTGGAGATCCAGCCCCTGAAAGTGGACTGGACCTTCTGGTCCCATCGCAACAACGGCATGGCCTCCCTCAAAACCTGCCCGGTTGACGATCCCGAGGACCGGGTGATCATCTCGGGCAGCAAGCTGCGCTGGCTTCTCAGGAACCGGCGGGGCCACGAGGTGCCGGCAGAGTTCAGCCGGCCGGAGGTCATGACCATACTGGAGGAGTACTATTCCTCCCTGGATCCCAAAAGTTTTCGCTAGCCAGGCTCCTGGACAGGCAGTCATACCGCCCCGGCCGTCTGCCCGGCTGGTTTCTGGCTCCTGGGGCGGGTGACTGCTCGACGGACGAGATCATGCATGAGAATTCGGACCATCTTCCAGAACATATCACCACGCGCCTGGCAACGCATCCGGTTGTCCGCAGTATCCGGCGCAAGCCCAGGGTCTTTGCCGATACCAAGGATTTTACCAGTATCGACTACGGGGATATCATCCTGGTGGATAACCGTTATTTTCTGGTGACCGGTTACACCCGGGAGGGCCGATTCGGGGTCGACGATCAGCCCAAACAGTGGGTACCCAGGGTAGAGGACCTGGAATCAGGAAAGGATCATATCCTCAAGCTGGTTTTTCATGAGACATTCACCATCACCGTTGGCAGGTTTACCATTCCCTGTTTCCGTAATCCTGAAAAGGAAGCCGGCATTCTGGCGCTGGTTCAGGGGCATGACCACTTCATGCAGGGCTACGCTGCCAAAGATGCGGGCGGCAATCTGGTCCGCATTCTGGATATCATCAGCGGCCGCCGGCTGGACAAGCATATTTTTCGCAGCAACAGTCCGCACCAACAGTACTTCGAGACGGAGTTGCCCGCCTTTCTGCGGCAGTTCCTGGCCTGCACCGAGGCCATTGCCCTGCTGCACGCCAATGGTATCCGGCATGGCGACATCCGTCGGGATCATATATTTGTGGAGTATGACACCGGCACCTTCAAGTGGATTGATTTCGATTACGATTTCTACCTGCCCGAGCGGCCCTTTGGCCTCGATATCCTCGAACTCGGCAACCTGCTGATGTTTCTGGTGGGGCGGGGCAATTTCTACCCGCGTGAGGTGCTGGCGCATCCAGACATGGGCGAGAAAATCCTGGCAACCATAACGAGTGATGATTTCTCGCTGCTCTCCAAGAATAAGATCGTTAATTTCAAAAAGCTCTTTCCTTACATCCCCTGGAAATTGAACGATATCTTCATGCATTTCTCCGTGGGCACGCCGGTGTTCTACGATTCCGCTGCCGAGTTTCATGAGGATCTGAGCCGGGCTGTTGAATCATTTGCCTGATTCCTGACCAGCCTGGCTTTCCGGGTGCTGCGGCGATTGGTCTCTTGTCGTCATGGCGCGGCCTTCCTGTTGCCTGGTTACTTCTTTCTGCTGCCACGGAACCTTTGAATACTTTGACGGTATTGCCCCGCTCTGGTATTATTTGTTCTTGGTAGAAAGTCCTTGATGGCCACTCCAGACGCAGGGGAGGCACGCTATGCAAAAAAGGCCGAAAAAAAAGGTGGCGTGCCACGGGTTGCGTCGCCTGCCGACCCTGTTCTGTCTCCTGCTGTCTCTGCTTCTTCTTTCTGATGCCGCTGCTGCTCCGCCTGCCACTCCCCGCGTCCTTATTCTCAATTCCTACCACCAGGTCTACTTCTGGACCGACGGTATCATGCAAGGCATCAAGGATATCTTTGCCGCACAGGATCTGCGGGTTGATTTCTTTGTGGAAAATATGGACAGCAAACGGTTTTACGACGGACTGGAAGGCGAGTATCTTTCCCGCCTGAAAGAAGTCTACCGTGAAAAGTATGAACATATCCGTTTCGATGTCATTATTTCCTCTGATGATAATGCCCTTCTCTTTCTGCTGGCCAACCGCGAGGAACTTTTTCCCGGCACTCCCATTGTCTTCTGCGGGGTGAATAATTTCCAGGATGCCCTGCTTGCAGGGCACCAGGGGATCACCGGCGTCGTCGAGACTCTGGATCGGGAGGAAACGCTCGATGCCGCCCTCAAGCTTCATCCCGGCATCAAAAGGATAGCCCTGGTCACGGATACGGCCACCACCGGCAGAGCCAACCGTGAACAACTCAAGGAACTGGCCGCCAGATATGCACCGGCCGTGGAATTCGTCTTTTTTGATGAAAGTGGTTCCGGGCTGACTTATGCGGAACTACTGGCTAAGGCAGCTAAACTTCCACCAGATACCATCATTTATTATTCGGATTTTCATATCGACCGGGACGGGGTCAATTTCGACGACCAGCGGTTGGTGGCGGAAAAACTGAGCCAGGTTTCCGGGCTGCCGATCTATACCAATTATGCCAGCGTTTTCGGCCTGGGCACGGTGGGCGGCAAGCTGAACAACCCGGTATTTCAGGGCCGGACCGCGGCGGAGATGGCGGTCAGTATTCTCAAGGGCGATCCGGTGGCCAATATGCCGGTGCAAAAGCAAAGCCCCAACAAATTCATGTTTCATTACAGTCAGCTGCAAAAATTTCACCTGCTTGACAGTAAGCTTCCCGAAGGCAGTATCATCGTTGACAAACCAATCACCTTTTATGAGCAGCATCGGGCCAAGGTCTGGATTATTACGATTCTCCTTGCCCTGCAGTCCGTGGTCATTTTTTTTCTGGTGCATACTGTCCAGCAGCGTAAACGCGACGCCAGGGAACTGGTGCGCTGGGGGCAAATTTTTGAAAACGCCCAATGGGGGCTGGCAATGGGTGATGTCAGAACGGAAAAGCTGATCTCAGTCAACCAGGCCTTTGCCCGGATGCACGGTTGTGAAGTGAAAGATCTTATCAATACCCCAGAGCAAGACGTTTATGCCCCGGAAGCACGACCGGCCCTGGCGGAACATATTCGCGAAGTCCACGCCAGAAAACAGTACCGGTTTGAATCAATTCATCTTCGGAAAGACGGCTCGTTTTTTCCTGTTGCCGTTAATGTGGCCACGATCAGGGATGAGCGGGGGGCCCCTCTGTACCGGGTCGTGAACGTGGAGGACATCACCGCCAGGAAAGCAACGGCCGATAAGTTGCAGGAAACCATGACCCGGCTTGCCGCCCTGAACAGTCTTGCTTCCAAGGTTGTTGCCAGTCTGTCGCTCGAAGAGGTGGCGCGGGCCGCTCTGCACGAACTCGTTGTGGTTACAGGGGTTGATTTTGCCATATTGTATGTTCTGGAAGACGGGGGCCTCGTCACAGTTGATACCTACAGCAGGCCGCCGTTTTCGAGGAAATCGGACACGGAACCGCACCAGGCCGGCGTCTGCCTCTGCGGCCTTGCCGCCGTGGGGAGGCCGGTCTATTCAGATGATATCCATGCCGACGCCCGGTGCTCGCTCATGGAATGCAAGGAGGCCGGACTGCGATCGTTTGCCGCCTTGCCGCTCCTGGAAGGATCGAAAGTCATCGGTGTTTTGGGGCTCGCCAGCCTGAAAGAGCGACGGTTCAGCGAGGAAGCCGATTTTCTTGAGACCCTGGCCGGCCAGACGGCCTTGGGAATCCAGAATGCTATCTTGTATGATCAGCTGAAGCAGCATGCTGAAAACCAGGAAGAGATGGTCAAGGAACGCACTGGGGAGCTTGAAAAGCGGAACAGTGAACTCGAAAGATTGAACAAACTCTTTGTGGACCGGGAGTTCCGGATCAAGGAACTGCGGGATGAGGTGGCAAAGTTGCAGCGTAGCAGAGTGACAGAGAAAAGGCACAGAGACACAAAGGAAGAAGGCACAAAGAGAATATCGGAATGATGAAGAGGGAAAATTTCGGGAGCAGAAGTAATCCAGCTGTTTACCAGGCAGAATTTACATGGGGATATTCGATAATTTTTTTGTCGGCTGTAAGGATGGTATAGTTTTTCAATCTTGCCGTGGCAATAATCATGCGGTCAGCCGGATCCGCATGAAAAGGACCGGGCAGAGAATAGGCCTCTTCAATGACGTTTAAGCTGATATCCTCTATCTGCCATTGATTCAGGCTGATGTAATGTCTGAACCATGTTTTCCAGTGTTGGTTCAATTCCAGACGGCCTCGCTCTGCGGCACAGGCGATCTCCGCGGCGCTGATGGGGGAAACGTAGATCTCGGAATCCTCCGCGGCAAGCAAAGAGGTGGAAGTTTTTGACAGACTTTCAGGAGCGGATATCGCCCAGATAATACAACAGGTATCAAGGAGAATCCTCATTTCCCCAACATTTCCCAGCTATCTTGCGGAATGAGAGGTTCGGTAAGATCAACCTTTACCTGCACACTGCCGTGGCCGCAGCCAAGTACAGTGCGATTGGTTTTTTTTCTGGGGCCTGACGAAACTAGCCTGGCGACAGGGATGTTGCGTTTACATATTTCTATCTCTTCTCCCTGTTCCACGAGTGCCAGGTATTTGCTGAGATTGTTTTTAAATTCCGCTATGTTTGCTATTTTCATGGCCACATTGTAGGCTATTAAGTTGGATATGTCAATAAAACGTGGCGGAGTTACTTGAAAATAGTGACAGAGTGGCACAGTGGCAGAGTGACAAAGTAGTTGAAGGAAAAGAGAAGGCACAGGTGGAATATTGTGTCAATCGTCGTGTCGATATGTTGACCTACAATATCGAAGCATACGCTTATCTCAGCGGTTCGTTTTTCTTTGCCCCTTTGTTACTCTGCTACTTTACCACTGGGAAAAAATGAAAATCCTGATCGTAGACGACAATGCGGATGCGCGGATCATTCTGGCGGCCACCCTGAAATCGGACGGCTATACGGTCGTGACCGCCTCGGACGGCGTGGAGGCATTGAAACTGGCCCGCGAAGCTCCTCCGGACATGATCATCTCGGACATCCTTATGCCGGTCATGGACGGCTTTCAGTTTTGCCGGCTGTGCCGGGAAGACGAGCGGCTCGCGCGCATCCCGTTTGTGTTTTACTCTGCCTCGTATACGGAAAAAAAGGACAAGGAATTCGGTCTCAGCATGGGAGCGGTCAGATTTATTGTCAAGCCGATGGACCACGATGAATTTTTGAAGACGGTCAAAGAGATATTAAGCGATTATGAAAAAGGCTTGTTAGGGCCGCCCGTTGTGCCGGAGAAAAAGGATGAAGGTACTTTTTTGCAAGGCTACAGCGCCCGGCTGATCAGGCAGCTTGAAAAAAAGGTCACGGACCTGGAGGAGTCCAACCGGGCGCTGCGCAGGTCCGAGGCAGACCTGAAAGACCTTTTCGAGTCTTTTGTACGGGCCTTAGTGAGCACCCTGGAGGCAAAAAGCAGATGGACCACGGGACACTCCAGACGGGTCGCGGACTACGCCGAACAGATCGCACGGGAAATGGCTCTTGGTGCTGTCGAAGTGGCGGAGGTAAAGATGGCGGCGCTGCTCCATGACATCGGCAAGATCGGGCTGAAGGACGACATCCTCGACAAGCCCTCGGAACTGACGGCAGAAGAGTTCGAGGCAATGAAAAAACACGCGGCACTGGGGGCGGAAATCCTTCAAGATATAAAGCAGCTCCGGCACATAACCCCTGCTATCAGGGACCATCATGAAAAGCTGGATGGCAGCGGCTATCCCAACGGCCTTAAAGGTGAAGAGATCGGTCTGCGCGCCAGGATACTCCAGATTGCCGACGCCTATGATTCCATGATCGCTGACCGTCCATATCGAGATGCGGTTGATGAGGAGCATGCGCTCTCTGAGATCAAGAATCGTTCGGGCACGCAGTTCGACCCTGAACTGGCGGCGGCGTTTCTGAGGGTGCTGGCGAGAAAGAGCGGAAAAGAGATGCGCAAAGAGGATTGAGGCAAGGGGCTATTTCAACAAAGATGCGGTTGCGCTGAGAAAAAGGATGCGAAGCCGTGCAGGCCGTTCGGGGCAACGGGAATGACCGGGCTTGATCTTGGAGAAACCAATGTTACGGATAAAGTCATGAGTGTCAGATCAAACAGCCCCGGCGTAAGGACACCATTCAGAATTGCGGCGCTTTACGCGCTTATCGGCGTTCTGTGGATACTTTTTTCCGATAGACTCCTGTTCGCCCTGTTCACGGACCCGGATATTTTGACAAGTCTGCAGACCGTCAAGGGCTGGTTTTATGTTTTGTTAACAGCGGTCCTTCTCTATCTGCTGATTGCCGGAATGTCTTCCAGACTGAAAAGCACGTATACGGAATTAGCCGCGGAAAAGGATTACAACAATACTCTGATACGACGGCTACCTCTTGGCCTTGCCCTCTGCAGTATGGACGGGCAACTTGTCGATGCAAACCCGGCCTATGCCGCGATCATCGGCCGGACCGTTGAGGAGACGATGACTCTTTCGTACTGGGACATCACGCCCAGGAATTACGCGGAGCAGGAACAGGCCCAGTTGGACAGCCTCAAGGCGACAGGCCGGTATGGGCCCTATGAAAAAGAGTATATCCATAAGGACGGGCATCTGGTGCCGGTCCGGCTTACGGGGCTGATCGTGCGGCGAGACAACGAGGATTTCATCTGGTCCACGGTCGAGGATATTACGGAACAGCAAAAGGCTTCAAAAGCTTTGCAACAGTCTGAAGAAAAATTCATGAAGGCCTTCCATGCCACTCCCGATGCAATCATCATCAGTCGAGAAAACGACGGGATGTTGGTTGATATCAATGAGGTTTTTATTCAACAATCAGAATATACCCGTGATGAGGCACTGGGTCGGACCATTCTGGAACTGAACCTGTGGGCCGATCCTCTTGATCGCGAAAGGTACGTGGCGGTCCTGAAGGAACAGGAAAAAGTCCGGGAGATGGAGGCACGTTTCCGGACAAAGTCCGGCAGGTTTATTGACTGTCTGGTGTCCGGTGAATTCTTTCCCCTGGACAATGAGTTCTATCTGTTGACAATTGTCCGCGACATTACCGAGCGCAAGGCGGCCGAGGCGGAGCTTGAGAAATACCACCTGCATCTCGAGGAAATTGTCAAGGAGCGCACCTCGGATCTCCTTCACACCCAGGAGGCCCTGCAGTACCTTCTCGAAGACGTAAATGAGGCCAAGAAGGAGTTGGAAACAAAACTGGCCGAAATCGAACGGATGAACAGGATTTTCGTGGACCGGGAACTGCGCATGGTGGAGTTGAAAGAGAAGATCATGGAACTGGAGCGAAAATTGAAAGGGGCTGGGAGATCGGCATGAAAAAAGGCCTTTTTCTTCTTCTCATAATCAGCTTCATCGCTTTGTGCGTCTATCTTTTCATGGTCTTTTATGACACGGCCGAGAAGACCGCGATCAGGCAATTGAATGCGGAGCAGCAGATCCACGCGCAACAGGCGTCCCACGGTATTGAGGATTTTTTCAAAACGTGGACGGGCATCCTGAGTTCGTTCTCGAAAATGGACGAGATAATCAGCGTTGACGAGGACGGCAAACGCTATATGGCCTTGTTTTATGAGGCGCATCAGGAGCAGATCAGATCGATTACCCGGGTCGATGAAAAGGGCCGGATACTGCATACGGTGCCGCACAGCGATTCTATAGGAAGCGACATCTCGGGCCAGAAACATGTACGGGATATCCTGCGGGATCACAAGCCCGTGGTGAGCGATGTGTTCTGGGCAGTGCAGGGATTTGAAGGAATTGCGCTTCATGTGCCAGTGTTCAAGGGGACGACCTTCAAGGGAACCATCGCCATTGTCATTGATTTTGAAAACCTGGCAAGGCGTTATCTGGAAGTAATCAAGATCGGCCAGACAGGCTATGCATGGGTGGTAAGTCGCGACGGCACAACGCTGTACAGTCCGGTTCCCGGCTTTACCGGTAAAGCCATTTTTGATAACTTTAAGGATTACCCTGCGATACTATCCATGACAAAGGAGATGCTGCAGGGCCATCAGGGGACCACCACCTATACCATCGACAGGATCGGGGACAAGACTGTGGCGCCGGTGAAGAAGTATGCCGTTTATCTGCCGATCAACATTGCCAACACGTTCTGGTCCATTGTCGTGGCGTCTTCCGAGGACGAGATTCTTTCTTCCCTTGCTTCTTTCAGAAACAGGCTGCTGTTGGTGATCGGCATGATCCTGTTCGGTGGCATCCTCTTTACGATAATCAGCGCTAAGGCCTGGCTGATCGTCGCGGAGGAGGAAAAACGTAAAAAGGCAGAGGAGGAACTGCGGGAAAGCGAACAATACAACCGCCTCCTGTTCGAATTATCTCCCGTCGGCCTTGCCCTCTGCCGGCTGGATGGCAGTCTGGTGGATGTGAATTCCGCATACGCCAACATCATCGGTCGGTCGGTTGAAGAGACGCTCGCGCTTACATACTGGAACATAACTCCCCCCCAATACACGGCCCAGGAACAGGCCCAACTGGACAGCCTCAGGGCAACAGGCCGCTACGGGCCCTATGAGAAAGAGTATACTCATAAGGATGGCCACCTTGTGCCGGTTCGCCTTTCGGGCCTGATTTTCGAGCGCGGCGGAGAAAAACTGATCTGGTCCAGCGTCGAAGACATCACCGACCGCAAGGCGGCTGAAGCTGAGCTGCAAAAAACTACCCGGAAACGGGAAGAACTGGAATCTATTATTAATAGGAGCCAGGCTGTAGTCTTTCTCTGGCGCGCGGCTGCCGGTTGGCCGGTTGAATACGTCTCCGAAAACGTCAGGCAATGGGGCTACACACCGGAAGATTTCATTGACGGCCAGGTTTCGTATGCCGGGGTGATCCATAAAGATGATTTGGAACGGGTGGGCGCTGAAGTCTTGAGCTGCTCCGAGTCAGGCGTTACCGAATTCAGGCAGGAATACCGCGTGATCACCAAAACCGGCGATATCCTCTGGACTGATGATACCACCTGGATCCGGCGGGATCAAATGGGCGCGATAACCCATTACCAGGGGATTGTCCTGGATGTCAGCGAACGCAAGCGGGCGGAGGCGGTGCTGCAGAGAAACGAGAAGTTGCTCCGGCTTTTTGTGGAACATTCTCCGGCAGCCATCGCCATGTTCGATCGCGATATGAAGTATATCGTGGCCAGCAACCGCTTCCGCCTGGATTATGACTTGGGCGACCAGAATATCATCGGTCGCTCGCATTATGAGGTGTTTCCGGATATCCCCGAGCACTGGCGAGAAATCCACCGGCGTTGTCTGGCCGGCGCGGTTGAGAAATCTGAAAATGATCCCTTCCCACGGGCGGGCGGAAAAACGGATTGGGTGCGCTGGGAGATTCACCCCTGGTATGAAGCTGAGGGTGAACTCGGTGGCATCATTCTGTTTTCGGAAGTAATAACCGAGCAGAAACAGATTGAGTCGGACCTGATGCAACATCGCGACCATCTCGAAGAATTGGTCGAAGACCGCACGACAGCCCTTAAAGACAGTCAGAGCGCTCTCGTCAATCTCCTTGAAGATATGAACGAGGCGAAAATGGAACTTGAAGCCGCCAATGAAAAGCTCAAGGAACTCGATCGGCTGAAATCCATGTTCATTGCCTCCATGAGCCACGAACTACGCACGCCACTCAACTCTATCATCGGCTTCACCGGCATCATGCTCCAGGGCATGACCGGCGAGATCACCACCGAGCAGCGCGATCACATCCAGCGGGTCTTTCGGGCCGGCAAGCATCTGCTGTCTCTTATCACTGACGTGATCGACATCGCCAAGATCGAATCTGGCAAGATAACTCCCTATGCCGAGGAATTTCTCCTTAAAGATGTGATTGACGAGGCATGCGCCAGCCTGCAGGTCCAGATGTCTGATAAGGGGCTTGGGTTGGTAAAGAAAGTTCCGGAAACGCCCATCAATATGAACACCGACCGGCGGCGGCTGTTGCAGTGTCTGCTCAATTATTTGAGCAATGCGGTGAAGTTTTCGGAGAAAGGGAAGGTGGTTATAGAAGTGACAGAGTGGCAGAGTGGCAAAGTGACAGAGAAAGGCACAGAGGTTCTGTTTAATACCCCCTTGAGGGGTACACAGAGACAGAAGGCATTTATGCCCTATAGGGTACAGAGGGAAAGAGAAGGGAATGTGCCGGAGGGGTGGGTGGAGATCAGCGTCACAGACACGGGGATCGGCATTCGGGCTGAGGACATGGAACTGCTTTTCGGTTCCTTCGTCCGGCTGGAGAGCCATCTGAAGACCACCACACCCGGTACCGGTTTGGGGCTTTACCTTACGAAGAAGCTCGCCACCGAGGTGTTGGGCGGCGAGGTGGGCGCGGAAAGCGAGGCAGGAAGAGGAAGCAGGTTTTGGCTACGGGTGCCGGTTTGTTTGAGTGACAGGGGGAAAGTGGCAGAGTGACAGAGTGGCAGAGTGGCAGAGTGACAGAGTGGCAGAGTGACAAAGTGGCAGAGTGACAAAGTGACAGAGTGACAGAGTGGCAGAAGGTGATTTTATGGACAAGCTGAATGATGAGCGGCATAAGCTGGAGATGGCAAGAGCAGAGGCAGTCAGGGAACGGGATATCCTCGATAATATCGTCTCCGCCATTGACGCTGATTTGCTGCTTCTGGACCAGGATCTACGTATTCTATGGGTGAATCGCCGATTGAGGGAAAGGGCACAGTATGGTGCGGGGGACCTCATCGGCAAGCTCTGCAACTTGAGCTACTGCAACATTGAAAAGGCACCGGATGACTGTCCGGCCCTGATCGCGTTCCGCATCGGGAAACCGGTGCGCCAGGAACACCCCATAACCCATCCGGACGGCAGCACCCGCCATTATTATTTTACCTGCTCGCCGATTAAGGATATGGAAGGCAAGGTGGTGAATGTTCTCGAACTGGTGCAGGACGTGACCGAGCGTCATGCCATGGAGGAGAGCCTGAAAAAGAAGAACGAGGAGCTTGAGCGGTTCAACAAACTGTTTGTGGATAGGGAGTTCCGGATCAAGGAGTTGCGGGATCAAGTTGCAAAGTTGCAGAGTGACAAAGGGGCAAAGTGACAGAGTGGCGACTTTGTGACTTTGCAACTTTGCCACTCTGTCACTGCCTTTAACCCACTCTGCCACGTGAAAAAGGAGAAAATTATGCCCAAAGCGCTCATCATCGAAGATACGCCCGACAACATGGCGCTGATAACCTTCATTTTTAACAAGAACGGCATTGAGACCATGGAGGCGGAAACCGGCCGCAAGGGGATCGATATGGCATTAGCAGCGCCCCGGCCTGATTTTATCATCCTTGACATCCAGTTGCCGGACATGAGCGGCAACGAGGTGCTGAAGGCGATCCGGAGTTCGGAAACGGACGACAGCATCCCGATCATCGCCATGACCTCATACGCCATGAGCGGCGACCGCGAAGAGTTGCTGGCAGCTGGCTGTACCGGGTATATTGAAAAACCCATTGACCCCATGACCGTGATGGAGGAGATTGGGGAGATTTTGAGAGGCAAAGTGGCAGAGTGACAGAGTGGCAGAGTGACAGAGAGATAGAGAGATAGAGGAACAGAATGGGAGTGAAAACTTACCGGGATCTGCTTGTCTGGCAGAAAGCCATGAATCTGGTAACACAGATTTATCAGGTAAGCAGATTGTTCCCGAGTGATGAAATATATGGTTTGACGTCTCAGCTACGGCGCTGTGCTGTTTCGATCCCGAGTAATATTGCTGAAGGCCAGGGGCGGAATTCCTCAGGAGAATTTCTGCGTTTCCTTGGGATTGCTCAAGGGTCTTTATGCGAACTGCAAACTCAGATAGAAATTGCTTGTAATCTTGGATACATAGAAAAAGAAACTTTCGATAACCTTTATGATGCAAGTCGTGAAATTGAAAGAATGCAGAGCAGCCTGATGAAGAGAGGGTGTAAAATAATTTGTGTAAATGGCCATTCCGGGGTACGTCAAGCCCCCACCCTCTAAAAGGAGCTCACATGGCCATTGAAAAAGAACTGCTGGATCGTGATGAAGACATTAAAAAGCAAGAAAAGACCATAGCAACTTTGTCACTCTGCCACTTTGCACTTTGTCACTCTGCAGCTGGAGAAAAAAATGAAAATCCTCATCGTTGAAGACAACCTGGATTCAAGAGTCCTGCTCAGAAAAATGCTTGAAGGAACTGGCCATGAGGTAAGCGAAGCCGTACACGGCCAAGATGCCCTGGCAAGAGCGAAAGAAACCACCCCTGAGCTGATCATCTCGGATATTCTCATGCCGGTCATGGATGGCTTCAAACTCTGTTATGAAGTCAAACACGATGAAAAGCTGCGCTCGGTACCGTTCATCTTTTACACTGCCACCTATGTTGATCTTGAAGATGAACGGCTGGCCATGGGCCTTGGCGCTTCGCGTTACATTATCAAGCCCATGGACCCCCAGGAATTCCTGAAAGTCATCGAGGACGTCGTTGCCGAGGCGGCAGGCAACGAACTCTCCGTGCCGGAAGAACTCGTGGAAGACCCTTTGAATCTTTTTAGGAAATATGACACGAGCGTATCTCGCAAGCTCGAGAAAAAGGTGCGGGAGCTTGACCTCTACCAGAAGGTGTTTGCCAATGCCCTGGACGGGGTACTCATCACTGATAACGACGGCAAGATCCTGGAGCAGAATCCGGCCCTTACCGCCCTGTTTGGCTATGATCATGCAGATTTGGCCGGCCGGTCGGCTGCCTTGATTTTGGGTGAGGAGGTTTTCCGCAACGTCATGGCCGAGGCGTTGCGGGGCGAGCCCTTCAAAAGGACGTGCGAAGCGGCCAGGCAGGATGGCACACAACTCATCGTGGATATTTCCGTGACCGCGTTGCGGAACGAACGCGGCAGGAAAACAGCCCTGGTGTGGACGATCATGGACATCACCAGGCGCTGCGCGGCCGAGGCCGGCCAGCAGCTCTTCCGCCGGCTTGTAGATGCCTCCAACGACGCCATTTTTGTCATCGACGCGCCGACCAGCTGTTTGCTCGATGTCAACGCTCGGGCCTGCGTTCGGCTCGGCTACGACCGCGAGCAACTGCTCGCCTTGCGGCTTATCGACATCGATGCCAACCTCACCGATATGGATATGTGGGAAAGGCACCTGGCTGAGCTGGCCGACCAGGCGGGAATGATCGTCGAGTCGCAGCACCGCGGTCGGGACGGCTCGGTTTTCCCGGTGGAGGTGAGCATCGTCCGCACCAGCGAGGCGGGCCGCGATCTGATCATGGCCGTGGCCCGCGACATTACCGAGCGTCGGCAGGCCGAGGCCCGGGAGCGCCAGGCCAAACAGGAGTGGGACAAGACCTTTGACGCAGTGCAGGATATCATCACCCTGCAGGACAGCGACATGCGGTTGATCCGGGTGAACAGGGCTGCACACGAGGCATTTCGGGCTGGAGTTGGTGATCTGCTCGGCAAGTTCTGTTATCAGGTGTTCCGTGGTACGGCAGAACCTTGCCAGGGGTGTCCCGTGCCCGATACTCTGGAAAATTTTGTATCCTATTCAGCCGAGATCGAACACCCCAACCTGAACAAGATCTTCTGGGTAACAGCCTCGCCGATTCTTGATGAAAACGGCGGGATTTCCAGCATTGCCCATTTTGCCCGGGACATTACCAAGCAGAAGCGGATGGAGATCCAGATTCGGCAATCCCAGAAGATGGAAGCCATCGGCACCCTGGCCGGCGGCATTGCCCATGACTTCAACAATATCCTCACCGCCATTTTGGGCTATGCAGAGCTGGCCCTTGGCGAAGTGGAGAAAGACAGCGACGCGGCCGTTGATATCCGCGAAATAGCCCAGGCCGGCCGCCGGGCCGGCGAGCTGGTCCGGCAGATCCTTACCTTCAGCCGTCAGACCGAGCATGAAAAAAAACCGGTTCGCATCCAGTACATTGTCAAGGAGGCCCTCCAACTGCTGCGCGCCTCCATTCCGACCCGCATCGCACTCCGGCAGGATATCGATGCGGCCGGCGGCACGGTTCTGGCCGATCCCACCCAGATTCATCAGGTGGTCATGAATCTCAGCACCAATGCCTATCATGCCATGCGGGAGAGTGGCGGCGTTCTTGGCGTTACCTTGAAGGCCGTGCAGATCGGCCCGGCCAAGGACGACCGGCTACTGGGTCTGTTGCCCGGCCCCTACCTGGATCTGACGGTGAGCGACACGGGCTGCGGCATGGACAAGGCCACCATGGAGAAGATTTTCGAGCCCTATTTCACCACCAAGAAAAAAGGGGAGGGCACCGGGCTCGGCCTGGCCGTGGCGCACGGCATTGTCACCCAGCATGGCGGGCGGATTACGGTGTACAGCGAGCCGGGCCGGGGCAGCACCTTTCATGTTTACCTGCCCGAGTTGGCAACCATGGCCCCGGAACTGAATAATGAAGAGTTCGAGGTGGCTCCCAGGGGAACGGAACGGGTGCTGGTGGTGGATGACGAGTCCATAATCGTCATCCTTGAGCAGCGGATCCTGACGGATCTCGGCTACCGGGTCACCGCCCTTACCAGCAGCGTTGCGGCCCAGCAGCTGTTCGCCGCGAAGCCGGCTGAGTTCGATCTGGTGATCACGGACATGGCCATGCCGGAAATGACCGGCATGGAACTGGCCGCCAGCTTGCTTGCCGTCCGGCCCGACATCCCCATTATCCTCTGTACCGGCTTCAGCGAGATCATTAACGAGGACACAGCCAAGGCCCTGGGTATCAGGGAATATGTGATGAAACCGGTGCTCAGGGGAAAGTTGGCCACCGTGGTTCGCAAGGTCTTGGATGAAAAGTGATGGTTATCGAGTTGAAAAAGTTTGTTTTTTTAGAATTTTGAAGTAGATAGCTTTTTGGGGAACCGCAGAATATCGAACAAGGAACCGCAGAATTTCGAAGGATAAAACTTCATCATTCGATATTCTTTGACGCCCAGGGATGGGCTAATACCGCGGGAGCCAGGGATGGCGGAAGCGGTGTTCGATATTCGATATTCGCTTTTTTTAAAGGAAACACCTAATGAAAGAACTGCATGTTGGCCTGGGAGACCGGGCCTATCCTATTTTGATCGAGGCCGGGCTTCTGGACCGGGTCGGCGCTGATCTCAAGGCGCGGGCCGTGGCCAAGCGTTATGCCGTGATTGCCGACGACCATGTGGCCGGGCTTTATGCCGGGCTACTCATGAATTCTCTGACTGCGGCTGGCATCGCGGCAGAGCTTGTCACTTTTCCGCGCGGCGAGGCAAGCAAGCATCTGGCCACCGTTGCAGCGTTAGCCAGTGAACTGGCCCAGCGCGGCTTTGACCGGCGGGATGGTTTGATCGCGCTTGGCGGCGGCGTGACCGGCGATATCACCGGTTTTCTGGCCGCGGTCTATATGCGCGGCATCCGTTTTGTTCAGGTGCCCACCACCCTGCTCGCCCAAGTGGACAGTTCGGTCGGCGGCAAGACCGGTGTCGATATCCCCGAGGGTAAGAATCTGGTGGGGGTTTTTTATCAGCCGCGCTGCGTGTACATCGACAGCCAGGCCCTCTTGACCCTGCCCGAGGCGGAGTTGCTGAACGGCCTGGCCGAGGTTATCAAATACGGGGTGATTGCCGATCGGGATTTTTTCGACTTTCTGGAGGAAAAGCGGTTGGCGATTCTGGCCAGGGAACTGCCGGTGCTGGAGGAGGTGATCAAAATCTGCTGCACCATCAAGGCCAGGGTGGTGGAGGCTGACGAGCGGGAGGCAGATCTGCGGCGCATCCTGAATTTTGGTCACACCATCGGCCACGCGGTGGAGGCGGCCTCGCAATATGCCTTGGCGCACGGTTCGGCCGTGGCCATGGGGATGGCTGCCGTTGTCGAGCTTGCCCGCTTACAGGGCCTGCTGGTGGCGGACGAGGCGGCCCGCATCCGGCAGCTGATCAGCGATTTCGGGTTGCCGGTTGCCATTCCGCCGGCGTATGACCGGCAGACGATCATCGGCTATCTGAAAACAGATAAGAAGACCGTGGCTGGCCGGCCGTTTTTCGTCCTGCCCACCGCCATCGGCAAGGTGGTGATTACTGACGACGTAGCCGAGGATCTTATCCGAGCGGTGCTCTAAGATGAAGGTATTGTTGATTGCCGCCTGCACCCTTTGCGGCAGGATCAGTCCGGCCGGAATGGGCAGTATGCTGGACCGGCAGCGGTTGGAGTCGTTCAGGGCCAGTACCGATGCCTCGCTGATCGGCGCTGGCACCCTGCGGCACGACGACCCGGAGATGCGGGGGCCAGCGGGCCGGCTTGACCCGAAACGCCTTCGGGCCGTGCTGACCGGTTCCGGCGATATCCCTGTTGTCGGCAAGAAGCTGTTCAGCCATGAGCCGCCGCCGCTGGTTTTTACGGCGACTACGCATGCCAAAGAACTTACGGCCCGGCTCGGTTGCCGCGGCCGGGTTGTCGGCTTGCCCGCCGGGCCGGCGGGCCTGTCGATCGCGGCCGCCATCGCCGAACTTGCCAGCCTTGGCGCTCGCTCGGTTCTTCTGGAAGGTGGCGGCCGGCTCAACTATGCGGCGCTGAAAGAAAAGGTGGTGGACGAGTTGTTGATCACCCTTGTCCCCTCTCTATCCGGCGATACCGACGCCACTTCTCTGGTCGCGGGCAACGGTCCTCTCGGTTCGCCGTTTTTGCCCCTGACACTGGTTTCCGCCGAACCCGTTTCCACGGGTGAGATATTTCTGCACTATCGAAGAGGAGATGGCCATGGATAAGCAGGATCTGGCGATTATGTACTCGGGAGGCAGCGACTCTTTAGCCCTTTATGCCTTGGCTGCCCTGGGCCATCATCCGCATCTGCCGCGGCCGCGCACCATTCATCTCCTCCATATGTTAAACGGCTTCAGCCGGTTTCACGATTTCCCCCGCAATCGGTTCTTGACAGCCAAAGAGATTCTTGAGAAGCAGAAGGCCACCGTTGGTGACTCGACGGTCAACGGTGCTGCCCCCCTGCCCGAGACGGTGTTAGTCGAACTGGACATGGGACGGCTGTTTCAGGGTCTCTGGCTGGATCGCTACGAGGAACTCATGCCCCGCTACGGCGGCAAGAATCTGGTCTGCGTCGCCTGTAAGGTCGGGATGCATGCCCGGGCCGTGCTGTATTGCATTGAAGCCTTTATCCCGACCCTGGTTACGGGGTATGCCCGGCGGCAGGGTTTTTATCCGGAACAGACCCCGGTGTTTATGGAGAAACTGGCGGCGTTTTCCCGGCACTTCGGGGTGATCACGCACTTCCCGGTCTATGAGGAGTTTGATGACCAGCTTGTTACCCGGCATGTGCTGGAAGATTTCGGGCTGCCATCCACCGGCGGCGGTGAACGGAAATGCCTTTTTTGCCAGACCCTGACCACGGCCACTGAAAAGGAGATCGGCGACTATCTGAATGATGTGCTGCCCCGGGTGATTGACTATGTCGAACATCGATTGGCCGGCCGGGTCGGTGCGGCGGCCCGCTGTTTTCCTCCCGGCCGGTAGCGGTTAGAGGTTGTTTTCTGGTCGAGGTGGCTGCCGGCGTGAACCTTTTATCATGAAAGGCAGTTGCGGATGTCGGCCAGAGTGGTTGCCAGCCGGCAGCGGACATCATGGATATGAATGCTTTCCAGGCTCAGGCTTTCCACCACGATGCCGCTGGTCGGCAATAGTTTCTGGCCAAGGCGTTCGGCCACGGCCCGCGCCGTATCCCGTACCGCATCTTCGGCAAACTGCGGACGGAGGTGGGCGGCGAGAACCAGTTCCGCCTCGTCCGGTCGTTTAAGCAAATCCTGCGCGATATGCAGCGCCGAGCTCAGGCAATCGATCAGTTCGTCCGGGGAAGGGGCGGGCGCGTCGTCTTCGGTGGTCACCGCCAGGGTAGTGAATGACCGCTGGGAATGGGTGGCGAGCGGCGGGCTAGAGGTGTTCATCGTCTCATAAAGGCACTGATTATAGACCTGGGTACAGGGACAGGCAGTGAGGTGATTGAGGCCGACGGCTGTCGTTGCTTGGCTGTGGAGTCTGTCTCCTGCCCGCTGCATTGACACTGAGCAGGAGAGCCGGACGGTATCCACGGAGAGTCGGCCGCTGATTGCAGTCTGCCGGAGCAGTGGCAGGGAGCCGGTCAACTCCACCGAGGCGGTGGTCGCTGGCTGGCTGTCAAGCACCAGGCGGCAGAGGGTCTGTCCGTAGTCGGTCACTCTGGCGAATTTCCGGAAATGGAGTTCGCTAATCACCTGTTCGATTCTCGACATGTGGATGCCGCGGCGCTCGCCCGTGAGATTGACCATGATCGCCGCGGTAAAAGGCAGCCGCGCGGGTTGGTCGATGTCCATGTCGATCCAGACCGTTTTTCCGGAAATGCCGACCTCGTTGAGCGGGATGGGAAAGGCTGGCCGTTCTTCCGGGACGTCGGTCACCGAGGCAATCACGCGCTGGTGTTCTGCTGTGGGGATCAGGGTTTTTTTCAAAGGAGGCCTTCCTTTTCCATGGCCACGTACCATTCCTGGACCGTCTGCCAGTGTTTGTTGTGATCAGTCATCCATGCCGCTATCTGTCGTAATCGGCCGGTGTTCTCCGGCGCCTGCCGGTCCATCTCGGCCACGATATCGAGCAGTCGATTAACAATGGCCAGCAGTTGGCGCCGGTTGGGATTGGCGCAAAGACTGCCTTGATGCAGGCGGCGCAGGGTTATCGGCCCGGCATCCCGGGCAAAGCCGAATGAAAAACGGCTGGCCAGGCGCAGAAAGAAAGCCCAGTCTTCTCCGAATTCTTCCGATCCGAAGCCGCCGGTTTCATAAAAGGCGTGACGGCTGACCGCCATTGCGGAAGGGACGGTAAAGCACCAGCGGGCCATGGCGTTATAACAGTCGCCTTCAGGCCCAGGCGGCTGGTCGGGAATATTGAAAAATCCACCCTGGATTTCATCGATGGTGCGGGTGGTGCCATAGGCCACATGAAAACCGTCGTTTAGGACTTTGGCCAGGGCGTGAACGTGATGGGGCAGCCAGCGATCATCCGAATCGAGGAACATGAAGGCATCACCCGTGGCCTCGGCGGCGCCGGCATTCCGGGCTTGCCCCGGTCCGAGTCCGGGAAGTTCGACAAGGTGCACCTCGGGGAACCTGGCAGCTATTTGTTCCGAGGTGTCGTCTTTTGAGCCGTCGTTAACAACCACAATTTCTTGAACCGCCTGGCGCTGGTTGCAAACGCTGGCCAGGGCATCCAGGACCATGGCGCATCGGTCCCGTGTCGGTATAATACAGGTTACCTGCATGGCTGATGAGGGCTTCCCGAGCGCGTTTCACATTGTTCGACCGAGTTTGCCAATCTCTCAATGCATCGCCGTCATTAGTCAGATTCGCCTTGCCCGGATTTTTTGTCTTGTGGCCTATCATGCCTCTGCCCGACTGCTCCGCCGGCTTTTCGCGCGGTTTTCGGTTGAGCTGGGCTGTCTTGAAGAACTCGTGTCGCTATGTCATGGATCGTTCTTGTTGGTCGGCGGCAGGATCAGGTTGTGGCGGTGTCAATGGCGGTTACGCGATTTCTGCCGTTACGTTTCGAGTCATACAGGGCTTTGTCCGCCGAATCGATCATGGCCGCCTTCTTGTTCGGGCTTTTTTTCGGCACGAAGTTCGACACCCCGATGCTGACCGTTGCCTTGATGGTCAGCCCGTCGGCAACCATCTCCAGGGCTTCAATGCTTTTCCTCACCCGGTCCGCCAGGATTGTCGCTCCCACCAATTCGGTCTCCGGCAAGATTATGGCAAATTCCTCGCCGCCGTAGCGGGCCACGATGTCGCAGTTTCTGACCATTTCCATGATGGTCTGGCTTATGGCTTTGATGACAATATCGCCGCGGGGATGTCCGTAATTGTCGTTGATTTTTTTAAAGTGGTCGATGTCAAACATGATTAAGGCGAATGATCGGCCGTAGCGTACCGCCTCGCTCAACTCCCGGGCCATCGCCTCCTGGAAATAACGGTGGTTGTATAAACCGGTCAAACCATCCCGGGAGGCCAGTTCACGTAATCGGGCATTGGCCAGCTTGAGATCCTGGGCAAGGCTTTCAGCCTCTTCCTTTGCCTGCTTGAGTTCAAGGACAAGCTGTTCATAAGAGAAGTTCAGTTTGCCCAGTTCCTCGTTGGCCTCCAGGAGGATCTGGGAATAGGGCTTCATGTCGCCCGGATCGATCTCAAAGGAGGAGAGAATCTCGACGCTTTTTTCGGCCACGGAGTCGATGTAGTTCGCGATGTCGGCATCGCTGATCCCGAATTTTTCCCCGAGTATTTTTTTGATTTCCAGAATTTTGGAAGTGCTTCGCGTTCCATGATACGCGGAAGAGACATCGTCTGAGAGAAGAAGAATGTCGGTCTGGAGTGCGTAGTCGTCGGGAACCGGGCTGTCATGATGGTGGTGCCGGATTGGCATGTAGATGCTTTCGGGTAGCCCCCAGCGTTTTAGAACCTCGGCGCCCAGTTCCTGGTGGTCGAAGCCGAAAAGCTGTTTTTCCGCGGCGCAGACCTGCAGACCGGCCGCTTTTTTTTCATCGAGGACCTTGGAGTAATCTTCTGGACGGCAGAAGAACATGATTACGATGCCGATATCCTGTAACAGGGCGGTGACAAAGGTGTCATCACTGCGGTGCTTCACCATGGGGGCAAGCAGTTCGGCGCCGACCGCGGCGGTTATCGCCCTCTTCCAGAAGAAATCGAAATTAAAACCGCCCTCAGGCGTGCCTTTCATCTTGCCGGCGATGACAAACGAGAGCGCTATGTTCTTTAAGGCATCGACGCCGATAATCGATAGGGCGCGTTGGATGTTGTCCACCTTGGAGTTTAGCGAGTAAAAGGAGGAGTTGGCCACCATAAGAATTTTGGCAGTCAGGGCTGGATCGGCGGAGATGATTCCGGCAAGCTCGCCGAAAGACGCGTTGTTTTTTTTGACAACATCAAGGATGCGAACCGCTATGGCAGGAGGAGAAGGAATCTTGATTTCGGTTTTCAGGAATTTCTCAACGGGGTCCAAAGGAGATGTCTCCAGAATTTTTTCTAAACGTTCAGATAGACAACACGTCAACTGCTTCCGTTATGTTGGTTGTTCACTGTCAAATGTACCGCGCATCGACATGGAATGGAAGAGGGCGTTGACCAAATTTTCAATTTTGTAACATTGCTCAGCTTGGCCATTCAGGGGTGAATGCTGTCTGGCGCCTCGGGTGCCGTTTGGGCGGCTAAAGTCTCTCGGTCAGTTCGTGCAGAAGAGAAAAGACAAGAGAGTCATGGTCGCCGCGTATCCTCCACGATAAATGGTGTGCATCGGACAGCCGCACTTGATTTTTTTACCCAGATTCGGACCATGGTAATGGTTTGGCCTTCCGGGTCGACAATGTTGGGAAGTTCTTCAATGTGCGAGATATCTGATGTGTTAAATTCGAAGTATGAGGTGTTGCTGCTGTAAGGGTCCGCGACCAGAAGGATTATCTGGGGATTATAAGGGTGTTTTTGCGGCGAGCCTGAAAACGGGACATGATTTTTCCATAACCCGGCGTTGTCGCAAGGTTGCTTGTAACCCTGGATTTCGAGTTTTTGGGATGCCTGGGGAAAGGTTGAGATAGTCATTCGGCATTCTCCAGCAGGACGATTGGTTCTGACAGCGCTGTTTTCTGTTTCTATAGTTATGCCATGGGCGATTGCTGTCGTCAACAGTTCCTTGTTTCGGTCATGAATAAGTAGTGTTTTTTGGCAACCATATCAGGCGGCGGGTGGCAAAGTCTGCGGTCCGGTGACTCGTTAGCCTTGCCACCCGTCGGACATTCGGGAGTTCATGGTGTTAAGGGGCTTATGCCCATGAGAGGTGCTGCAAAGAATCCATCTCTGCGGGGGGAGCAGAGTGCGGCCAGAGGAGAATTGACATTGTGTTTTTTCGGATGACAGCCTCTTAAGGTGGTGCCGCGGAAATTTGTCATCCTTTCAGCCACAGCGCCATTTCATGGTCCAATTCCCCTGCGTCCCCGATGTTCAGTTCAAGGAGTCGGCGAAGATGGGTTATTGTGTCAATGTCCTGCCGGAGAAATTTACAGCCGCACTTGTTGTCGTGGACATGGACAAGTTTGACTTCAAACGTCATGGCAATGCTGGATGACGGCAGGGTGATATTCAACTGACAGGTATCACCTATTCGTACGGGGCAATTAGTCTCCATCTGCAGCAGGGCCCCTTTTAACGAAATATCGAGAAGACTGGCGGGGTAGGGCGTATTGTCGATCTCCAGTTCAGATTTCGTCTCGAATTTGACCCGCTGAAAATTTCGTCTGTTGTCCATTGGTCCCTCAATTGGTCTTGGCATCTGGTGGGCATTCGGGGTCAGCCGGATTGACGCTCTGACGCAGCATTAAACTTTATGAGGAAAATACTCTGAAAAATAAATTGCTACCACAATATTTTGTTATCTGAACCCATTAGCATGGATAGGGCTGCAGCAAATTTAACACGGTAAAGCGCCATTGTCGGAAGCAATTATCAATTAACTGGACATATTGAATTATTGCGGGTCGCACGAAAAAAAACAGCCCACTCTGGCAGAAAAAAAAATTACTCATTGACAAGGTGAAATATTTATTATATTTCCTCGTAAATGAAGCTTCATTCATTTGGACAGTTGACACCTCGGGAGTGGCACATTGTAGGTGTTAACGATTCGGCGGATGGGGTAAATTAATTATCGGTAACACGGAAAACATTCCAAGATTAGGTCCGCCATGAGATTGCCGTTGTCGCTCGCACGATCCAATCAGATGCTGGTAGCCGCCATTGCTATCGCTCTCGCCTCATTAGTCGCCCCGCAGATTGTCCATGCTTCAGAAGGTTCCGCCGAGTTTTATGTATCGGCATGGCTGGTTCGGGTGTGGCTGGGGCTTGTCTGCGGGAGTACCATTGTGGTCGGGGTAATGTTGGCTCTTGACAGCTATTCTTCGAAGCCAACCATTGAGCCTGTCTTGACAGCGGATTCGAAGGTGGAATTGGTCAAGAAATACCAGTTGAGTTATCTGAAGATCGGGGGCGGTCTTCTTTGCGTCACTGTTGGCTGCGCATTATTCGTGGTCGCGGTTTTTTTGCTGCCTGATAAACGTACCGGCCACTCCGGAATCGGGAAGGTGTTGCAGCGTTTCAATATCGGACAGATTATCGTTGAGCAAAACACACACGAACAGGGCGATCATGCTGGTGGCGCCGCAACTCCAAGCCCTCCGCACGATTGAGGCAGAAACTGCATTAGTTGAAGAAAAACAATAATTACTGTTGTCTTAAACATGAGGGAGGTCTGTAAATGAAGATTACGTTGACTGGTTGGTTTGGCTACATTTTTTTGGTCGCCTCGCTGCTTGCCACCTTTTCGCTTCTATTTAAATCGATGAAGGACGATTGGACTGCGAAAGACAAGGTGAATCAGACTGTTGTGTTAATCGTGCTTGCGGTTCTCGGCGCGATGATAGGCGGTGCGCTGCTTATCGGAGGCTAGCAGGTTCAATTAGCGGGCCGCTGGCAATGCGTTCCCGTGAGCATTCTCATGTCGTCAATGCGGGTCAGAACATTGGTAAGCAAATATATCTGCGGGCAGTGGTTCTTCAAATGAAAAGCCCGCTGGGAATTGCATATGGTGGTGTTGCATTTTCCGCAGGAAATCAGGCTTCGGCTTACAGTGCTTGGCTCTGCGAAGGAAAGCACCTCAGGTAACGAAGATCTCTTTTGGAATCATATGTCGCCAAAATTTATCAATATAATGCATTCGATCAACGATACCATCTCCATGCAACATGCATGGAGTACACTCTATGAGTACGGGGCATTGTGAGAATTGTGACACGAGTGAAGATGACAACAGTACGCATCATCATAATGATCATGGCCCTGGGGCTGGGGGCAGTGTTGCCTCTGATCCCCTTGACCGTGGCGAGCGTATCTGCCATGGAGAATTCCGACTGTTTGGGATGTCATGGCGAAGAGGGTTTCTCTGCAACCAGAGACGGCCATGAAGTCTCACTCTTTGTGAGTGAAGAAGGGTTTGCCGGTTCAATTCATGGCGTCAATGGGGTCGGTTGCACGGAATGCCATGTGGACGCTACAGATTCCCATCCAGATGTATTGCCGGATCTGCAACCGGTTGACTGCAGCGGTTGCCACGACGAAGCTGCAGCGGCATTAGTCGGCAGCGTTCACGCCAGTCGCGATTTGACAGGAGGGAAAGGGGCTCGGTGTCAAGAATGCCATGGATCGCACGACATTCTATCCAAGACGGACCCCAAATCCCGTGTTTATCCGCTCAATATTCCAGATACTTGCGGGTCTTGTCATGCCCATGCTGATATCGTTGGGCAAGCGAAAGCGGTAAATGCCCTTTATGAACAGGGGCAGCACGGCATCTCAACCCGTAAGGGTATGCTCGGGGCCGCAATCTGCACCGATTGCCATGGCGGTCATCATGTTGTTGCTGTTTCTGATTCCGCCTCGCCCGCCAATCCGAAGAATATCGTGGCGACTTGCGGCAAGTGCCACGCCGGCACGGTTGCGGTTTACAAGCAAAGTGTTCATGGCATGGCCAGAGGTGCCGGTTCTGAATTGGCTCCTACTTGCGGCGACTGTCATAACCCGCACGCGACTGATCGGGTCGACCGTGAAGAATTTCTCCTGAATAGCATGGAGACCTGTGGCGGATGCCACCATGAGGCGATGGTAACCTATCGAGCTTCATACCACGGGCAGATTACCGGACTCGGTTTTACCCGCAATGCCAAATGTGTTAATTGCCATGGGGCGCACGCTATTCAGCCTTCTGGTAATCCCGCGTCGTTAACCAGCGTCGAAAAACGCCTGGGGACATGCCAGCAATGTCATACAACTGCGCAGAAGAATTTTATCGGTTTTTCTCCGCATCTTGATCACTCCAATAAAGAGAAATTCCCTGTCGAATCGGCTATTTTTGGGGTGATGGGCGCCCTATTGATCAATGTCTTCCTGTTGTTCAGTGTCCATACCCTTCTCTGGTTCATCAGGGCGATGTTTGAGAAACTTAAGAAGGAGGCACCGCCGCATCTCGGTAATCCGTCGGGGCGTTACTTCCTGAGATTTAACTTCTATCAACGTATCACCCATTTTCTCATATTCACAAGTTTTGTAACTCTGTCGGTCACCGGGCTGCCGCTGAAGTTCCATGATTATGCATGGGCCAAGATGCTGGCGCATCTTTTAGGCGGCTTTGAGGTCGCGGGTGTCTTGCACAGGATGATGGGTGCGGTGACCTTTGGTTATTTTGCAATGCATCTGGCCTATATCGCCTATCTGGCGATCAGTGGACGCATGCGTATTCGTGATATCCTCTGGGGACCGCGCTCGATAGTCCCGCAGCCCAACGATGCAGTCGAGATTGCTACAAATTTCAAGTGGTTCCTCGGGCTGGGGCCACGGCCGAAATTCGGCCGTTTCACATACTGGGAAAAGTTTGACTACCTTGCAGTCTTCTGGGGCGTTGCGATTATCGGACTGAGCGGACTGGTTCTCTGGTTCCCGGAGTTAACCACCCGGTTACTTCCTGGTATGGTAGTAAACATAGCATGGATTATCCATGCCGACGAAGCGCTTCTGGCTACCGGTTTTATTTTTCTGATTCATTTTTACAACACCCATTTGCGTGTTGAGAAGTTTCCATTGGATCCTGTCATCCTTACAGGCAGGATCGATGAAGAGGAAATGCGACATGAACGGCCGAATGAGTTTGCGTTGCGTCGACAGGATGGTTCACTGCGTGAGATCCAAACCACCGAAGCACCACTGTGGATGAAAAATTTCTCAAAAGCGGTGGGCTGGACATTCGTGGTGATCGGGTTTGCGCTGCTGATCGCCATGATGTCAGCTTTTTTTGTATAGTTGTACGCAAAAGGCGCCGAGGACATTTCGGTTCCAGGATTTGTGAAAGATAAGTGTTGCGTGAAACGCAATAGTAGAAATCTGTAGAAATCTCATGTTTTTAATTTATTGAAAGATGAAGGCAGGTTTGATTCTTTACGGGGGCATCAAAGATGGATGAATCCTTGATATTAGCAAGGCTGGATAAACTCTCTGAGGAAATACAGTCCTTGAAATCCGGAGTTCTGGATGAATTAAAAGAGGACCTGCAGCCGATCATCAAGCAGGCCACTCCGCACGTCATGAATTTTCTCTCAGATGTGAATGGGCAATACAGCAATGAGGACCTTGCTCAGTTGGCCAAAAATATCATGTTGAACCTACAGAACTTAAACGGCATGATAAATATGATACATGCCGGCATGGAACTGAAGGACGATATGAACCCGATTATCCAGCAGGTTCTGCCCAAGGCCACCGAGTTCCTGGGCGAGGTTGACGGCAAGTTCAAGGCCGAAGAACTCGTTGCCCTGATACGCAAGCTGCTTTCCAACCTTGAGAATTTCAATTCCGCCCTTGAGATGCTGAAGGCAGGCATGGAACTGAAGGACGATGCAATGCCGA
>MGTE01000066.1:0-103 GCA_001799275.1 Deltaproteobacteria bacterium RIFOXYD12_FULL_57_12
GGCGGCGGGGTACGAGATGTTCGCTGCGATGCCGCTGGATGTGGTGTGCGCGAGGCTCTCGAGCACTGCGGCGAACCCGGATCCTGGATCTGCGGAGCTTCGG
>MGTE01000066.1:183-285 GCA_001799275.1 Deltaproteobacteria bacterium RIFOXYD12_FULL_57_12
CGGATGCGAAGGCGTGCGACCAATGCTGGATCGTGCGGCGAAAGCCGAAGCGCGCTTCAGCGCCGCCTCGAGCGAGCGTCCGTCCCGCCGTCCGATTTCTCC
>MGTE01000066.1:389-4250 GCA_001799275.1 Deltaproteobacteria bacterium RIFOXYD12_FULL_57_12
GCTCGAGATCACCGGCCGGATCAACCCGCTGGCGACTGAACTCTTTGTCGATTTGAAGGTCTCCCTGCGCGATATGGACCTCAGCCCGCTCACCCCGTATTCGGGCAAGTACGTGGGCTACACGATCGAGAAGGGTAAACTTTTCGTCGACACCAAGTATTTGATTAAAGGCAACAAGATCAAGGCGGAGACCTCGTTTTTTCTGGATCAGTTCAATTTTGGAGAAGCGGTGGAAAGCGAGAAAGCGCTTAAGCTGCCGGTCAAGATGGCCATCGCCCTGTTAAAGGACCGCAAGGGCGAAATCCATCTGGACCTGCCGGTGAGCGGCGATCTGGACGATCCGGAGTTCAGCATCGGCCCGGTTATCTTTAAGATGATCATGAACCTGATCGTCAAGGCGGTCTCCTCGCCGTTTGCCCTGCTCGGCGCCATGTTCGGCGGCGGCGAGGAGTTGAGCTTCGTGGAATTCGACTACGGCAGCTCGTTGCTGACCGAGGCAACCGTTGCCAAGCTGGCGACACTCGCCAAGGCCATGGTCGACCGGCCGGCCCTGAAGCTGGAAATCACCGGCCGGGTAGATGCGGAGAAGGACCGGGAGGCCCTGATCCAACAGCGTTTCGATGAGAAGGTCAAACGGCAGAAGCGGGAGGCCATGGCCAAACAGGACAAGAATATCGATCTGGCCGCGGTGGTTGTTGAACCGGACGAATATGAGAAGTATCTGCGCAAGGCATACGATCTGGAAGATTTTCCCAAACCGCGGAACAATCTGGGCCTGAAGAAAAAACTGCCCGTGCCCGAGATGGAAAAACTCATGCTCACTCATATTGAAATCAGCGACGATGATCTCCGGGAGTTGGCCGCGGAACGGGCGCAGCGCATCCAGGACCATCTGGTTGTCACCGGTCAGATCGAGGCGGAACGTCTTTTTCTTTTGGCGCCTGATTTTTCGGCGGATGCGGCCGGCAAGGAGGACAGAGTTTTGAGCCGAGCGGATTTCACTATCAAATAAAAGTATTTTGTGATAAACGGACATGGCTGTTGGGCTGTACAAATATTCTCAAAGACGAGTCGCCGTCGACCGTTTAATAATGATGACGAACGTCCTGGGCGGCTGCGGCTGGGTGCTGCTGCTGATCGCCTTTCTGCTGCTCGCCAGTGGCCAGCCCGCGAGCCGGACCGCCTTCGGTTATCGGTTGCCGGCCAATGCCCGGGACTTCTGGGATATGAACCTGGCGCATGCCGCCCTTTTCAGCCTGTTTTTGGCCCTGGCCTGTGGCGGCACCGCCCTGTTTATCAACCGCAAAAGGAAACGGCGGAAGACCGATTTCTACCGGGTTTCGCCGGTCATTGTTATGCTCCTGGCGATCCTCGGTATCGCTGCCTGGTTTAAATTTTTTTATTATTAGTAACCCGCCCACGCCGCGGACAGGGCGGCCTCCGAAGAAAACTATGATCGATGCCATCCGAATCATTGCCGAACGGAAGATCGCCGAAGCGATCCGTGAAGGAAGTTTCAACACCACGGCATTGCACGGCAAGCCTCTGCCCGAGGAGAACAACGGTCATGTGCCGGCTGATCTGCGCATGGCTTACAAAATTTTGAAGAATGCCGGCTTTCTGCCGCCGGAGATTGAGACCCGCAAGGAAATCCACCAGATCCAGGAACTGTTGGCTGTCACCAGCGACGAGCATGTCCGGCTCAAACAGCTCAAAAAACTGGAGGTGCTGCTGCGCAAGCTGAGCGACCAGCGGCAGCGGCCGGTCAACCTGGAGGTCGACGCGGAGTACTATCGGAAGGTGGCGGCGAAGATTACAGTCGGCTAGGTCAGGCCACCACCGTACTCAAGATAACCCTTTGGAAAACGGGCCGCCCATGTCGCCGTCAAGCCTTCTGGATATTGTCCGCCGCACCCCGAAAAACAACTGCGGCCAGTGCGGCTACCCGACCTGTTTGGCCTTTGCCGCGGCGGTGACCGCCACCGGCGTTGATCACGGCCGCTGTCCGTTTCTGGATTGCGCCGGTCTAACCTTCGCGGCAGCGCCGGCCGCAGTACTTGACGAGTTGGCCAGGGAAAGGGATCTGGCCCTGGTGGACCACCTGAAGACAAAAATTGCCGGTCATGACTTCGCCGCGGTTGCCGGGCCGCTTGGCGCAACCTGGAGCGCGGCCCAGCCTGACGCCCTGATTTTCACCTACCTGGGGCAGCAGGTTTCCATGAGCAAGGCAGTCTTGCTCATGAACGGGCTGGCGCCGAGCGATCCGCGCGACCAGATTTTGCTCTACAACTATGTGGAACGCGGCGGCGGCCCGTTGCCGATCGGCCCCTGGATCGGTCTGGAGAGTCTGCCCAATACCATCTCCAAGGTCAGAACCCTGGCGGTTTATGGCGAAGAGCCCCTGGCCCGGCATCTCGCCGGCCTTAACTCCGGCCAGCGGCAGACAGTTGCCGGGCAGCTCGGGGCGCAGGCAGCGCCGGTGGCCGGCGCTGCTTTGGGCCTTATCGTGCCGGTGCTGCCCAGGCTGCCACTCTATGTGATCTTCTGGGGGGCGGAGCCGGAAGACGGGTTCACAGCCCGGGTCAAGGTGCTGTTTGACGAGCAGGTTCTTACCATCCTTGATTTGGAGTCTTTGGTTTTTTGCGCCGAACGCCTGGCCGAACGAGTGGCCGAACTGGCCGCGGGCGTGTGAAAATTTTTATAAACCACGGCCGCAGGCCGATGCGTGAGGAGAAGGGCATGGAAGAAAAGACAGCACGGGATCGGGGAAAACCTGATCCGCAGAGGATGGCGGCCCTGCGGGCCCTGCCGGTGGAAATCAAGCAGCAGTTGACCGGCGAGGAGGTCCGGGCTTTTCTGCACAGCGAGGAACTGCCCGACTCCCTTTTGGAAAAGCTCAAGGACTATCTGGTGGATGAGCGTAGCTCCGGCCAGGACGCCGGCTGATGGCGCTGGCCAGTCCGGACACCGGCGACCAGCCCGGGCCGGCGCGGGAATTTTTCGCCACCTGCGCCAAGGGGCTTGAAGATCTGCTGGCCACGGAGTTGCGGGCCTGCGGCGCGGTCCAGGTTCAGGAGACCAGGGCCGGCGTCTCGTTCGCCGGCAGCCTGGAGACCGGCCTGCGGGTCTGCCTCTGGTCAAGGTTGGCCAGCCGCATCCTCCTGCCGATCGGCACTTTTCCGGCCGCCACGCCGGAAGAACTTTACGCCGGTACCCGCCTGCTTCCCTGGCCCGAACACCTGACGCCCGACCTCACCCTGGCCGTCTCCTGCCAGGTCACGGAATCGGAGATCAGCCATTCGCATTTCGCGGCGCTCACGGTCAAAGACGCCATTGTTGATCTTTTCCGCGATCAGGCCGGGATGCGGCCGTCGGTGGCGGTCTTGCGGCCGGATTTGCAAATAAATGTCCATCTGCGCCGCAATCAGGCGGTGGTCAGCATCGACCTGGCCGGCGAAAGTCTGCACCGGCGCGGCTATCGTCAGGACGGGCTGGAGGCGCCGCTCAAGGAGAATCTGGCCGCCGCCGTGCTGTTGCGGGCCGGCTGGCCGGCCATTGCCGAGGCTGGCGGCCCGTTGCTTGATCCCATGTGCGGCTCTGGCACCCTGGTCATCGAGGCGGCCCTCATGGCGGCCGACATCGCGCCCGGCCTGGAACGCGCCTATTTCGGTTTCCAGGGCTGGCAACAGTTCGAGGCGCAGACCTGGGAAGGCCTGCTGGCCGAGGCCAGGCAGCGACGTGCCGACGGTCTTGCACATCTGCCGGTCCTGGTCGGCTACGACGCCGGCGTGTCGAGCATCAAGGCCGCCTGGGCCAATGCCGGCCGCATCGGCCTGCAGGATCGAGTTCACTTTGAACGGC
>MGTE01000066.1:4514-7174 GCA_001799275.1 Deltaproteobacteria bacterium RIFOXYD12_FULL_57_12
AGCAGGAGATCGACTGCTACCGGCTCTACGATGCCGATCTGCCTGAATATGCGGTGGTGGTGGATGTCTACCAGCAATGGGCTCATGTCCAGGAATACGCCCCGCCCCGCGGCATTGATCCGGAAAAAGCCAGGCAGCGCCGCGGCGAGGTGCTGGCCGCGGTACCGGCCGTGCTCGGTATTCCCGCCGGCCAGGTCTACTACAAACTCCGCCAGCGGCAGCCGGGCCCGGCCCAGTATGAGAAACTGGCCCAAGTCGGCGGCTTTCACGAGGTCAGGGAAGGCCCCTGCCGCTTTCTGATCAACTTCACCGACTATCTGGACTGCGGCCTTTTTCTCGACCACCGGCCGACTAGGGCTTTAATCGGCGAACTGGCTCGCGGCCGGAGCTTTCTCAACCTGTTCGGCTATACCGGCACGGCCACGGTCTGCGCCGCAGTCGGCGGGGCGCGTTCCACGGTCACCGTTGACATGTCCAACACCTATCTGGCCTGGGCCCGCCGGAACCTGGCCGCCAACGGCTTCAGTTTCGAGCGCCATACCTTTGTGCGGGCCGACTGTCTGGCCTGGCTCCAGGGTCAGAAGATGCGTTTTGATCTGATTTTTCTCGACCCGCCCACCTTTTCCAACTCCAAGAAAATGGGGGATCGGACCTTTGACGTGCAGCGTGACCACGTGGTGCTGGTGCGGGCCGCAGCCGCTCTTCTCAGTCCGGGAGGGGTGTTGTTGTTCGCCAACAACCGGCAGGATTTTGTCATGGATGAGGCTGCGCTCGGCGATTTTGTACTCAAAGAGATCACCCGTCAGACCATTCCCAAAGATTTTGCCCGGCAGCCGCATGCGCATGCCTGCTGGCGAATCAGCCGGCGATGATTGCCGACTTTTTTCGTGGAGAATGGCAACGGGAACCGCTATAGTGATAATCGCCGTAACTACTCAGGTTGTTTAGTCTGTAGTCTGTTAGTTCAGCACAACGAATATGTCAGGCACGAATAGTATCTCGTCAGCGAGTTCAACTGCGCTGAACTTATCGTAATTTCGTTTTTTTATTCTTTGCGTGTTCACCTTAACACCTTCCAAGTAACTTTACGCAAGTATTTGAAATTACGTGTTTCAGGTTTTTAAAGAGAATATCGAATATCGAACAAGGAATTTCGAATCATGAAGTTTTTTTCGGGTTGTGGTTGCCGATTTTTGTCTTTGCCAGGTTTCGGCGGTTCGAACTATACGAACGACAAAATCAACCACTCGTTCCTCAACATCGAACTCTCTGTTTCCCTTCGACATTCATTATTCCTTGTTCGATATTCGATATTCTTTTTTATTTTTTCAAAGGCAAGAACTGGCGAAAAGTTACTTTATGATAAATCGCCGCCCCGGCGGCGTGAGGCGCTACAGATTATCATCCTGAGTGGTTACTGATTTTTTTATAAGGGGTTTACCAAATGTTTTTCCCGAACCTGGGTGATATTGCCACCCGTGAGGTGGTGACCATCAGTGCCGACAGCACGGTGGCCATGGCTGCGGCCAAGATGGCCGAGCATGACCTGAATATTATCGTCGTCCATCCGGATGATGATGAATACGGCCTGCTGACCGCCAATGACTTAATCCGCCTGCGGCTGGAGCGGGTGGATTTCGAGGTGCCGATCCGCACCATTTCCTATGAAATAGTCCCCAAGGCCGAGGAAGACACCAATCTGCTGGATGTCCTCCATCTGGCGGTCAACAACAGCGGCTACATCTGCGTCCATGATGAGAAGGGTGCTCTTACCGGCATCGTCTCCAACAGCGACATCATCTCCAGTATCGATCCCAAGATCATCATGGAGGAGCAGCAGGTCGGCCAGTTGCCGTTCAATCCGGATATTCGGACCGCGGATGCCGGCCAGCCGGCCATGGAGGTCATCGCCGACCTGCTGGTGGCGGTCGGCCATGCCATTGTCATCACCGAGCACGCCGAGCCGGTCGGCATCCTCACCAACAAGGATGCGGTGCGTTTATTCAATGCCGGCGAGGATCTGAGGGCGCCGGTCAGGACCTATATGTCGGCGCCCCTGCAGACGATCAGGGTCACGGTCAGCGTCAAGGCGGCGCTGGACTTCATCGCCCAGAGGAAGTTCAAACGGCTGGTGCTGGTTGACGACGAGGACAGACTGCTCGGCATTATCAGCCAGCAGGAACTGGTGGCCATGGTTCACAGCAAATGGGCCGAACTCATGCGCAAACATGAGGCAGAGCTGCGGGAGTTGAACAAAATTCTGGAGAAGAGGGCGGAGAAACTGGCGAAGCTGGCCGCTACCGATCCCATGACCGGCATCCTCAACCGGGCTCGTTGCGAGGAATTGCTGGCCGCCGAGATCAACCGCTGCCGCCGCTATCGGACCTTGCCCTTTTCGCTGGTACTCTTTGATATCGACCAGTTCAAGAAAATCAATGATTCCTTTGGCCATCCAGTCGGCGACAAGGTTTTGAAGAAGATTGTTGATACCGTCAAGGTGACGGTTCGCTCCAGCGACATCTTCGCCCGCTGGGGCGGTGAGGAATTCGTGGTGCTGCTGCCCCATACCGAATACGCCAACGCCCTGCTGGCGGCGGAAAAGCTGCGCGTTGCCGTGGCCGCCATCTCCACCCGGGGGTTGCCGTCGGTTACCTGCAGTT
>MGTE01000066.1:7192-7490 GCA_001799275.1 Deltaproteobacteria bacterium RIFOXYD12_FULL_57_12
GCAATCCCGATGATACGGCAAAGACGCTGTTCAAACGGGCGGACCAGGCCCTCTACGTTGCCAAGCGGGGCGGCCGCAATCGGGTGGACGGCAAGCTCGCTGACGCGCAGCGGCAAGAATGAGTAGGGCGGTCAAGGGGATACTGCTCTCCGGCCTGGTTTTTCCCGGCGCCGGCCAGATCGCGCTCGGTCGCCGGGGCGTGGGCGCACTTCTGATGATCGTGACCGGTCTTGGCGTGGCCGGCCTGATTCAGGCCATGCTGCAGCGATTGCCGGCGATTACGGCCGAGATCCTGGCG
>MGTE01000066.1:7523-34235 GCA_001799275.1 Deltaproteobacteria bacterium RIFOXYD12_FULL_57_12
GCAAAGACGTGGCCGAGATGCGAATTCCCCTGCCGGCTGCGAACCTCGGTGCGCGTCGAGAACAGGCGGCGGTCCACACGCTCGACGATATTCGCCGGGATCAGCGGTCTGGAAAAACTGGGCCAGCCGGTACCGGAATCATACTTGTCCGCTGAACTGAAAAGCGGCTCGCCCGAGACCACATCCACATAGATGCCGGCCTGTTTGTTGTCCCAGTAGTCGTTGGTATAGGCGGGCTCTGTGCCCTCCTCCTGCGTCACCTTGTACTGGAGCGGGGTCAGGCGTCTGCGAAGTTCCTCCTTGCTCAACCCGCCTTTCTGCTCCTTGCCCCATATCTTTTCCAGGAATTGATCGCGGCCGGAACCATTTCGATAATACCGATACCGCAGTGGATTTTTTTTGTAATAATCCTGATGATATTCCTCTGCCGGGTAAAAATGGGCGGCCGGCTGGATCGGCGTCACAAGGGGTCGGTCAAAGATTTTTCGCGCCTCCAGGTCCTGACGGGATTTCTCGGCCAATTGCCGTTGTTCTTCGTCATGGTAATAAATAGCTGAGGCATAGGCCGCGCCCCGGTCAACGAACTGGCCGCCGGCGTCGGTGGGATCGATCTGGCGCCAGAAGACATCGAGTAGCGTCGCGTAGGAAATGCGGGCCGGATCATAGAGGATTTCCACCGCCTCCAGATGGCGGGCTGCCCCATAATTCTCATAGGTTGGATTAGCGGTTCTGCCGCCTGTATAGCCGGAGGTCACCGTAAGGACACCATCAAGCCCCTCAAAGGGTTTTTCCATACACCAGAAGCAACCGCCGGCAAAAGTGGCCTTCTGGGGGGATGTTTCTCCAGTGTCAGCCGCAAAGCCCGGCTGGTCGACGACGAGCAGTGTCAGCGCCAGGAAGAACATTGCGATGATATTGCTTGTTGTAAGCATGTCCGCCTCCTTTCAGGAAATGAGTATTGAGTATCGTTCTCATTAACCTTAAGCACTGCGGTCAAAAAAAGCGAGGTTGTCGGCAATGGTTCTCTTCTGAGGCAATGGAGAAGAAAGAGATGGAAGAGAGTGCAGATGGCCGTTTACGGACGGTAATTACCCCTTGACCATCCTGAGCGAGGACTTCTGCAGGGAGTGAAAACGTTCTTCAAGAAGGGCGCTATGAATGCCGAGGCCGATCTGGGAGGCGACGCCCATCAACAGATTGACATCGCGTTGCCGGAGCGAATTGCCGGTGTTGCCATTGTCCACGGCCAGCACCCCGAGCGATTTACCCGCAAAGACGATGGGGCAGGAGATAAAAGACTTGATGTCGAGAATTTTGGCAAACTCGCGGCTTGTCGGCGATAATTTTTCAAGGATGCTGGCGGTGTTCTGAATCAGGATCGGTTTCTGGGAAAAAAAGGAAGAGGCCAGCAGACCCTTGCGGTTGCCGCGTTCGAGGCTGAAACTGGCGTAGCCGGCCGCCTTTTCGATCTGTTCATCGGTAAGGCCGTACCAGTGCTTGGGGCAGAGCAGTTTGCCGTCTGGGTCAGGCAGGAGGATCATGCCTCGGTCATACGGCAGATGTTTGGCCAGCGCCGCGCTGATATTTTCTAGCAGACTGTCAACAGTTCTTTTTTGACTGGCGCTGATCTCGCCGATTTCCTTGATCAGCAGGGCAAAACTGTAACTTTCATCGCTCTGGCCGTAGAGTTCATCGGCAAGGCTGCGGGCGTTTTCCAGGCTGGCCCGCAGGTCGCGGATGGCTCGCCGGTCGGCGCAGATGATCAGGAACAGGGTGAAGACAAGCGCCAGCGGTAGAAAGATGGTGAAGACCTGGGCGGCCGGCAGGAACCAGAATGCCAGGAGAAAGGTGATTGGCAGAGCAATGCCGGTGCCAACAACGCCTTTGTGCAGCAATTCCTGCAACGAGGCCGACCAACTGACGACATACCGGCAGCAGGTCCCGCCGCGGAAAACACATTCCGGGTGCTCGATGTACGGATAGCTGACATTGAAGGTCCGGGAAAGCGCATCTATATAGCCGTGCCGGTTTTCGCACTGAAAGGGCTGCTCCTGCACGCCCGGATTCGGGGTGGCCGTGATTTCCATTTTCCGCGGTCCCAGTTTTCGGGAGGTGCAGACCGACGACCGGGAAAAACGGGAGGCGTATTTCGCAAACATGCCGTAGGCGTGGGATGGGGAAACCAGGCTCAGAAAAAAATTGCGGACCGCGCCGATCGACTCGGGCGAGGAGGTGAATATGCCGGCCTCCCGGGCGATGTTTCGGTTCCAGACCGATTCCTGTAGCCGTTCATGAAAGCGGTTGATCTGGGTCTGGGTGAACCAGTGGCAATCATCCTCGATTTGATGCCGCTCCATGCCCGCGTAGTTCAGCAGGTCGTCGATATCGACATACCGGTATTTATGCTGGAGCAGCCGGATATAGTTTAACGGGATTCTGCTGTTGTAGAGCGGTTTTTCGGTGAGGTCTGGCGTTGCCATGCGCGACGTGTTCAATGTCAGAGGGGCAAAGTAGTTCCTGGACGCATTATCTGCGGAGGATTTTCTTATAATAGAATATTGGTGAGATAGCAAGACATGAATCGTGACCGCTTCAGCCTCCTGTCTTTTCCTTTCTGGCGGCCACGCAGTAGATGCCGCCCTCTTTGATGCCTGGCGCAAAACAGCCGTTGCAGGAGATGCAGCGGGCCGGGGTGCGGTCGCCCTCCTGCCAACGTCTGGCCAGATCCGGTTCGCGGATGAGCGGCCGGGCCATGGCGACGTAGTCGGTTGTTCCTTCCCGGATCGCAGCCTCTGCCACGGCAAAGCTTCTGAAGCCGCCCACCACCATGAGCGGGCAGCTGATCGCCGCCCGCAGTCGGCGGGCAAGCGGCAAATGGTACGCCTCCTGAGCGGGAGAGTCGATTTTTAGCCGGGCTGGACTACGCTCGCCCGAGGCCGGGGTGCCGCCGCTGACCTCAATGGCGTCAATGCCGGCCCGCTCAAGGGCCTGGGCAACAAAGACCGCGTCGGCCGTAGCCAAGCCGCCATCCAGGAAATCGTCGCCGTTCAACTTGATCATGACCGGATAGTCGTTGCCCACCGCCTGCCGGATGGCTTCATACACCTCCAGGAGGAAGCGGCTACGGTTTTCAATGCTGCCGCCGTAGCCATCGGTTCGTTGGTTGGTTAAGGGCGACAGGAATTGGTTGAGTAGATAGCCGTGGGCGCCGTGCAACTGTACAGCATCGAAGCCATACTTCCTGGCGCGTCCTGCCGCGGCGCCAAAGGCGGCCACCACTTCCTTGATGTCCTGCCCGGTCATGGCGGTCGGCAGCTCGGGAAACTGCGCTACCTGCACGGCGGATGGCGCCATGGGCTGGCGGCCGGCATGGGCGCTGTCGGTCTGACCACCGGCATGGACAAGCTGCATACAGAGTCGGCCGCCCTCGGCGTGAACAGCCTCGGTGAGCGCCCGCATCTCAGCGGCGAACGCATCGGTGTGGATGCCCATTTTGCCGGGCAGCTGCCTGCCTTCCGGCCGGACAAAGGTGTAGCCGGTGATGATCAGCCCGACCCGGCCTCGGGCCAAGGTCCGGTAAAAATCCGCCAGTCTGGCGGTGGGCCGGCCGTCAGGGCCGCACATCCCTTCCCAGGTGGCCGAACGGACCAGGCGGTTGGCCAGGCTCATTGTTTTGATGGCGGTCGTGTCGAACAGGCTGCGCATATGGTCTTCTCCTTGCCGGTGAATTTTCCATCAGGATGCCGGGGGCCGGACAGTACTCTATGATAATAGCATGCCGGCAACAAGGATTGAACCTCATTTTTTGCGGTCATATAATATCGGGCGGAGTAATCTTCAGGAAAATCAGGGAGCGCAGGCCCGCAACACAATAAAAAAAGGCCGGGAGAAACTCCCGGCCTTTTTATCTATCGCTACGTATTGCTTATTTTGCGGCGGCGGGATGGCAGGTCGTGCAGGCCTTGCCCTTGGGCACATTCATCTCCACATGGCAGGGGAAGCACATCTTCTCGTGGAAGTCATTCTTGGCGCCGGTCTTGACCGCGATGGTCACGAGCAGGGGGCCACCGGTGGCTTCCTTATGGCACTTGACACAGGCAACGCCTTTTTCATGATGTTTGGCGTGCTGGAAGACTACCGCTGATTTGGCGCCCTCAATGGCGAATTTCGCCTTCAAATCGATTGTGGCCGGACCATTGTCAGCGGCTGAAGCCATCAGGGGCACTGTCAGGAACATTGCGGCCACAAATGCTGCGGATACGATCTTTTTCATTCTGCAACCTCCATCATATATTTGAGAGAGTTAACCGCCCCTCACCATAAGAGGCGACCATGTTCTTGCCTGTCGGCAACCACTTGTTACTATAAATATGGGTGATATACCGCGCACCCTGAAAATTTGCAAGGGAATTCGAGCAAGCATTGCCGGATCACCGCCAGGAGAAGCGTTCAGGGTGAATTGCTGCTCAGTCAGCCGTCAGAAAATCGGCGGCGATTTCCCTGACCTGGGGGTCCGGATCTTTGAGCAGTTGCTCCATATGCGCCCGAGCCTTGCCGGTGCCGATGATGCCGAGAATATTGGCGGCCTCGCCACGAACCCAGGGGCGTGTGTCGGCCAGCAGCGGGACCAGGAACGCAATGGCCCCTTCCACCTCATCGGGTCGGGTGGCCACCAGTTCCTCGAATAGCACTGCCACGCCCATCCGCACCATGAAGCGTTCATCGCGCACCAATTCGCCAGTCAGGCGGTAGAGGGAGCTATCTTGCCGGAACATGGCGGCGATGCTGTCCGCATACCCCTTTTCCAGAAAGTCGCCGATTACCTGCAGCAGGTCTTTGTCTTGAAACTCCATCACATGCTCTTGAGCTATTGTGTTGTCATTGGAAGTGTTGAGCCGGCCGCAGTGATGATACTACGGATTTTTTGCAAAGCAAAGGTCACTATGGCTTCCCGATATTGCCTTCCGGTCAGCCAGTTGCGAAGGAAACCTGGCTGTTCGCCAGCGAATTATGTAGAATATTGCCGGACAGCCATGAACAAACGACCCGGACCAACCATTTTTTCAAGCCGCCTCCGGCCGCATCTGGACACTGCCCCACTTGCCGACTTGCTGGCAACCATGCGGGCCGCCGGTAGGGACATTCTCGATCTCACCGAGGCCAATCCCACCCGGTCGGGTTTTTGTTATGACGAGGCCGCCATTCTCGGCGCCGTGAGCCGGCCGGCCCTTCTGGAATATGAGCCGGACCCGCGCGGCAACCTGGCAGCCCGCCGGGCGGTCTGCGAATACTACCGGCAGCACGGCCGACAGGTGGCACCTGAATCAGTCTTTCTGGTCGCCAGCACCAGCGAGGCCTACGGCTACGTCGGTAAACTCCTCGGCGATCCGGGCGATGAGATCCTGGTTCCACAGCCGAGCTATCCCCTTTTCGAAAGTCTGTTCGCCCTGGAAGCGCTGCGGCCGGTCCCCTATCTTCTACGCCACCAGGCCGGCAGCGGCTGGGAGATCGACCTGGAGTATCTGCGCAATCAGGTCAGCACCCGGACAAAGGCGATCGTCGTGGTGAATCCCAACAACCCGACCGGCTCGTTTCTTAAGGCCGGGGAGCTGGCCGGGCTCAACGAACTCTGCGCTCTGTTCGGGCTGGCGCTGATCGTTGACGAGGTGTTTCTTGATTACGGTCGAATTCCGGCCGTCAATCATTGGGGATCGGTCGCCGGCAATCAGGCGGTATTAACCTTTGTGTTGAGCGGCCTTTCCAAGATTGCCTGTCTGCCGCAGATGAAGCTTGGCTGGCTGCAGGTGAGCGGTCCGTCGCCGCTTTATGATCAGGCCCTCGATCGGCTTGAACATATTGCCGATACCTATCTATCGGTGGGAGGCGCGGTTCAGCAGGCAGCGGCAACCCTGCTTGGTCTGGGGCCAGCCCTGCAGCGGCAGGTTCTGGAAAGGCTTGAGGAGAGCCAGGCCTATCTGGCCGTGGCCCTTGCCAAGCGGCCTGATGTCTGCCTGCTGCCGCGGGAGGCCGGCTGGTATGCCGTGCTGCAGGGAAGGGACGAGTCGGACGATGAGGAAAGGGCCTGCCGCCTGCTTGAGAAGGCGGCGGTCTATGTCCATCCCGGCTACTTCTACGATTTCCCGCGGGCCGGCTTTTGCGTCATCAGTCTGCTCACGCCACCCTCTGTGTTTCGGGAAGGGGTGGACCGGCTCCTGCCCCTGTGGTAGGGACGGGGGTAAGCCGACGTGGTGGAAGATGAGATTTGCCGGTAGGTTTTTCCCGCTTTTCGTTTCGGTTTTGTCTACAACAAGATAAACAGGTTGTTTTACTCTTGACTCATGTTGGGCCACGGGAGTAACAGTTGACGGTTTCCGTCACAAAGGAGAAGAAACAATGCTTGAACCCGACAAGACCCATAGTCCCATCCTCGGTTACCTCCTCTGGATTTTTGGTTTTACCGGCGCCCACCGGTTCTATTATGGCCGCCCCGTCTCCGGGACTATTTATTTTTTCACCCTGGGGGTGCTGGGAATCGGCTGGCTCATCGACCTTTTTCTGATCCCGGGCATGGCCCGCGAGGCTGACCTGCGGTTTAGGGAGGGCGGCATCGACTACAACGTTGCCTGGCTGCTCCTTACCTTTCTGGGCATCTTTGGCGTGCACCGCATGTATATGGGCAAGTGGCTGACCGGCATCGTCTATCTGTTGACCGGTGGTCTGCTGGGCTGCGGTTATATCTACGATTTCTGGACCCTGAACAATCAGGTCACCATCCTGAACGCCACCGCCGGCTGATTGCCGGCCCGGGAGATATGCCGATGCCTTCTGCTTTTATCCTCACTCTGTGCGGCCTGCTTCTGCTGGTGGGCGGGGCGGTGACCGTGGCCTTCTGGCTGCCTGGCCTGGTGAACAGGCCCAAGCTCAAAGAGATGCTGGGGCCGCGCTATCCCCTGGTGTATGTGATCTACGGAGCGAACGGGCCTTTTCTGGTTCTGCTTGCTCTGGTTCTCTATCTGATCTTCGGGCAGTCTTGAGCGGGCGGCGGGTAGAGAGGGCACATGGGTTCTGAAAACGAAGTGGTCACCGTGGTTGACGCCCGGGATGTCGAAATCGGCGCCGTTCCCCGGCAGGAGATGCGGCGCCGTCGGCTTATCCATCGGGCCGCCTATGTCCTGGTCTTCAATAGCGCCGGAGAATTTTTTGTGCAACAACGGACCCGCACCAAGGACATCTATCCGGGGTACTACGATATCGCGGCCGGCGGCGTCGTGCTGGCCGGCGAATCCTATCTTGAGGCGGCTAGGCGGGAACTGGCCGAGGAGTTGGGCATCCGGGATATTGCCCTGCGCGAACTGTTTTATTTCTACTATGAGGATGCCGCCAACCGGGTCTGGGGCATGGCCTATAGCTGCTGCCACGACGGCGCCATGATTCTGCAGCCCGAGGAGGTGGAAGGCGGCGAATTCCTCTCCCTGGCGCGGATCAGAAGCATGGCGCGCACCGAACCCTTCACGCCGGACGGCCTTGTTCTTCTGGAGCGCTACTGCCGGGAACAGGCCGCCATCTCCGGCAGTCCTTGAGTTTTTCTCTTCGTCTGTCCCTGGCCAGGGAAAGTCGACATATTTGTAAATTCGCCGTTGGCGTTTTTGCAAATATGTATTCATTGCTGCTGTTCCATCTGTCGCAAAGAATAATTGTTTCTTTGATATCAGCATGTTGAAAATCTGGCATGGAACCTGCTAGCCTTTTGGCACTGCCGCGGTTTTGTCCGCCAGCGGCCGGCAGACAAAAAACACAGCCAGTCAGATCATGCAAAAGGAGAAAAATATGCAGCTGCGCAAAGCAACAGTTATCGGCAGCCTTATGGCCGCCATGGTGCTTCCCGACCTGGCCCGGGCCGCCGAGGTCGGCATCGACACCGGCACCACCGCCTGGATGCTGGTTTCCACCGCTTTGGTCCTGCTGATGGTGCCGGGCCTGGCCATGTTCTACGGTGGGCTGGTTAGGACCAAGAACGTGCTGGGTACCATGATGCACAGTTTTGTGTCCATGGCCATTATCGGCGTTCTGTGGGTGGTGTGCGGCTACTCCCTCACCTTTGGCAAAAGCGTGCTTGGCGGCATCGTCGGCTGGAACAGCGATTATTTCCTCCTGCGTGGCATCGACGATGCCGTAGTGAACGGCATCCCGGAGTATATCCTGGCAATGTTCCAGGGGAAATTCGCCATCATCACCCCGGCGCTGATCAGCGGCGCCCTGGCCGAGCGTGTCTATTTTCGGGGTTACTGCCTGTTCATCACCCTCTGGTTTTTGATGGTCTACAGCCCGCTTTGCCACTGGATCTGGGCTTCGGACGGCTGGCTTTTCAACTATGGTGCTGCCGGGGTCATCGATCTGGCCGGCGGCCTGGTCATCCATGTCTCGGCCGGGGTCAGCGCCTTGGTGGTGGCCCTTTTTCTGGGCAAGCGCCGCGGCTATCCACGGGTGGCCATGCATCCCAATAACCTGGTGATGACCATGATGGGGGCGGGCCTTCTCTGGGTGGGCTGGTTCGGTTTCAATGCCGGCTCCACCGTGCAGAGCGGCCTTGATACGGCCCGGGCTCTGACCATGACCCAGGTGTCGGCGGCGAGTGGCGCCCTGACCTGGTTGCTCATCGAGGTCTTTGTTTTTCGGAAGGCCACATCGCTTGGCTTTGTTTCCGGGGTCCTGGCCGGGCTGGTGGTGATCACCCCGGCCGCCGGAGTGGTCAGGCCCGGCGCCGCCATGTTGCTCGGTGCCATCTCCTCGCTGGTTTGCTATCTTGCCCTCATGGCCAAGGCCAGGTTAGGGTACGACGATAGCCTTGACTGTTTCGGCATCCATGGGGTCGGCAGCGGTGCTGGCGTTCTGCTTTTATCCTTTTTTATCCGCGATAGCTGGATGGCCAAGGCGGCGGCGGCCGCCGGCCCGGGCGGCTGGAGCGCCATGAATCAGTTCGTGGTGCAACTTACCGGCATGGCCGCCACCATTGCTCTGGCGGCCACCGGCACCCTGCTGATCTGTGTTTTTGTCGAAAAAACGGTTGGTTTCCGAATTGACGAGCAGGGCGAAATAACCGGTCTGGACTATTCATTGCACGGTGAGCGTGGATATGGTCTTATTCATCATGAAGGATAGTACTGTAGTCGGCATGATTAAACTCGCCGCAAGGAGCGAACATGAAAAAAATCGAGGCAATCATCAAGCCGTTCAAGCTCGACGAGGTCAAGGAGGCGCTGAATACCATCGGCCTCAAGGGTATGACCATCAGCGAGGTCAAGGGATACGGCCGGCAGAAAGGCCACAAGGAGATCTACCGCGGCGCCGAATATGTGGTGGATTTCGTGCCGAAGATCAAGATCGAGATCGTCATCGAGGCGGGCCGGGTGAATGAGGTTGTGAACACCATCCGTCAGGCGGCCAATACCGGCACCATCGGCGACGGCAAAATTTTCGTTATCCCGGTGGAGAGCGTCCTTCGGGTCCGAACCGGCGAAACCGGGCAGGACGCCATCTAACGCCACAGGCTATGCCCGTCTCCCGTCTGCCGGAATTGGACCGGACCGTACGGCAACGCCTGCGGGACCTGTTGCGCCGCGAGGAGCTGACCGCCATGGAACTCTCCCGGGAACTGGGCATTCCGGAAAAGGAGGTTTATGCCCACCTTGAACATGTGATGCGCTCGACCTCGGGTTCCGGCGACAAAATCAGGATATGGCCAAGTGAGTGTCTTGCCTGCGGTTATGTTTTTAGGGACCGCCGGCGGCCCAGCCGGCCGGGACGCTGTCCGGCCTGCCGTAAATCCCATCTGCGGCCGCCGGCCTTCCGGCTTGGCTGATGAACCATGTTGCCGATGCGGACAATATGGGCGGACCGCATGCATCTTGATTTAATTGTCGGACGTTACAAATTCGGTAGTTTCGGACTGACCAAACAAAAAACCCTGGCGGGGATACCGCCAGGGTTTTTTGTTTGGTGCATCGCAGCACTTTCCGTGAGCTTACCCGCAGGATGAACTACTGCATGAGGAACCGCAGCCTTTGCCTCCCGCGATCGGGTTTTTCGAGGTGATCGAGAAACCGGAACGGTAGCCGGCATCGAGATAATCGATCTTGATGCTGCCGCAGGTCTGGAACAGGTTATTGTCAATCAGGAAGGTCAGGCCATCCTGGTTAAAAGTCGTATCGTTTTCTTTTGACTCATCCAGAGCCAGCCCCAGAGAGGGGCCTGCTCAGCCGCCTTGCATGAGGGCTACCCGCAGGGAAGAGTCGATGTTGTTCTCCTGCATGTATGCCTTCAAGGTTTTGGTTGCCTGTGCGGTTACTTCAAACATGTCATTCTCCTCGTCATTGTTGTTTTTCCAGTCATGCCCGATTTCTTATTCCCCAAAGATCCGCTCTGCCGTGTCGAGCGGCCGAAATATCCTTATGATAAGGAAAAGAAGCTGTGGACTGACCTCCAAATTGATTCTCATTATCGCTCAATGTAAGTTTCCGACCGACAGAAGTCAATACCGGAAGTGGTAAAGCGTTCGGCAGCGGCACATCTGCTTCGGGGTTGCGTGGAACTCGCTTGCCTGTCGGCGGCCTGCCCGTTGGCTCAAGGGAGAGACTTCCCCGTCCGTGCTGGCGTCGGCAAAGCCGGTACCGGCGGAACGTGGTCGAGTCGGTATCTGGATGTGCATGGGTGATTACTGTAATTCGGGCGGTTGCGCAACCCGCAGGATTTCTTCAAAAGAGGTCAGCCCCTGCGATACTTTGTCAATGCCGTCTTCAATGAGCTCCTTGAAACCGGTTTTTCTGGCCATGTCCCGCAAGACAATCGTCGGGACCGCCTTGCTGATTTCTTCCCGCAGGTCCGAGGTGATTAACAGCACCTCATGGAGGCCGAGCCGCCCTTTGAATCCATGGCCGTTGCAGGCGGTGCAGCCTTTTCCCCGCTGGTACGACGGATTCTTTTCCTGGCCTTTCAGGAGCGGCTTGAGCAGAAACAAGGCGGTCTCGGATATGGTGCCTTTCTCTCTGCACTTCGGGCAGAGTCTTCGCGCCAGCCGCTGGGCCAGCACGCAGTTGACGCCGCCGGCCACCACAAAGGGCTCGATTCCCATGTCGATCAACCGGGTCACGGCTGAGGGCGCGTCGTTCGTGTGGAGGGTCGATAGAACCAGGTGGCCGGTCTGGCCGGCCCGCATCGCGGTTTTTGCGGTTTCCGCATCGCGGATCTCGCCGATCATGACGATATCCGGGTCCTGGCGGAGGATGGAGCGGAGCCCGGTGGCAAAGGAGATGCCGGCCTTGTTGTGGACCTGTACCTGGTTGATGCCGGCCATGTTGTACTCGACCGGATCTTCAACCGTGATGATGTTGACCTCCTTGGTGTTGAGCCTGTAGAGAAAGGAATAGAGGGTGGTGCTCTTGCCGCTGCCGGTCGGCCCCGTCACCAGGATGATGCCGTTCGGCCGGCTGAGTGAAACCAGGACATTTTCTTCGTTTTTAGGACTTAAGCCAAGTTTTTCGACAGGCAGGGCGGCGGCCTGGGAATCCAGAATACGCATGGTCACCTTTTCGCCGTAAACCGTGGGCAGGCTGGAAATCCGGAAATCGTATTTTTTATCGTTGTAGCGCAGCCGGCAGCGGCCGTCCTGCGGCCTGGCCCGCACCGAGATATCCATGTTGGAAATGACCTTGATCCGGGCGACCACCGGTGGGTGCATGGTCTTCGGGATCCGCATCATCTCATTCATGATCCCGTCAATGCGATAGCGGATGACGGTAGCCTCCTGCTCCGGCTGAATATGGACATCGCTGGCACCCCGCTTGATCGCCTCCAGAAGGATGGTGTTGGTGCCCTTGATGATCGGCACCTGTTCGGTTTTGCTCAGCAGGTCATGGGTGTCGCTGTCTTGTTGCTGGTCAACCGCTTCATGCTGGAGCATCTCGTCTGAGAGGGTCATGGTGCTGGGCGCGGCATTGGCCACGAATTCCCTGGTTTCCCCTTCTTCATTCAGCATGGGATCGTAAAAATGCTGGATGGCCGCCATAATGGCCTTGCGCGGCGCAACGCTTACATCGATCCGCATGTTGGTCAGAAACTGGAGATCGGCAATGGCGTCGTCGTCCAGGGGGTCGGCCATGGCGATCAATAATCGTTTGTCGGTGGCACTGAGTGGCAGCACTTGATATTTCTGGGCGGTTTCTATGGGCAGCAGTTGAATGACTTCAGGGAGAATGGAGATTTTGTCAAGTGTGATAAATGAGATGTTCATCTGCCGCGCCAACGTCTGGGCGAGCATGACATCGTCCACCACTCCCAGTTCCAGAAAGATCTGCCCCAGACGTTTTTTGCGGCGCTGGATGGTTAAGGCTTTTTCAAGGGTTTTTTTATCGATAAACCCGTCGGCAAGCAGGCAATCACCAAGCAATTTTCTGATCTTGCGTTTATTCGACTCCATTTTTTCACCGAGAATATGCCTGCCAAGGCAGGCATAAGAAATATTCTGTACGACATGCGAGAAGTTCTTCCTAAGATCGCATATTTTATATGATTATTCAATGAGTATTCAATTGCAAACGATCGGTGTCGGCATGGTGCTTTTTTTCTGCGACGGGAGAAGAGCTTTGCAGTGCGAAAAACAAAACAGTATAGTTTCCCGCATGGTGACAGCAGCGGTGGGGTAACGGCCGCTGTGAACATGGAGACAAACAATCAGTGGGGGATGCATGAAGAAGATTGTGATTTCGACAGGCGGCGGTGACGCACCGGGGTTGAATGCGGTTATCTATGCGGTGACCAAGGCCGCCAATCTGCGCGGCTGGGAGGTTTACGGCAGCCGCAGCGGGTATAAAGGCCTGCTCGACCTTGATGAGCTGGTGCGGCTGTCGCCGGAGAAGGTGGCGGACATTACGCCCACCGGCGGCACGATCCTCGGCTCCACCAACAAGGGCAATCCCTTTGCCATGCCGGTGGAAAACCTGGCGGGCGATGTGCAGATTCGTGACGTCTCGGACCGGGTTCTGAGCAATTTCAAGCGGATGGGCTTTCATTGCCATATCGCGGTGGGCGGCGATGGCAGCCTGGAAATCGCCCACCGTTTTGCCCTGAAAGGTATGCCGGTGATTGGGATCCCCAAGACCATTGACAACGACCTGGAGGCCACGGTGATGACCTTTGGATTTGACACCGCGGTGTCAACCGCCACCGAAGCCCTGGACAAGCTGCATTCCACGGCTAAATCTCACGATCGGGTCATGGTGGTCGAGGTCATGGGCCGCGAATCCGGCTGGATTGCCTTGTGTTCCGGAATATCCGGCGGCGCGGATGTCATTCTGATCCCCGAGATCACTTTTAATATTGAAAAGGTCTGCGAAAAGATCAACGATAACGAACTGCATGATAAACACTATGCCATTGTCGTGGTGGCGGAAGGGGCGCAGACCGGCGAAGGCGGCGTCATCTGCAAGGAGGGCGAGGTGGGGCGCCAGGAGGTTCTCCTCGGTGGCATCGGGGAGTGGGTTGCCGGGCAGATCAGAAAGATAACCGGCAAGGACACCCGTTCTCTGGTACTTGGCCATCTGCAGCGCGGCGGCTCACCGACCACCTTTGACCGGCTGCTGGCCCTGCGTTTTGGCGCGGCGGCCGTGCGCTTGGCCGAGGCCGGTACCTTTGACCATATGGTGGCTCTGGCCTCTCCGGAGATGACAGCCGTGCCTTTGGAAGTGGCCATAAAATCCAGAAAACGGGTGCCGCTGCATTGCGACAAGGTGTTGACCGCCCGGGAGATTGGCATCTGTCTGGGCGATTGATGCCTGGCGAGGAGAGGAGTTGGAGGAAGCCGGGGTCGTTAGAAGCCAGATGCCGCCCGACCAGCCATGTCCAATAAAATACAAGAAATTTATCAGATGCTGTTCGACCGTTTCGGCCCCCAGCACTGGTGGCCCGGCGAAACGCCCTTTGAGGTCATGGTCGGCGCGGTACTCACCCAGAACACCAACTGGACCAACGTCAGCCGGGCCATTGCCAATCTGCAACAGGGGGATCTTCTTTCCTTTCAAGCACTGCATGCCATGCCCCCCTCGCTGTTGGCCGAGAAAATACGGCCGGCCGGCTATTACAACCTGAAGGCGGCCCGCCTGAAAAATCTTCTTAACCTGATTGCGGCGGAATATCAGGGCCGGCTGTCCGATTTTTTTGCCGAGGAGACGGCTGTTCTCCGGCAGAAGCTGCTGGCCGTAAAGGGGGTTGGCCCGGAAACCGCCGACAGCATTGTCCTGTATGCGGCACACAAGCCCGCCTTTGTGGTGGACGCCTACACCTACCGCATCCTTTCCCGCCACAGCCTGATCGTCGAAGATGCCGGCTATGACGAAATTCAGGAACTTTTTGTCGGGGCGTTGCCTGAAGACGTCCGGCTGTACAACGAATACCACGCCCTGCTGGTTAAACTCGGCAAGGATTTCTGCCGGAAGAGCAAGCCCCTGTGCGCCTCGTGTCCCCTTGACGGGCTGTAGCCTGCCTATTTTATGTTTTTCGTTCGACTTCCTTCTGTTTGAACTCTGATCATCAGTCTGCGCAGTACTTTTTCTGTGTCTTGCCGGCTCCGTGTGCCTTCTGGCGGAGCAGGTGAATGCGTATTCATGTTTTGCAAATTATCTCAAGCAGTTAAGATTTTTCTTCGGCCGGCCGATAAGAGAATTGTAAAGGGAACCCGTTGCGTGCGGAGGACTGGCACGCTCATTGTCGCACGCGGCAGCTAAAGACAAGCGGGAGTCATCGAAGGGCAGGGAGCAGCCCGGAAAAAACGAACGAGGAAAGATCATGGACGAACTTGACAGACTTCGACTACTGGCGGAACTTGACGAATCACACTGTGAACTCAATCATGGACCCGGGACCAAACCTGAAGAGTACCTGGCGTCCGACTATATTGTCCTGCCGTTCGGCTACCAGGAAGACAGGGTGCGAGAGGTGTCGGCGCGGGAACTCGTGGTGCCGGTCTGTTTTGAGTGCGCGCAGGCTTTACTGCAGGACGAATGGACCCTTCTTTACTGTTTCGAGTGCGGCGGCAGTCGCTGGGTTAATCGCAAACTGGCCCGGAATGCATACCGTCATCATATCCTCTGGCTACGGGGCTGCCCTGACTGCACCAATGTATTCGGAGGGCTCTATTTTACCGATATTCCTCGAGTTATCGGTCATGTTGAGTTGTTGGCCCAGCATGTGATGGTGGCGGCCTGAACGATCCGGCCGGGGCTGTCCAGCCCAATTTCAAGTGCCAGGTCACCAGTCGGCATCGAGGTTGTTTCCCGAAGACTGGAAGGCTCATGGCACGACGATGAATTTTCTGGATGTCTCGTCCCAGCGGTAGCCTGAACTGGACCAGATTTCATCAAGCTGGTTCCAGTTGAAATGCAGTTCATCCAAGGCGCTGAACCGACTGTAGGCATCCAGGATTTCTTCATCGCTGATTTTGTTGTCCCTATCCACGTCCGCCCAATGAAACCCGGATATTTTTATCAAGGAATCGCCAGCGGTGTCGGTGCTGGCATTTTCTGAATTCCCTCGGGTGACATTTCCGGAAAAATCAAGGCCGGTATTCTGGGCGACGGACCGGGAGGCGGAGGCCAGGTAGACAAAGGTGGCTTCGTACTCATGGGTACGGCCGATCCACTTGACCGCCCCTTTGTCCTTGTCAAGCCAGGTGGCGGGCGGCGCGCTCTGCAGCATGATGCAGTCCGGCGGCAGGGTTTCCTTGAGCAGAATGGACGAGGAATCTTCAAGCTCCGATCGGACGTGGATGATCACTGGAAAGGCCTGGCCGGCAGGGGTATGGGGCGGCAGCAGACGCGTGGCCGTGATGCCGGTCGGTTCGGGTTTTGGATACCACCACCAGACGGCAAGCGCGGCAAGTCCGACCAGCAGCAAGGCGACAAGCCAGCGTCGCAGGTTCCGGCGTTTGTTGTCGGGCGGCGGCGGTGGTGGGAGCGGTGCGGCTTTCTCGGGCGTGGCCTCTCCGGCAGCGGCTGGTTCCGGTTTCTGCTCGTCATGCGGCTGTTCAAGTATATCATCGAGCACCACCTCGAGCGCTTCGGCCAGTTTGAGCGCGTTGTCCCGTTTTATCGTTGGGTAGCGGCGGTTTTCCCAGCGGGAGATGGTCTCGATGGTCACGCCGACGGCGGTGGCCAGATAGAGTTGGGTCAGCCCCTTGGTCTCACGGAGGCGTCTTATCTTGTCGCCATTGATTTTCACCATGGGGATGGCGCCGACGAAAGGATCACTCATATCGAATAACAATGTCCGGATGTTGGTTTCTGGTACAAACGGTATCCCTCAGGTGCAACCTAACAAAATTGCGTCCGGTTCCAAAGTCCTTTTATGCATTCCCCACTCGATTTGCTCGAAATTTCGTCCTGTAGTCTGGTGCGTCCTCTCGTCGCCGTCAATATCCAACATGCCTGAATAATTCAAAAAGAGATTGATGTCCGGTGGACATCAGGGGACATCCGCGATCATGTCGGCCGATGTCCGCTGGAAAAGGCGGCGGACTGGCGCTAGGGTATAGCCGAACAGGATCATGGTCTGTATGGGTCATGGTTTTCATGCAAAATTGGAAAATGGAGGTTTTGTTATGCGCACAGGAATTGTAGCCCTTTCCGCGGTATTTGTCATCGGCTTAAGCGTGGCGGTCATGGCCGGTGAAGTGGGCGGCCCGCAGGCACCAGCCAAGGAGATTACCATCGATGGAAAAAAACCGGCCCGGTTCGACCATCAGAAACATATGGCCGTGGCCGGCGTGAGTTGCGGGCAGTGCCATCACGATGCGGCATATCAGCCGCTGAGCGCCGAGGCCATTGCTGCATTGCCGAAGGCCCGGAGTATCCTCTGTGTTTCCTGCCATAATGAAGGGTTCGCCAAGGAGACCCTCCGGCAGCGCAAGGATATTTTTCATGCCCGCTGCAAGGAATGCCATACGGCCGGAGTCGGCGGCAAGAAGGGCCCGACCAAGTGCATTGACTGTCATCTCAAATAGATGGCCGTCGGCTGTCGGTTAACAGAAAAGGCCGGCGCGGTTGCGTTTGGCCTTTTCTGTTTGGACCTGATTGGCAATGAAATTATGGCATAAAACCCCGGAGATCCAGCTTCCACAATCCACCTTCTCGTTTCCTGCCACGCCAAGACCATTACATTGACCCTGCAAAATAATGTTTGACAAAAAGATGCGGTCCATTCCATATTCAAAGGCACGTTTTTTCGAACGTACATGGAGAGTTGTATCGGGCTCGGCCCGCGAAGAGCCCGGCTGTTTTCAACGCGAGGGGGCATAGTTATGGACATCAGGGATATCATGACCAAGAAGATCGAATACATTGATGCTGAGGCAAGCGTTTACGATGCCATCGAGAAAATGGTGGACAAGCGGATCCGCTCCCTGCTCGTGAGGTCGAAGGAAGAAGCGGGAGGTATGGGTGTAATTACCGTACGCGACATTGCCTTCAGGGTGATCGGCACGGGCGGCGATCCCCAGAAAATCACTGTCGCCGAGATTACCTCCAAGCCCCTTATATGCGTGCAGCCGGACGCAACCCTTGACCTGGTTCTGGGCCTGATGCAGCAGTCCAACGTCTCCAGGGTTTTTGTCTGCAACGAACAAAAACCGTGTGGGGTGATTTCGATTATGGATGTGGTGGGCGGAGCATTGATCGAAAGGGCGAGGCAGGGCCATGGATCTTAAGCACCTTTTTTCCCTTGGCAAGGCCGAGCAGGCCGTGCTTGCCATGATCGGCCAGCATGTTGCCTTGCTCTGCGCTGCCTGCGAGGCCTTTTGCGCCGCCTTGGACCAGGATAAGCGGCAGCTGCTCGCCGGCATTACGGATCTGGAACGTGAAGGGGATGTGATTCGCAGGGAAATTTTTACGGCCATCTATGATGGCGCCTTTCTGCCCCTGCTGCGGCCGAGCATCTGCAACTTTGTGGAGACCGTTGACAAGGCCCTCGATCTGACCGAAGACGTGGCCCTGGAGCTTCAGGATCTGCCCGCCGGCCGCGTCGCCGATTTCGGCTGTGTGGACTACGTTGTGCAGGTGGCGCATCTGAACCAGCACATGGCCGAGATGCTCGCCATTACGCTTGCGGCCCTGTGCAAGGGGGAGAATCTCCGGGAGAAAAATCTCGCCATCCGGATCTATGAAAAACAAATCGATGACATCAAGGACGATCTGGTCAGAAAATTGCGGGAGACAGAGGTGCGAGACTTCTGGGAGGGGAAACTCCTTGCCGATTTTATCGCGCATCTTACCAGCATCAGCGATTTTATTGAAGATGCGAGCGATTATCTGCAAATCATGAACCTCAGCCTGCGATGATCTTGTCGGACGCCCTGGGCATACCGCTTATAGCCGCAGTCCTGATCACCTTGAGTATCGGCTCGAACGATACCTCAAATTCCCTGGGTATCTGCATCGGCTGCGGGATCATCTCCTTCCGGCGGGCCATGGCGCTTTTCTCGCTGTTTGCCACCCTGGGCATCCTGATCCAGGGACGCAGGGTCATGAGCACCGTGGGCAAGGACCTCCTGGCCCTTGACCACCGGATACTGACAGTCGCCTTGCTCACATCCGCGGTTTTTATCCTGGCAGCCAACTGGCGGCGCCTGCCGATCTCAACCCACCAGGTAATCATCGGCAGCCTCAGCGGCTCTGGCCTGGCGTTCGGCGCGGACCTCAACTACGACTCACTCGCCAAGATCGTGGTCTCCTGGTTTATTTCGCCGCTCAGCGCGCTTTTGGCCTCCCTGGCTATATACTGGCTGATGGAGAAGACCATTTCGAGACTGCCCGTCTTCCAGATCGGCAAGCTATTATCAGGGCTGTTGCTGATGAGCGGCCTAGTGGTGGCATATACCACCGGCGCCAACGAGTTGGCCACCATCCTGGGGCCGGTCATCTATGCCGGCATGCTTTCCGAGTCCCAGGCCTTGCCTGCCGGCGCGGTTTTGCTGTCGCTTGGGGCCTGGTTCTTGAGCCGGCGGGTAATCGAGACCATCGGCCATGGCATCACCGCGCTTGATCCGTATTCCGGCTTTGCCGCCCAGTTCGGCGCTGGCGGCTGCGTGCTTTTTTTTACCGCGTTGGGCATGCCCGTCTCCACAACCTATTGCGTGATTGGCGGCATTGCCGGGGTCGGCCTGTTCAAGGGAGCTCGCACCTTGAAAATGGAACTATTAAGGCGTATTGGCATCAGCGCGGTTCTGACCCCCATTGTGGCCTGCCTGGTGGCCATGGCGGTTTCCAGGGTGGCACTGCTGCCCTGAGGTATTACGCAATAAATGGGCACTCCCATCTGCCCATTGCCTCGTCCTTTTCCCTGTGAGCCGCGGGAAACGGAATGACATTGTCAGCGCGGTTTGTTATAATCAGGCAAAACAGAGGAGGTCTTTTATGCCCACATTGCGTGAAGCTGCAAGTAAGCGCGAGACGCTGAATATTCGGATCAAGCCCGAGGAGCGGAGCCTTATCGACCATGCCGCCAGAATGCGGGGGAAGAATCGCACCGATTTTATCCTGGACGCCGTGCGACTGGCGGCGGAAGAAGCACTGCTTGATCAGGCCATTATTATGGCCAATCCGGAAGCCTATGCGAAATTTCTCGCACAGCTCGACATGGCGCCCCGACCTAATGCACGTTTGATCAAAACGATGCAGACCCCGGCGCCCTGGGAAAAGGCATGACGCTTTCGCCGCCGGAGCCGCTGGCTGATCATCACGACATCGAGACGTTCACGTCCGGGGTGGAAAGTCTGGACACCTGGCTCAAGCGACGCGCATTGAAGAACCAGGCCACTGGGGCGTCTCGGACCTTCGTTGCCTGCGAGGGGCAGCGCGTCGTAGCCTATTACGCTTTGGCGTCGAGTGTTGTTGCTGTAACTGAAGCGCCGGGCCGGTTTCGCCGCAACATGCCCGACCCCATCCCGGTTGTCGTGCTCGGACGACTGGCAGTGGGCAAGGATTTTCAGGGCAGGGGATTGGGACGGGCTTTGGTCCGTGACGCAGGGTATCGGGTTATCCAGGCTGCCGATGCTATCGGTATCCGTGGCCTGATCGTACATGCTATCTCCGCCGAAGCCAGGACATTTTATGAAGCGGTTGGCTTCGGCCGCTCCCCTCTTGATCCAATGACCCTGATGATTACCCTGGCCGATCTGAAAGCAAGCCTGTTATGATGCCCTTCCATTGCTTCACGACCCTGGAGATGGGGAACAGAAATTGGTTAACTACAATGCTAAGCCCCCAGCTATGCTGGGGAGAATAGCAAAAGCTATGCTGTAGTATTTAAGAAATAGCTCCTTTTGGGTTAAGGAAACAGCCTTTTTTCTGACTCAGCAAAGCCCCTTAAGGGGCAATTAGTATGGGAGCCCTTTTAGGGCGTTAATCAAGCCACCGGCTCTGCCGGTGGTCATGACTATTTGCCATTTTCATTTTTTGCGATAAAGCCAAACCAGGTTACGGCACAACTCCATAATCATAAATAGCTGCCACTCAGTAACTATACCAAGAAACTCATCCCCTTCTTTTAGTTTGCTAAAGTCTATTTCAATAGCAAAACCGTAATCATTTTTAGAGAGATAGTTTTTTTCGGGCCAATCTCTACTGTATATAACCTCAAATTTGGCAACGCCTAATGGATCAACACGTTTGATAAAGCTTTCCGCAGTGCGCTTGTAGTCATTTTCTATCAGTCTAATTTTATTGCTAATATTATGCGATAGGACATTCCGTATAAAATTAACAATATATTCGAAATTCTTGTATTTATACCCCCCCAGTATTTTATTAAGAAATGTTACAAAAGCAGGGCTATGTTTTATTCCCTCAGCCATTGCCATGGCAATGCCTCGGACCGCATTCCATTCAACGAAATAGCCCAACACAAAGAAGGTTTGTTTCTCCTGGTTTGCAAAGGCATGGCGCATGACTTCTCTTGTAATATCGCCACAAAGGGTATATCCACCCCCCCTAGCTGCAAGTCAAGGTCTTTGGCTTCCAGAGAAAGGTCGTGTTGTTTTATGCAATAAGACAAGAACTTGCCAACGTGTAAGAACTCAAAGTTCTGCTCAACCAACGAGAGAATATCTTCAATAGAACGTTTTTCGCTCATTTCCTTTCCCTCCCTCTTGGTGGTGGCCCTTTGGCGTTACTACAAATTAAGCTGTTTCCGGACGACCTCAAGAAGAGCCGCCAGATCGGTTGTCATTGGTTCGGTTGGCGGCATGACAATGCCGTGGACTTTGTCTGGGTAACGCAGATGATAGTTGGGGCCGCTATGTAATTCGTTTAGCCCCGAGACCCAACTGGGCGGTATTTTTGAAATGGGGAGTCCTTGGCAGAAGGCTTTTTCCCATAGACCAACCAGGTCGTGTTGGATTTTACTGTTTTTGAGGGTTTTATCTGGCCCATTTCTCGAAAGGTAGGCTTTTAGTAAACCCTCAAGGGCAAAACCGACAACTAGGCATAGCGCATGCGATGGGCAAGGGGAAGCAGTAGCGAGAACCTTTGCCCCGGGTATAAGCGCCCGAGCCGCACCGAAATATGAATGGGGAGGACCGGGTGGTCCGATTTTTGCTGACCCAGCTATGGCCGCTCCAACACCAGTAATCTTAGCCATTTATACTGTCCTCTCTTCCCGTGGGGATTTTCTCTGGTTGTTGACTTCCGCAAGGCTTCTATCTGCCGTTTCGCTGAAAAAGCGTGGACAAAAGTTGACAAATTGAAGTAAAAAAATATTGCAAATTATGATTTAACCACTTGATTTTAATAGGGCAATAGGGGGCGTGCCTCGGATTATAAGTTTCTTGTATTCAGACGTTGAAAATCATCGACACTGTCGGATGGCAAGGGGGACAAGTCTGCCGTTGGCTTTTGTTCTCTGGTGTTATTGATTGCCATCGGAATAGACGGTCCCGCATGCCGGGTGGCGTTACGCCGCTTCCAGCCTCACATGCACGCGACGGCCCAGGGCCGTGGCGATGTTCACCAGGGCATCCAGGGAGAACCGCGACACGCGTCCGCGCAACAGGTCGTTGATGCGCGGTTGCGTGACGCCGCAATGGGTTGCCGCGTCGGTTTGCTTCCAGTCGTTGGCCTTGATGATGGCGGCGATCTGCCGCATCAGTTCGGCCCGCGCCTGAAGGTTGGCTGCCTGTTCGGGCGTGTCGGCAATCGCGTCCCACACGCTGCTGAAAGTCTCGGTCTTGGTCATTGGGCACCTCTCGCCAGTTCGATGAATCTTTTCTTTGCAAGCTCGATATCGCGCTTGGCCGTGGCCTGCGTTTTTTTCTGGAAAGCGTGCAGCACATAAACCGCATTGGCCAGTCTGGCCGTGTAGATCACTCGGAACGTACCAGAGTCGTCCCGCACCCGGATTTCCTCGACGCCCTTGCCGATGGAAGGCATCGGCTTGAAATCGTCCGGCTGCTCGCCGCGTTGTACCTTATCCAGTTGGTAGCCCGCATCGTGCTTGGCGTCCTCGGGAAACTCCCGCAAGCATGTGAGCGAGTCTCCAAGGAATCGCAGTAGCTTCATGGTTCAAATATACTGGCTTGGATATAGGCGCGCAAGCCCCAAAGATGCACGGCCGAAAAAAAATGTCGGCGAATCAGATCAACGATCCTGCTTCTCATGCCATAGAAACTGTCGGCAGAAGCCGCGGATGATGCGGGCCTCCTTGCTGCGGAGTCCGACCCGGCCGAGAAATTGCCGGATATTGCGCATCCAGTAGGTGGTGTCGGCCGTCTTGAGAAAGCCAATCCGGACAAGCAACTCTTCCACATGGGCGTACATGCCTTCCAACTCGTGGGAGTCGGCCAGTTTTGGCGCGGGGCGGGCTTTTGGCAGGTTGCTCTGCAGGATGCCGGTGAAGAGTTCGTAGCAGAGTACCGTCACGGCCTGGGCCAGATTCAGGGATGAGAAATCAGCGGTTGGGATGGTGACGGTCTGCTGGCAGAACTTGAGATCGTCATTGGTCAGGCCCCGATCCTCCGGGCCAAAGAGCAAGGCGACCTTGTTGTTTTTCAACAGCGGTACCAGGGAGGGCACGATGTCCCGCGGCGTGTTTTCGAGGCGGCGTTTGCGGCCCTGGCGGGCCGAGGTGCCAACCACATGGGAGAAGGGCGCCAGGGCCTCGACCAGGCTTGGATAGCGCGTCATCCGGTCGATCATCTCTTCGCCATTATGCGTGGCCAGTTTCAGCATCTTTTCCCGGTCCGGTTCCTCTGCTCTGACCAGAACAATGTTCGGGATCCCCATGTTCATGGCGATCCGGGCCGCAGCCCCGATATTCTCGGGATATTTTGGTTCTTTCAGAACGATGGCGACATTGGCCAGGAGCGTTTCCGGTGCTGGCAGGACAGATGGGGCGGGCATTTTTTTTGGCTTGGCGTCTAGAGGAGGATAATGGAATGGCATGAGCCGCAATGCTGTTGACTTGAGCGAGTTTTGTTTTTTTTAACCGCAGAATATCGAACGCCGCTCCCGCCGTCCCTGGCTCCCGCAGCATTAGCCCATCCCTGGACGTCAAGGAATGTCGAATGTCGAAGTTTGACAACTTCATCATTCTGCGGTTTCTTGTTCGATATTCGATATTCGCTGTTTGGCTACGGCTTTCCAGGATTTCCTCAGGTATCGGCAATAGCTGGCCTGAGCTCGTCAATGGCGAAATTGATACGTCGCTGCCGCGGCTCGACACTGGCCAAGCGCACCCGGACCAGGTCGCCGATCTGGTAGATCTTGCCGGTATTGGCGCCGACCAGCCGGTGGTTTTTGGTATCGAACTGGAAATAATCGCCTTTAAGTTTGGTCATGGACACGGCGCCGCTGATAAACCATTCCAGCAATTCAACATAGAGCCCGAAGGCCGATACCCCGGAGACAACGGCCTCGAAGGATTCCCCGATCTTGTCGGCCATGAACCGGGCCTGCAGGCGTTCGGTCATTTCACGATCCGCTTCCACCGCTACCCGTTCTCGGGTCGAGAGAAAATCGCCGGCCGCGGTCAGGTCGGCGGTGGGCGAAGCGGGCAATGCCTCGGTTTTCTTTGCTTTGGAGCGCGGCGCCTTGGCGGCTGCAAGGCCGGCCAGGGCGCGATGGACCATCAGGTCGGGATAGCGGCGGATTGGGGAGGTGAAATGGGTGTAATAGGTGGCGGCCAGGCCGAAGTGGCCGACATTGTCCGGTGAGTATCTGGCCCGCTGCATGGTGCGGAGCAGCAGGTTGTTGATGATGTACTCCTTGGGGGAGCCCGCCACCAGCTTCAGGATCTTGCCGAACCACTGCGGGCTGCCGGTATCGGTGGAAATCCCCAGGCCGAGTGAGCGGGCGAAATGGGTGAATTCCAGCACCTTGGCCTGATCGGGCGTTTCGTGGATGCGGTAGAGGGTCGGCCGGTGGTTTTCGGACAGGGCCTCGGCCACTGCCTCGTTGGCCGCCAGCATGAACTCCTCGATCATTTTATGGGCCAGGTTGCGCGCCGATCTGTTGACCGCGCTTATCTGATCATCTGGCCCGATGGCGATTTCAGGCTCCGGGATCTCAAAGCCGATGCTGCCGCGGGCCTGACGGCGCTGCTCCAGGGCCGCGGCCAGTTCCGCCATCCTTTTGAGCGGGGTGAGCAGCAGCCGGTATTCCTTGCGCAGTTCCTTGTCTTGGTCAACGACTATTTTTTTGACCTTTGTATAAGTCATCCGGTAGCGGCTGCGGATGATGCTCCTGGTGAATTTTGACGACAACCGTTTGCCCGTGCGGTCGAATTCAAGAATTGCCGTAAAGGTCAGCCGGTCCTGGTCGGGCACCAGGCTGCACAGGTCGTTGGATAAACGCTCGGGCAGCATGGGCACGACCCGGGTGGGGAAATAGACGCTGGTGCCCCGCTGATAGGCGTCGCGGTCTAAAGGGGTGTCCGGCTGGACGTAGTGGCTCACATCGGCAATGGAGACATACAGCCGAAAGCCGCGGGTCGTCTTGTCAACGGCCACGGCGTCGTCAAAGTCCCGGGCCGTCTCGCCGTCAATGGTGATGTGGAGGACATCGCGCAGATCGGCCCGGTCCGGGGTCAGGGTAAGGTCCTCGGTGAGTGCCGCCACCTGCTCCACGGTTTCGGCGCTGAACTGATGGGGAAGGCCGCGCTTGCGGATGACCATCTCGGTCTCCACGTCGATGCTGGCGGGATCGCCCAGTACTTCGACAATTCGGCCTTCCGGGTTGCGCTGTCCGGGTTTGAAGGCGCCGATTTCAACCACCACGGCAAAACCGTCCCGGGCTCCGCAGGAATGTTCCTTGCGCACCAGGACGTTAAAGAGCAGCCGATCATCCTCCGGGGTCACTAGACCCTGAGCCCGGCCGGCCATGTAGATGCCAACCACCCGGCTGGCGGCCCGCTCCAGAACCCTGACCACCCTGGCCTCTTGTCGGCCGCGGCCCCTTTTGAACAGCTGTAAGAGGACCCGATCGCCATGGTGGGCCGTTGCCAGATTCTCCGGCGCGATAAAGGGATCCTGCCGGTCGCCGGTCTTGGGGCGCGGCGCTTGTCCCTGGCCGGCGGTCTGGATAATGGCGAATCCGAAGCCACGGGGATGCATCTCAACGGTGCCTTCAACCAGATCCTGGCCGGCCGCTAACTGGTAGAGTCTTTTGCCGGAGGAGGTGACAAGCTGTCGGCGGCCGAGGTCGGCCAGCAGGATCAGTAGCTCTTTCCGTTCGTGATGGCCAAGATGCAGGCTCTCCATAATATCAGCCAGGGAGAGTTCGCCCTGCTCCCGGCGGAAAAGGGTGAGGAGTTCCTCCTCCAGAGGATTCACCGGGGCTTGCGGTAGGTGGTGATTCGAGCCCGCGGCAGGGGGCCGCTGGCCTCTTCGTCGGCGGATGCCGCCGGCCGGCCGGCTTGCGAGCTTTTTGTCGTGTCTTGTTCTGTGTCTCATTTTCGCTCCGTTGTAATCTGCGTGGATCATCCCGATTCTATTGAATATAAACAGAGGTTCGAGTAAGTTCAGTGTCTGTTGCGCCGCTGGCCGGGACGATGCGCCGGTCGGCGACAATGTTTTGGGTGGCCTTCCGGGCGAGTGTCTTGGTATATTCTTTTCCGTTGAAGACGTTTTCCCATTACTTTTCGCGATACATTTTTTGTAACCGTGCACCGGGTGAGCTAAACGGGTCCACATCTATCGGCATTGTAATCGTTCAGCAGTGCCCCAGATGCGCGAAAGAGGCCTGCGAACTGTACTGGTGCTACGTGAGCAGGCCGATGCCAAAGCAGATGGGGTGCTGCTGAACGATTACCATTTTTCTGCCGCCGGGGTTAGGCCTGTTGTTAGCCGAGTCAGCCGTACCATAACCGATTTTACTGTAAAGATACACGATATTGGCCAAACCGCGTTGCACCGGCGCCGCGGGCTGGCGATCCGGGGCGAAGCAGGACCATGTTGTCCTGTCGCCTGTACCTGCCGACTTATCATCACTATGCCGAGCCGTATTCATGCAAAATATTGAAGAATTCGATCCTGCCGAATATCGGCGGCTGATGGAAACGTATCTGGGCGGGCCGGAAGGCGCGGCTCGGGTCTTCTGGGAGGCGCTCGATTTCGCCTGGGCGGCCCATGCCGGTCAGAAACGGCGTTCCGGCGAACCCTATATCCTGCATCCCTGCCGT
>MGTE01000066.1:34285-36766 GCA_001799275.1 Deltaproteobacteria bacterium RIFOXYD12_FULL_57_12
CCGCCCTGCTGCACGACACGGTCGAGGATGTGCCGGAGGTAACCACCGAGGTCATTGGCGAGCGGTTCGGGAAAAATGTCGAGGCCATCGTTGACGGCTGCACCAAGATTATTCAGTTTTCCGGCGACCGCCAGACATTTTATAAGCAGGTGCACCGCAAGATTTTTTCCGGGGCTGCGGCCCGTCTTGAGATCATGCTGGTGAAGCTGGCCGACCGGCTTCACAATCTGCGCACCCTGCAGGCCATGCCCCGGGACCGCCGCCAGAAGATCGCCGAGGAGACTCTCGATATCTATGCGCCCATGGCAACGATCATGGGCTTTTTCGACATGAAGCGGGAACTCTATGACCTAGCCCTGCAGTATAAATTCCCCCGGCAGAGTCATCGGGTGCAGGCGCAGATCCGCCAGCTGGCCGACAGCCCCGCGGTCCTTGAGGTGGCCGAGCGCCTGCGGGCCGAGATGCAGCAGGCCTGGGTCGACTGCGAACTTACCATCCGTCCCAAGGGGCTCTGGGGTTATTTTGATCCGGTCAACAAACTCCTGCACCGGGAGATCGATCACCCGCTCGAATTCATCCTGCTGGTGAACAACCCCTCTGCCTGCTACCAGGCCTTGGGCATCCTCAACCGGAACTATCCGCCCATTCCGCGCTCGATCCGCGACTTCATCGCCAATCCCAAACCCACCGGCTACCAGGGGTTGCATGCCCGGGCCAATATTAAGGGACACAATTATCTTTTTAAGATCAGAACCCCGGAAATGGCCCGCACCGCGCAGAAAGGCTTTATCCGGGGCTGGTCGGCACAGACGATGGTCGCGGGAATTTTCGAGAACGAGCTCAGGGAGATGTTCAATATCCTCGGCGCCGACGAGGGACTTTCGCCCAAGGAGATGATCGCCACCACCGGCAAGAAGGAGATCTATACCTATACCCCGAAGGGTGACCGCATCTGTCTGCCCAGGCAGAGCACGGTGCTTGATTTTGCCTTCCGGGTGCATACCGATGTCGGCAACCGCTGCGTTGCCGCCGTGGTCGGCCAGAAGCGGGTTGCGCCCGATTATGTGCTCAAGGACGGCGATCGGGTCAGGATTGTCCGGCATGATCTGCCGGTGCTGTTTGGTCCGTATCTCCTGGAACTCTGCCAGACGCCGCGGGCGCGGTCGGCGCTCGCCAAGGGTTTTCGTATCCGGCAGCAGGCGCTGGCCGGAGAAATAGGACGTTCGATCATGGCCCAGGAGCTGAAGCGGCACGGACTTGCCGCTGATCTTCTCCAACACGAGAATGTCCACGAGGTGCTGGAACATTTCGGCCTGGAGTCCCTTGAGCAGTTGTTCCTGAACGTTGGGGAAGGCCGGGTGCGTCTCCGCGAGTTCGCCCTGAAACTCATCGTCGATCTTTGCGAAGGCCAGGGAATACAACACCCGCCGGTCAGTCCGCTGAACCGGATCTATCTCACCTCGTTGGATCCGGTCTGCATCAAATTTTCCGCCTGCTGCAAACCGGTGCCCACCGACAACGGGCTTGTCGGCCTGCTGAGCGAGCGGGGCCTGTCGATTCACCAGGACGATTGCGCGCGATTCCGCAATCTGAAGGTGCAGCGGGAAGACGTGGTGGAGACGCATTGGCAGCTCAAGGAAACCGACGTCACCAAGCCCCAGACCCTTTATGTGCCGGAGGCGGCCAGAAATCGGCTCCTGATGCTGCTGGCCGTGGCCCCGGTCAAGATGAAACTCTCCGAAATCATCGCGCTCTCCCGGATCGACACCAAGGCGCCAGCCTGGGAGATCAATTTCGAGGTGGCCACCCTTTACGACCTGCGCAGTATTCTCCAGCACATCGCCAAGTCCGGCATGCCTTACGAATTCGTTTTAGAGCAGTAATTAGTCTGCACTGCCGGTGGCGGTTATGCCACGGATAAATCCCATTTGCCCCGATGGGTTGGATGCCGGGCGTTGGTGGCCAGCCGTTTCTGGAACTCTTGCCGGGACATTTCTCTGGCCCTGAACTGCAGAAGATGATCGCTCTTGATCTGGCAGTCAAGCAGTTCGAACTCCCATCTGTGCAGCTGGTTGACCAGGGTTGCCAGGGCGACCTTGGAACTGTTGGTCGTGCGGCTGAACATGGACTCGCCGAAGAATATTCTGCCCAGCACCACGCCGTAAAGCCCGCCGACCAGTTCTCCCTCCCTCCAGCACTCCACCGAATGGGCATAGCCCAGGCTGTGCAGCCGGCTGTAAGCCTCAACCATTTCCGGGGTGATCCAGGTGTCCGGCCCCTGCCGCCGCTGGATGGCCGCGCAGGCCGTGATCACCTGGGCGAAGGCCTGGTCCATGGTGACTAGGAAGGCCTGTTGCCGGAGCAACCGGGCCAGCCGTTTGGGGATGGTGAACGCGGCTGGCTCGATGATCAGCCGCGGGGAGGGCGACCACCAGAGAATCGGGTCGCCTGGTCCGAACCATGGAAAGATGCCGAGGCTGT
>MGTE01000067.1:0-13895 GCA_001799275.1 Deltaproteobacteria bacterium RIFOXYD12_FULL_57_12
ATGCCGTCCGAACTTTTTGATCTTCCTCTGTGGTCCGCCGGCAGATCCGGCGACCAGACATCCATTTGCCGTCTCCGGGGGATTTCCCCTTCACGGAAGATTGAGTTTGGGCCAACCCGCCGGCCTCGAAACACCATAAATGGCGTGCAGCGATAAACGCTATAAACGCTCACGCAGTCCCCAAGAAAGGCAAGGCCCGGCGGGAAGATCGTTGGAGCAAAAGGGTTATTTTGTTTTCTGCCGTGCTACGCGACCAGTCTTGGCGCTTCGGCGGTAAACGGCGTCCCGCGTCGATCTACGGCCAGCAGGTATTCCACCAGCTTACGGGCCACCGCGATGGTTGCCTGATTTTTGTTGCCTCGCAGCATCTCCTTTTCATGCACCGCAGCCAGATGCGGATTCCAGCGTGGCGCCAGATTCGCCGCTTCGATCAACATAGTCTGCAAATGCTTGTTGCGCTTTTTCGAGAGCGGCCCGCGCCGCTCCTTGCCGGCTGATTCCCGCTGGGCGCTGCACAAACCGCAATAGCTGACCGCCTGCCGGGTGTTGCTGAACCGTTCCACTTCACCGATCTCCAGAACCCAGGTCAGGGCCAAAACCTCGCCAACTCCGGCTATGCTCATCAGCCGTTCAACCCGCTCCCGGATCAATGCATTCCCGCGCAGGGTCTTGATCAGCTTTTTCTGTACGCCTTCAAAGAGATCAAGGCCACCGCGACTCAAGGAGAGCAACTCCTTGACCGACTCCGGCACGTCCTCCACCCGTTCCAGGAGATTCTTGAAGTAACGCTTGCCATGCAGGCGGCGTTTGTCGTAGGTGGCTCCGACCTCCATCAGCAACCCGGACATTTTGTTCTTCATGGTAATCGCCGTGCGGACCACCATGTTCCGGTAGCGCAGGATTCTTCTTAACTCCCGCAGATCCTCGGACATCATCACGCATTCTGGCAGCAGATTGACCCGCAAAAGGTCTGCCAGCTTCTCCGCATCGGCCCGGTCGTTTTTCTTCTTGGCTGCCGTGATTGCCTTGAGCATCTCCGGATGGGCGACCTTCAGTTCCACGGCATGGGGTTTCAGAAAATCATAAATCCAGCCGGTGAATATCGTCGCCTCCATGGCCCCCATCCAAGGGCCGGGCAAGTCAGCCACCCATTGTCGCAAGGTTTTCCGGTCAGCACTGATTACCCCTTGATTGGCAAGCTTACCGGTAATCATCTTTATGCAGTACGCGATAGTTTTTTTGTGGACGTCCAGGCCAATGTAGTAAATAGTTTCCATGGGAGCCTCCTTGTGGGTCTGACTCGGGGCGAACCATTCGACCCCGCTCGCTCATTTATTAAGAGCTGTACGCCACCAGGAGGCTCCCATTTTCTCTACTTATGCATTCAAACACCTTACTTAATCCCCCTCAAGCCGAATTCCGGCCGAATTCCGGGGACACCTTACTTAATCCCCTTATCCTACGAAGCTTCAGCAAGCAGTATTCGGCAGGTTATTTCCAGGGGCACCACTTTGTTTTGCACAAGGCCCCAAATCATCGGCAGGGTAACGCCGAAATATTCATGGGCCAGGACATTGCGCAGCCCGACAATTTTTCGCCATTCAATATCAGGGGCGGCCGCTCGAACCTGCAGCGTCTGGCGATTTGTTCGGCGATTTTGCCGATTGTTGAAATTGGAAAATGGAGCCACACAAACCTAGCCTGGAAGCGCCGTCCGTTTCTTGTGGTCTGCCTGACGCGATTGTTGGACGAAGCCGCTATGCGGCAGACAAACGGAGTCCCCTCCCATCGGTTGGAGGTAAACCATTGGCCGGCCTTTATTGCTATTTTTTGTCAGAAACGATCTTGCTCTGGTGAGAAATCGGCCACAAATGAGGCCAATTTTCTAGGCTACCCCAACCGATGGATACGCCCTTGTTGCATTTTCTTTAATATACAGGTAGCTTGTACTTATTGGATGTTTCCAATACCTCTTGATTTGTATCCAGAATTATTTTTTTTAAAAAAATGCAGAATTATCTCCGAACATCTTTATTTCACCTTCTACGTAATCTCTCTAACCTTTTGAAATGTTGGCAAAAAAGATATTTTCATATTAGCAACATCCATGCCAGTTTTTTAAAATCCATCTTCACTACCCTGTAAACACGCTATCAGCTCAGATTCATCACCGTTGGTCGGGCTTGTCCAACAAACGGTTCAGACTTTGGTTCGCTGCGCTCTCAAAGTCTAACCTTATTCGTTCGGCTTTTCTTTGTTCTTTGATGATTGCCGTTAAACTGCGAAGGGCATTATTAACTGCGTCATGATCTGGGAAATATTCAACTACGTCTGGGTCGATGACCACGACATTCGTACCTTCAGCATACCGCTTTGCATACTTGCCTCGCACCCCACCAGTGAAATCATATTCTTCTAGCATATCCGGGTCATTCTTCATTTTTGTCGTTGTTGCGAGTGAAAATTTCAGCAGGACCCTTCCGCCAGAACTCCTGTTGAACTAAACCGCTGGATGGGGCGGTTTGCTTGGAGTTTTATCCCCGGTTTTTTCCGGATGTGTATCGATAATAGAAGAGGGGAGCAGGGAGGTCAAGCAACAAATAACCGGATATCAGATAAATAGCAGGCGGGCAATTCCTGGAACTTGGGCGTAGAGGTCCGCTTTCCGCAAAGGGTATTCATGGCGTTCACCTTGTGATTGGCTGCCTTTGCATCCTTGAAAAAACTTGTCAGGAATGTTCCTGATCGATATAACAATACCATCGGAGGCTGGGCAAGTTTGCAAGCTGGTAACCTTCCTTTTGCCAAGGGGCACGTCATGAATCGACGATCGTTCGGTATTCTCTTAGTTCTCTTTTTTTCTCTGCTTGACACCGCGTTTGCTTCCGGGCCGGTTGTCGAATTGTTTTCTCCCCAGAACGAGGTCAAGGGCGTGCGGCAGGTCACGGCGCGATTCTCGGAGCAGATGGTGCCGTTCGGCGATCCACGGCTCGTGGAGCCCTTTGATATCTCTTGTCCTGTAAAAGGCAGCCCACGCTGGGCCGACGGCAGGAACTGGGTCTATGACTTCGAGCAAGACCTGCCAGCCGGGGTGAGTTGCGAGTTTTCGCTCAAGGCAGGCCTCAAAACTCTGGCAGGAGCTGCGATCGGCGGCCAGCAGAAATTTTCTTTTTCCACGGGTGGCCCCGCAATTATTAACGCCTTTCCTTATGAGGGCTCTACGGTTGCGGAGGACCAGATTTTCCTCCTCGCACTCGATGCGGAACCAACGGAAAATTCGGTCCTTGAGCATGCCTTTTTCGCAATTGAGGGAATTAATGAACAGGTGGGGATCACGATTGTAAAGGGCGAGGATCGCGAGCAGGTGCTCAGGGCAGTGCGTGGCCGAACCCAGCGCGAGGACGAGAATAAACTTTATGAACTCGTGGTCCAATGCCGACAACGTTTTCCGAATGGCGCCAAGGTGGACCTTGTCTGGGGCAAGGGGATACAGACAGTAAACGGCATCCCCACCTCGCAGGATCAGAAGCTGCCCTACCGGGTGAGGCAACCCTTTACCGCCACCTTTTCCTGCCAGCGCGAAAATCCGAAGGCGGACTGCATTCCTTTCTTGCCGATGAGTATTCAGTTTTCCGCGCCGGTCGCCTGGGCGGATGCAAGCCGGATCACTCTTGCCGGGCCGGACAATACGGTCTATCAGCCAGCGCGCCGGGAAAAGATCAGGGATGAAAAAGATACCTTTGTGCAGGGCATTACCTTTGCCGGTCCCTTTCCCGAGAAGGCGCCATTCACCGTCACCGTTCCGGTCGACTTGAAGGACGACGCGGGCCGGGAACTCGCAAACCGCGACCGCTTTCCCCTTTCGGTCAAAACCGATTTCTACCCGCCGCTTGCCAAGTTTTCGAGCCGTTTCGGCATCATCGAAAAGTCCGACCCGGTTCTGCCGGTGACCCTCAGAAACATCGAACCAGAGGTGAAGGCGCGGCTGCTCGGCATGCTCGCGTCCAAGGGCCTTGTCGAGCGAACCGCTGATCGCATGTCCGAGGCGGCAAGAAAGGCCGGCGACGCGGTCGCCGCACTTCTCTCGAAGAAAGGGGCGCTCTCCATTGACGAGTCCGTAACCGGCAGGATGAAACGACTGGACACGGAACAGGAGATCATCCGCTGGCTTCGTAACGTGGCGGAGGCGCGGCGCGACAGATCGGTTTTTGCTGGCGCTGATTCCGGCACGCTGGCCAAGGACTTTACGCTGCCGAAGCCTAACGGGGCAAAGGCCTTCGAGGTCGTGGGGATTCCGCTTCAAAAGGCCGGGGTGTACATCGTCGAGCTTGAGAGCGCGATTCTCGGCGCAGCACTTCTGGGGGCGAACCGGCCGGTGTACGTGCCGGCGGCCGCGGTGGTCACCAATCTGGCGGTTCATATCAAATGGGGCCGTGAATCTTCGCTGGCCTGGGTTACCCGGCTTGACAACGCCGAACCGGTACCGAACGCGGCGATCACGATCCGCGACTGCGAGGCAAAGCTGCTCTGGGAGGGCAAGACGGATGCGGCCGGCCTGGCGCGTCCTGACGCCGGCCGCCTCGATCCGAAAAAACTTCCCGAATGCCGCGGCAAGCGCGACTATGGCCAGGATTCCTACCTGGCCTATGAGTACACGCCGGCGCTTGACGGGATGGAGCGGGGGGTTTTTGTCTTTGCCCGGACGGCCGACGATCTGGCCTTTGCCCATACCTCCTGGGATGAAGGCATTGAGCCGTGGCGGTTCAGCCTGCCGGAGCCGCTTCATCGCGGGTCGGTCGTTGCGCATACCATTTTCGACCGCACCCTGCTGCGCGCCGGCGAGACCGTCTCGATGAAGCACATTATCCGTAAGCAGACCCTGGCGGGCTTTGCCCAGGCACCCGCCCTGCCGAAGAGCGTGCTGATCCGGCATCAGGGCAGCGCCCAGCGCTATGAATTGCCGCTTGCCTGGGACGGCAACGGCATTGCCGAAACAACGTGGAAGATCCCGGCCGACGCCAAGCTGGGCCACTACGAGGTGGTGCTGCTTGATAAAGAACCAGGCAAGGAGAGGGAACGGACCGGGATCGGTAGCTACCAGGACGGAGACGAGGAATACTTCCGGACGGAGGGCTGGTCTTCCGGCACGTTCCGGGTTGAGGAATTCCGGGTGCCGCTCATGAAGGGCATCGTCCAGCCGCCCAAGGAGCCCCAGGTGAATGCCCGGACAGTGGCCCTTGATCTCTACGTGGGCTATCTTGCCGGCGGCGGGGCCGGTGAAATGCCGGTCACGCTCAGGACGCAGATGCAGCCGCGCGCAATCGGTTTTGCGGATTTCGAGGGGTACAGTTTTGCGAACGGCGAAGTAAAGGAAGGGATCACCCGCCGCGCGCAGGGCGAGGATGATTGGGATGAGGAGGGCGAGGAAGACGTGCCCGAAGAGGTGAGCGCGGCACAGAAGGAAAAGGCCAGGAGTCAGGATTTAACCCTCGATCGCACGGGCGCGCTCCGGGCGGTCGTGGCGGAGCTGCCCGCGCTTGCCGTGCCCAAGGATCTTGTTGCGGAGCTGGAGTTCCGTGATCCGAATGGCGAGGTGAAGACCGCGAGCAGCCGGGTTTCGCTCTGGCCATCGCAGGTGCTGGTGGGGATCAAGCCTGATTCGTGGCTGGTGTCAAAAGACGCCTTCAAATTCTCCCTTGCCGTGGTCGATGTGAGCGGCAAGCCCGTGCGGAATCAAAAAGTTACCGCTGATTTTTTGCAGCGCACAACCTATTCGCACCGCAAACGGCTGGTCGGCGGGTTCTACGCCTATGAGCATGCGACCGAGACCAAGCGCCTGGGGCCGGCCTGCGAGGGGGTGACGAACGACAAGGGCATCGCAATCTGCGAGGTCAAGGCGCCGGTTTCCGGCAACGTCATTATCCAGGCCCGGACCACGGACGAGGCCGGCAACGTCTCGGTGGCTCACCGGGATACCTGGGTGGCGGCTGGCGGCGAATGGTGGTTCGATGCAACGGACAACGACCGGATCGATCTGCTGCCGGATAAAAAGCGCTATGAGCCGGGCGAGATCGCCAAGTTCCAGGTGCGGATGCCGTTCCGCGAGGCCACGGCCCTGGTGACCGTGGAACGGGAGGGCGTGGCCGAGACGTTTATCAAAAAATTGTCCGGCAAGATGCCGGTCATCGAAGTGCCGGTGCAATCGAACTATGCGCCGAATATCTTTGTCTCGGCCTTGTGCGTGCGCGGCCGGCTGGACAACGTCAAGCCCACCGCCCTTGTGGACCTCGGCCGGCCGGCGTTCAAGCTCGGCATTGCCGAAATCAACGTCGGCTGGCAGGCGCACGAACTTAAAGTCTCGGTTGCCGCCGAGCGCGATGTCTATAAAATTCGTGAGAAGGCCGCGGTTACCGTGAAGGTACGGACCGCCTCTGGTGCTGTTCCGCCGAAAGGAAGCGAGGTCTCGATTGCCGTAGTGGACGAGGGTCTGCTCTATCTCATGCCGAACGTGAGCTGGCAGTTGCTGGAGGCCATGATGGGCCGGAGAGGCTACGAGGTTAAAACCTCGACGGCGCAGATGCAGGTGGTTGGCAAGCGGCATTACGGACTGAAAGCCTTGCCCGCCGGCGGTGGCGGCGGGACGCAGACCACGCGGGAGCTCTTCGACACCCTCCTGCTCTGGAAGGGCCGGGTCTTCCTGGACGAGGCTGGCGAGGCAAAGGTTGCAATACCGCTGAATGATTCACTTACGAGTTTTAGGATCGCGGCAGTGGCGAACGGCGGCCTCGGTCTGTTCGGCAGCGGCGAAACAACCATCCGCACCACCCAGGATGTGATGCTTCTTTCCGGCCTGCCGCCGGTGGTGCGGGAGGGCGACAAATTCCGGGCAGGTTTCACAATCCGGAATGCAGCGGACCGGAAAATGGCCCTTGAGGTGACCGCCTCGGTGGCCGGTATTTCGCCGCCGCTTGCGAAAAAGATCGAAAGCCTCGGCCCCGGCGAGGCGCGGGAACTGTTCTGGGATGTTGTTGTTCCCCTGAACGTGGAATCCCTGGCCTGGGAGGTATCCGCCCAGGAGCAAAACGGCATTGCTGCCGACCGCATCAAAATCAAACAGAAGATCGTTGAGGCGGTCCAGCCCCGTGTCTTCCAGGCCACGATCACCCAGGTGGACAAGGAGCACACGGTTGCCATCGAGAAACCGCGGGACGCGCTGCCCGGCAAGGGCGGGATCAATGTCTCGTTTCAGGAAAAGCTTGTAAACGGTCTTGGCGGCGTCACCTGGTTCATGAAAAATTACCCCTATACCTGCATGGAACAGAAGGTCTCGCGGGCAATCGCGCTCAAGGACGAGGCGCTCTGGAAAAACATCATGGCCGAATTTCCGCCCTATCTCGACGGCGATGGCCTGGTAAAATATTTCCCCACCTGCGTTTGGGGCAGCGACGCACTCACCGCCTATATCCTGCAGATCTCCCACGAGGCAGGCTGGCTCATCCCGGATTCCATGAAGAGCAAGATGGAAGCGGGGTTGCGGGGCTTTATCGAGGGCCGGGTGAACCGGTGGTCCGCCCTGCCCACGGCCGATGTATCGATCAGGAAGATGGCGGCGATTGAGGCGTTGTCGCGGAGCGGCAAAGTAAAACCACAGCTCCTGGGCTCGATCGCCCTTGAACCGAACCTCTGGCCCACGTCGGCGGTCATTGACTGGCTGAACGTGCTGATGCGCGTGCCGGAAATCCCCGACCGGCAGAAGCGGCTGCAGGAAGCGGCACAGATCATCCGCTCGCGCCTCAACTTTCAGGGAACGACCATGGGTTTTTCCACGGAAAAGAGCGACTATCTCTGGTGGCTCATGGTATCCGGCGACGTGAACTCCGTGCGTGCCATTCTCACCTTCCTTGAGCTGGGCCTCTGGCAGGAAGACATGCCGCGGCTTGTGCGCGGTGCCATAGGCCGGCAACTGCACGGCGCCTGGAACACGACAATCGCCAATGCCTGGGGCGTGCTGGCCATGGAGAAGTTCTCGGAGAAGTTCGAGTCGACTCCCGTGACTGGCAGTTCCAAGGTTACGGTTGCGGAGCAGAGCAATAGCGTCGACTGGCAGGAGGCAACGCCGAGATCAATCATGCTCGGCTGGCCCGGCAAGCCGGCAAGCCTGTTCATTACGCATGCGGGCACAGGCAGACCGTGGGCTACCATTCAGAGCATTGCGGCGATTCCGCTGAAGAAGCCGTTTGCCAGCGGCTACACTATCAAAAAGAGCGTGACGCCGGTCGAGCAAAAGAAGAAAGGGACATGGTCGCGAGGCGACGTGGCCCGGGTGAAGTTTGATCTTGAAGCGCAATCCGACATGACCTGGGTGGTGGTGAACGACCCGGTCCCGGCCGGCGCTACGATTCTGGGAAGCGGGCTGGGCGGCGATTCGCGCCTGCTCACCAGGGACGAAAAGGGCGCGGGCTGGGCCTGGCCGGTGTTCACCGAGCGGACCTATACGGCCTACCGGGCATACTACGAGTACGTGGCAAAAGGCAAGTGGTCCCTGGAGTACACCGTGCGCCTGGACACGAGCGGCTCCTTCGAGCTGCCTGCGACCCGCGTCGAGGCGCTCTACGCGCCCGAGATGTTCGGCGAGGTGCCGAATGCCAAAATCAATGTCGCGCCATAAGGCCGTTATGCTGCGCATTGTTGTTTTTGTTTTTCTGCTCATGCTGGCCAGCCCGTGCTTGGCGGCGCCATCGTATGAGGAGGTGAAAACCTCTTTTCAGAGTTCCGATGCCGTGCTTCTGGATCGGCATGGCGAAGTCATCCATGAACTGCGGGTGGACGCGAAGTTCAGGAAACTGGAATGGGTGGCGCTTGCCGCCATGTCGCCGGCTCTGGTGAAAGCGGTGGTGCGGTCGGAGGATAAACGGTTTTACGAGCATAACGGCGTTGACTGGCTGGCGGTTTTTTCCGCAACGTTTAGCAACCTTTTTTCCAACCACAAGCGCGGGGCAAGTACGATCACGATGCAGTTGGCGTCGCTGCTCGGCAAAACCGAGCAGCCGCGAAAAAGCCGCCGGCCAATTGCGCAGAAATGGGCGCAGATGCAGGCAGCCCGGGAGCTGGAAAAGAGTTGGACTAAAGAACAAATCCTGGAATCGTACCTGAATTTTGTGAGCTTTCGGGGCGAGCTGCAGGGAATCGCGGCAGCGGCACGCGGGCTGTTCGACAAGGAGCCGAGCGGCCTGGACGAGGCAGAGGCGGCCGTGCTTGCGGCCTTGATCCGCTCACCCAATAGTGCGCCCGACAAGGTGGGGGACCGGGCAGTACTTCTTGCCGCCTCACTTGGCAATACAGTTTCAGCCGAATTGATCAGGCAGCTCGTACACGAGAAACTGGCGCGGCCCTATTCGGTCAGAAAACGGGTCGATCTTGCACCCCATGTGGCGCAACGGCTTCTCCGCCGAGGCATGACGAGCGCTGCCTCGACACTTGATGCGGGAATACAACGTTTCGCCAGTGACGCCATCCGTGAGTCAATCAGCAGGCTCGCAAGCCAGAATGTGGGGGATGGCGCGGCTCTCGTTGTTGAAAACGAAACTGGCGACGTCCTGGCGTATGTTGGCAATGCCGGCAACATTTCGTCGGCTTTTTATGTCGACGGCATTCAGGCACGAAGGCAGGCGGGTTCGACGCTCAAACCGTTCCTCTACGGCCTGGCCATCGAGAAGAAGATTATTACCGCTGCGTCGCTGATTGATGACGCACCTCTTGATATGCCCACGGAGCGGGGCGTTTACCGGCCGGAGAATTACGACCTGGATTTTCGTGGCATGGTGACGGCGAGAACCGCGCTTGCCTCGTCGCTCAACATTCCGGCAGTGAAGACGTTTAATCTTGTTGGCCCCGAGGCCTTTGTGCAAAAACTCCAGGCCTTCGGATTCAGCGGGCTTCTGGAAGCGGAGCATTATGGCCCTTCGCTTGCGCTCGGTAGCGCCGACATCACGTTGTGGGATTTGGTGAATGGCTATCGTGCCATTGCCAACAGCGGTGTCTGGAGCCGGTTGCGACTCTCCCCCGTTGAAGAGTCCGGGCCGCCCAGCCGCGCCTTGTCAGCCGAAGCCGCCTTCATCATTTCCAACATCCTTTCGGACCGGGAGGCGCGGAGCGCCACGTTCAGCCTTGAAAGCCCTCTGGCGACGAGGTTCTGGACCGCGGTGAAAACGGGAACGAGCAAGGACATGCGGGACAACTGGTGTGTGGGCTATTCCAGCCTCTACACCGTTGGCGTCTGGGTGGGTAACTTCTCCGGTGCCCCGATGTGGAATGTCTCGGGTGTGAGCGGCGCGGCACCGGTCTGGCTTGAGATGATGAATTTCCTCCATCGCGACACGCCGAGCCGGTCGCCGCTGAAGCCAGCCGGGGTCTCGGCAGGGCCGGTCCTGGCCGACAAGAAAGGGCTGGCCGTCGGGAAACAGGAATGGTTTATCGCCGGGACCGAACAGTCCGCACCACGCCTCGTCACCAGAAAGGCGCTGCCGAAGATCATCTATCCGGCGCCGGACACGGTGATCGCCGTTGACCCCGATATCCCGGCTGAACTGCAAAAGGTCATGTTCGAATCGTCGTCTGACGACCCGTCATTTCGCCTGGCCGTCGATAATGCCGTGATCGGTAGCGCGCCGCTGGCGGCATGGCAACCCAGTCGCGGCGCGCATCATCTGGCGCTCATCGGTCGGGACGGCACGATCGAGGATCAGCTCACCTTTGAGGTGAGGTAAGCTCGGGATGCTTCAGCCATGCCAGCACCTCGGGAAAGGAGAGGTGCTGGAGCAGGCCGAAGGCGGCATGTCCGTACAGCCGGGTTCGGCCCGCCGCAGGCGAGCGGATGCCGCAGAAAAATCGAGCCTGCCGGCGCGGGGTGTTCAGGGCCTCATGCTGCTCGGCCAGTATGGCCCGCAGCCGTTTTTGCATCTCTGCCGAAATGACTGCCGCCCTTTCCGGGGGCAGCGTTGCGGCCCAGGCCGGGTCATCCGCGGCGCCGGTCAGACAATATTCGCAATGGCCGCAGTTGTCAGACCGTTCCTCGCCGAAATAGGCGAGCAGGTGCCGGGTCTTGCAGCCGGGATGGCGGATCAGGGAAACCACCTGGCTGAGCCGCTCTATGTCGTTTTTCTCCCGGAGCAGAAACCGCTCCTGGAGCCGGGCCGCCAATGCAGCCGCCTCCTCGGGCCCGGGCCGGCTGACGATCTTGAAACCGCGCCGGGCGCCGGCCACCTGCAGTTCAAGATCGCCCTGCTCCTCCAGGTAATTCAGGGCCGCCACCACCCGTTCCCGGGTGGTGGTGAGTTTTTCCATGGCCTCGTTCACATCCAGGGTGAACCAGGTCCTGGCCTTGCGGGCCAGGGAGAAAAGGCCGCGCAGAAAAGCGGCCCGTTCCGGGTCGAAGCGGGCCAGAATCTCCGCCGATGGCCGGGCCGGGATGAACTTGTACGAGGTGAAAAACGGCCCGGTGGATTCGATGATCCCTTCGAGTTCCAGATAGGTGAGCAGGGTATTCACTACCAGGGGTCGGATGTCGTAACCCAGAGATGTCTCGTAAACGGAGAGGCTGAACCGCTCCGCCTCACCCAGGATGGCGTTGAGCAGGCTGTTGACCGCGGCCGGCTCCGGGGTGTCGCCGTAGATGAAGTTCTCCAGCACGCGCAGGTCCTGGGCGCCGCCGAGCATCTCGCAGACCGCCTGCTTGCCGTCGCGGCCGGCCCGGCCGATCTCCTGGGCATAATTTTCCAGGCTCTTCGGCAGGTTATAATGAAAGACATAACGGATGTCGGCCTTATCGATCCCCATGCCAAAGGCGATGGTCGCCACGACCACGGCCTGGGGCGAGGCCATGAACCATTCCTGCACCGCCTGCCGCTCCTCGTCCGGCATGCCGGCATGATAGGCCCGGGCTTCATGGCCCTGCCCGGTGAGGGCGGCGGCTACCTGCTCGGCCGTGGCCTGCAGGGTGACGTAGACAATGACCGCGCCGGGCGGCCGGGTCGAGAGGCGGTCGACAAGCACGGCTAACGGATCAGGGGAAGGGGAAAAGCGCAGGGTCAGATTGGGCCGGTAAAAACCGGTATGGATAAAATCCTCCGGCCGGATGGCAAAGGCGGCGCGGATATCCACGGCTACCTGGGGTGTGGCCGTGGCGGTGAGGGCCAGGGTGACCGGAACCTTGAGGTCGCGGCCGACTGTGGCCAGTTTCAGATAGTCGGGCCGGAAATTATGGCCCCATTCGGAGATGCAGTGAGCCTCGTCGATCACCAGCAGGGAGATCGGCAGCCGTTTGAGCAGGGCCAGGAACCGTTCGTTGCCGAACCGTTCCGGCGCCACATACAGGAGTTTTACGCGGTTGTGGCCAAGATCCGCATTGACCCCGGCAAACTCCTCCCGGCTCAGGGAGGAATCGAGCCGGGCCGCGGCAATCCGGCGGGTCAGGAGAAAGTCGACCTGGTCCTTCATCAAGGCCATCAGGGGCGAGACCACCAGGGTCAGGCCGGGGAGGTGCAAGGCGCTTAACTGATAGCACAGGCTCTTGCCCTGGCCGGTGGGGAAGACCGCCAGAGTCGAGCGGCCGTCTAATATCCTGCTGATGACCTCTTCCTGGCCGGGGAGAAAGCGGCCAAAGCCGAAGGTGGTTTTGAGGGTGGCATGGATATCCATAGGTGGTTTTCTTGTTGCAGTTTGAGCTTGTTCCAGAGAAGATTCCTGTATGCTGGTACTCGATATTCAGGGATTTCGACCCGTCAACCAACCGGCGAGAACAGCATTTTCAGGAGTTATCCGTTTTCAGTACCATTCTGCCAGCTTTCCTGTTCCAGCCAGCCATGCTCTCGGGTAAAACGGAGCTCGGCGCCAAAGGGGAAGTCCGGATGTCTTGCCAGAAAACGGTCCACTTGGTTCTGCTGCTCCGATGTAAGTGGCAGCAGCCGGTCTTGGTGGCGGGTGAGGGTTGCCAGATCGCTTCGCCACAATTGCAGGGGGTGAACGGCATGGAGCATGGCCGCGATTCGGAGTCCGGCCAGATCGCTGTCGCCCCAGTGCCGGCAACGTAAGGACTCCGGGGCCAGGAGCCGGTAAAGAGATAGCACTGCATCATTGGGGAAGCCGCAGGTATAGAGGAGTACTCCTGGTTGGCGGTCGCGGACCAGACGGCTGAAGGTCGCCTCGTTCTCGCAGGTTATCAACTCAAAATCGGCCGCTGTAGCCCTGGCTGGGCATAGGCGTTCGATCCCGGCAATATTCTGCCACGACAGGGTGGCCGGCTCACCGGCCTGCCAGAGTTCGTGGATCAGGTGGTGGGGCCGGCCGTTCTTTTTGTAGAGCAGCGGCCCGAATACGGTTGCCTGCACGGCCAGTCGGTCCTGGACCACGTGGTGGCGGGTCCAGACTGTTTCGGCCCCGTCGTTCCAGGCATCGTTCTCCTGTTCTTCCATAATCCGTAGCCAGTCCGCCACCAGCCCGGTCAGCCCGGTCCGGCGCAGGGCCTTGGAGTCACCGCAGTACTGGGCTCCCAGTTCGGAAAAGGTAACCGGCTCCCGGTTGCGACGTAGAAAATTGACAATGACCCCGGCTCGGAAATACTCCTCCTGCAGGAGATCGAGCCCGGTAATGGCCAGGCGGCAGACGGTCTCGAATTGGCCGGCGAGATGGTCATGGATCGGGGTAAGTTCCGGAAAGGCCAGGCGCAAACGCGCCAGCAGAGTTTCCGCCGCCTGCTGGCTCTGCTCCTCCTCAACCCGGCGGTGGCGGCGGGCCAGGCCCAGGGCTTCATGGAGGCCATCTATCCAGGCATCTCTTTCCTCCCTGCTTTTACCCTGAAACAGCCGGGTAAAGGAAAGGTGGACTTCGCCGGTGGCCGA
>MGTE01000067.1:13930-26494 GCA_001799275.1 Deltaproteobacteria bacterium RIFOXYD12_FULL_57_12
GTGCTCCGAGCTGAATCCGATCCGGCTGCCGGCCCAGTTTCATGGTGCCGTTCAGGCCGCCCTTCTGATAACAGCGGCGGCAGATCTTTTCGCATACCGGGCCAAGAGAGGGATGTTGTCGCAGGAGTTCTGTGAATATGGTAGTGGACACGCCGAGTTCCTCTTATATCTCTTCCCCGAACACGAGCGGCCGTTTCGGCCGAGGCGCCTCGAACAGGCCAGTCTGACGGGTAATATCCGGGTTTTCCCAGTGCAAGGGATAGAGGTGGACGTCGAGGTTGGTGTCTTTCTTGACAACGATGGTGGTGGAGTAGTCGATTTCCTGCCGGACGCCGTCCTGATCCGGCGAGGCGACCATGAGTTGCAGGCCGAGGTCGGTGGCAAAGCCGAGCAACTGATCGCGGCGGCCGGCGTCGATGCCGTAGAAGGCCTCGTCGAACAGCATGGCGTGCAGTTTCGCCTTTTTGCCATGGTAGAGAAAATGGGCAATGGTCAGGATAAGCAGGTAATTGGGCACAGCCTGCTCGCCACCCGAACCCATACTCTTGGTGCGCCGGTCCATGACCACCCCGGTGTCGCCCGTGGTGACCACCTCCATTTCGTAGCGGTACCAGTTGCGGTAATCCAGTTCATCCGGTACTCGGCCCACCTCGGTGTTGATGATCGCCTCCTTGTGGTCTTCAAAGAAGTGGCGGATTTCTTCCTCGCCGGCCGGGTCAAAGGGGCTGAATTTTTTTATCACTGCGACCAGACGACGAAAAGTATCCAGGGGTGTGATCCGGAAACGGTACTGTTGACCGCCGAAGCTGCGCTCGGCCAGCAACCGCCGGATATTACCGACCATGCGTTCCAGGTCGCTGACATGGCTACGCAGATAGTTGACCAGTTCGGTCATGATGATTTTTTTGAACAGCTCCTTGGTCCGTTCGTTGATGATCTCCTGCTGTTCGGTAATGTCCCTGGCCTGTTGCGTGATCAGATCGGCCAGGCGTCGGGAGCGGAAGTCGTAGATCTCGTTGGCCTCCTCCTCGTAAGAAAAGCGGAAGGCGGCCCCGAATTCCGGGTTGTTGAGCCGTTCCTTGAGGACGGCCCGGTTTTCCTGTACGGTCCGGTCGCTGTTGGCCTGCTCCTTTTCCACCGCCTCCACGGTCTTGAACTGGAAGCCCTTGCGGCTTCGGAGGACGTAATGGGCAACCTCCTGCTCCGGCGGCAGAAAAACGGCCAGCCGCCTGGCGGCGCTATCCCAGGCCTGGAGAACTTTCTCTTGCCGGAGTCGGGCCTGGGTGATCTTTTTTTGCTCTTCCCGGATGAGAACGTTTTTTTCCGCCTGCCGCTTGAGAATCTGTCCGACTGTCTCGCGCTGCTTTTCCATCTTTTTCTGCAGGGCGGTGATCCGGCGATCAAGGTCTGCAAGGTCCTCTTCTCTGATCCGGGCCACAAGATTCCGGAGTCGGTCACTCAGGCCGCTGGTCTCTTGTCGCATGCCCCGCAGTTGCTCTTCGTGCCGGGTAACAAGCTCGTGACAATGGCTGGCCTGCTGCCGCAGCTGCACGATCTGCCGGGCGAGTTGCTGCAAGGCCGTTGCCTGGAGCGGCAGAAAGAGCCGGAAGGAATCGAGCGGTTCCAGTGATTCCGCCATGGCTCTGGCCGCTTTTTCCAGGTCGCGTCCCTGTTTTTCCAGTTCGTGCAGTTCCTTTTCCCGGGTCCGGATCTCGGCCTGCCAGGTTTCGCGTCGGCCGGCAACGCCGATCAACCGGGCCGGCCGGCTGAAAAGGCCTCGTTCGTGGCTGCGATGGGCAAGCAAGTCCCGGCCGCTCAGAGTGGTGACCAGGGGGCCGTAATCGCCGGCCATTTCCGCGGCCAGGCAACGCAAGGCCTCTGGCTGCGAGGCAGCGATATCAAAGGCCTGGCGCATCCAATCCGGCAGTTCCGCGAGTCCCCGGCCAGGATGGGTGATCCGGATGCCGGGAAACTCAGTCGCCACCTCACGGGCCGGCGTATAATTTTTTTCAGAAAGCAGGATGGTGGCGATAATTTCCTCGCCGATTGTCTCTTCGATCCGCCCCCTTTCCTGCCGACTAAGTCCGGGTTTCCATTCAAGACCTCGGTAGAGTGGCAGTGGGTTGAGAAGCCTGTGGGTCATGGCCGCCATGGCCTCCGGGAATCCGGTCAGGTTTGGTAGAGCCTCTTCATTTTTGCGCAGAGTTGTCAACGCGACACCCAGGCGGTCCTGTGCTTCGGTATTGGCGGTAATCGTCTGTTCGAGCAGGGTTCGCTGCCGCAGCAATTCGTCTCGGGCTGTATCGGCCGCCTCCTGGCAGGACCGGCAGTCCAGGTCAAAGACCAGGTCTTCGCACTCTCCGGCCCGGAAGGCTTCGTCAACCGCTGTCATCAGCGGGCTTAGGGAAAAGGGAAGCTGACCGGCCCGGCGGCCCATCTCTCGGTGCATTTTCTTCAGGTCCTGGCGCAGGGATTCCCGTAACCGGCCAAGATCCTGTTCGGCAAGCCGCTGACTTTTGCGTTGTTCCTCCAGCTCGGTCTGAACCCGGTTCAAGCTTTGGCCCTTCCGTTCCAGTTCGGCCCGGCAATCCTTTTCCTGGCGGACCAGGCCGCTGGCATCAAGGCCTTTGAGGTCATCGAGCCGGGTGAGAAGTATTGCTTCCGCCAGCTGTTCCTCCCGGAGTTGGCGGGCCAGTTCCGTTTCCTCGGCCTGCCAGTTGCCGATTACCTCCTGGTGTGTGCTGATTTCCCGGTCGATAATTTCGGCGGTCATCTGGTGCCGGAGCCACTCATAGCGGAGCACGGCCTCCCGCTCGTCCCGGATAGTGTCGACAAAGGTCTGTAATTCCCGCAGGTAGAGAAGCTTACGCTCAAGATCGTCCAGGATGGACTTGGATTCGTCCAAGGTGCGTAGGGCCTCGATGATCCGTTCGAAGAGTTCGGTCTTGGGCTCGGGCAGGAGACTCTTGAACAGTTCGTGGTAGTCGGCGGCATGGGAGGCGATTTCCCGATAGGCCTTGCCCATGGCCAGGAAACGACAGACCTCCAGGTAGGTTTCCGGATTGTCGAAGAGTCGGCTGGCCAACTCGGTGCGGTAGGCCTTGGCGTCCCGGTAATAACCGCGACTCGGCCCGGGCCGTTCCTTGAATTCCAGCCGGCTTGCCGGCCGGCGGCCCTGCTCATCCTCGATCAGAAAGGAAATTTCTTCCAGTGGACATTCCCGGATCACTCCCCACTGCTGGATCTGTTCTTCCATGGCTGTGGCGGCCAGGCCGACGCCGATTGTAAGCGGTTGCCCATGACGGCCGGCGATTTCCAGGGCCGCATAGCTGATGCCGCCCTCCCTGTTGAGGATGCCGGTGTCCAGGTTGTAGCGCAGGACAATGCCCTGGACCCGACGGCCCTCCCGTTTCGAACCCGCCACCCGGGCCGCAGCGTTCCATTCCATGCCTAGTCCGGCGGTGAGTACGAAGTGAACCGCATCGAGGATGGTGGTTTTGCCGCATCCGTTGTCACCCAGAAGAAAAAGGTGGCCGCCCGCAGGCAGGCTGATGGTCTCGTCCACGAAGTTGTGGAAATTGATCAGCCGGATGCGGGTGATGACGTATGGAGGAGTTGTCAGATTGCTGCTCATGATGCTCAAGATTGCCCGGTAATTGCAAGTTCCGGGAGGTGACGGCCAAGAGCCGTGCCGTTATAGTGGTAGAGGGCTGGCAGAGCCTCGTAAATCAGGTCGTCGTCCGCAGCGGTAAGATCATCGGGCGGCTTGATCCGTTTGACGAACCGGTAGCGCTCCAACTCCGGCATGATCGGCTTCAATATTTTGGCCCGCACCGCGTCTTCTGGGTAACTGTCGGACTTGTCCGGAAAGCATTCCACGAAACGCCGCTGGACGTGACCGAGCAGGTCACCGAAGCGGAAGCGCAGGTTCTTGTCCTCCACGGTCATGCCGTTCTCCTCGAGTTGCAACTCGAAAAACTCGAGCAGCATCATAAAGGCCAGGCAGTCGTCCCGTCTGGTGAAATTAAACATGGTCCTGGCCGCAACTCCGATCTCGGTATTGTGCCAGTGTTCCTTGTAGACCCGGGCGCACTTGGCATCCATGAGCAGGGTCCAGCCGTAAAAGGTAGAAAAGAAATCAGTGAATTCGCGGCGGTGCCGCTTGAGAAAGAAGAATAGCTCCTGGTCGTCGGAGCTGTAAAAATAAGGAGACTCCAGCAGGATGTTCAGCACGGCCCGCACCCGGTCGCCGTTCCGGTCAAGGAGTCTTTCCAGCTCGATTGCCACAGGTTATTCCTCCTTTTTCCCTTTTGCGTTTTTTTTCTCCACCAGCATCTCCCGGAAGGTGAGTCGCTTATTGGCGAGGACCAGTGCCACTTCCGCCCCAGCAGGGGTAAGGGCGCAGGCCAGACGGGCCAGACGGCGACCGTTGTTAAGATATCCGGCCCGCGTTAATTCGACGACTTTGTGGAAATCGTCATCATCCTGGTAGCGGCCTTTTGATACCAGCGCCCGGCCGTCATCATCACGAAATACCCTGGCCGCCAGCCAGGCATCAAGTTCAGCGAGTCGGGCCTCGTCCGGAGTCTGGACCGGCCGGTCGCCCGTCTGTTTGTGCCGCAGGTAAGCCCGTGGGAAGGATCTTTCCCGTGCCGGCCGGCGCCGGGGCTCGGGAGGCTCAGCCTTCAGATTCTCGTCCCAGTAGTTGTTATCGCCGTACATGAAGGCCGGGGCCAGCAGTTGCTGGAGAAAGAGGTTTGGCGCTGTTTCTGCTGGGAGCCGGCTCATTTCGGCGATCCGGGCGCGCAGGTCCTCCAGCCGGTTGTTCTTGCGTTCCAGTTCCCGGAGATGGCTGCGCAGTTTCTGCCAGACATTGAGTACCGATTCGCCGATCCGTCGGTGCAACTGGTCTAGGGTGCCGGTCTCCAGGTAAAAACGGTGCAGTCTTTCCGGGATACCCTGGCGGGTGGTGGTGCGTCGCGCCTGCAAAAGATGTGGAGTCCGAAGCCGTTCCGTTTCCATGATCCGGAAGCAGAGGGCGAGTTTCTCCTGGTTTTGGGGCTGCTGCAATCGGTCGATAAGCGGTACGATTTCCTGGCGCAGCCGGAAGACTTGATTTAAAAAGGACTGCACATAGTTGTCCAGTTCGCCGATGATCTGTTTGCTCTCGACCTGATCATAACGGCGCACCAGGAAATATAGCAGCCTGCCGTTGAATTCCACCAGGCTGGCGGTAATGGTCTGGGTCAGGTCGTCAGTCTTGAACAGTTGGAACAGGAGGCGGCGGGCCGCGTCCTGCTGTTCCTCGTCATCTTTCTTGAGATGATGAAGCAGTCGCAGCAGTTCATTCAAGGTGCCGCAGACATCCTGGAGGAGATCGCGGGCGTCGCTGCCGCGTTCTTCAAGGTCGTCGAGCAGTCGATTCTCCAGCCACTGCAGTAGGGCTGCGGCCTCGTCAGTCAGGCTATAGCGGAACTTGCGCCGCCGGTTGTCGCGGTAACCGCGCAGCCGTTCCTTTTCGATCCGGAAGCGGATGAGATCCCAGTCGGCCAGTTGGGCCATGTCGGCGCGAAATTGCTGGCTGGTATATTCCTGTTCTCCATCCACCGTTTCCTGGGCCGGTCGGATGGCCTGGTAGATATCCTCGTAGAGCGGTTCCAACTCGTGGTCCCTTTTAAAGAGCAGCATTCGGTAGAGTATCTGGATATAAAAGATGCCCCGATCCGAGACAATCAGGGACCCGAGATGATGGTTCCGGCGCGTGATCAGCTGGGCCGCCAGGCCCAAGCCAAAGGCAGCCAGATGCTCATTGCCGAACAGTCTGGTGATTTCTCCCTGTTCCCAGGTCGATGTCGCGGGCGCCTGTTTGTCAAAGTTGTCTTTTCCCAAACCGTTGCCTTTCTCAGCCGGTATAGCCGCAGACCCCGGCCCGCGGCGAATTGACCACCGGCAGCAGGTATTCTTCGTCGCCGCAGGAATGCGTTTCCTTACAGGCGCGGCACAGCCAACCCTGCTCTTCCCATTGGCAGGTGGGGCAGATCCAGACCGCCGCTGCCTTGCCGCAGACATCGCAGGGAACGTGCGGGTTCTGGTTGCGGGCCAGGATTTCCACCGGTTTCCTGGGCGCGACCGGCGCGGCATATTGCCCCAGTACTTTAATCTGCAGGGCCGTGGTATCGCCGAAATCATACTCATAATCCAGCACCATGCCCGGTTCGAGGGTGGCGGCCAGTTTGCGGCTCATCCCCACTTCGCGCCGGTTGGACCGGAAGGCGCTCATGTGGCCGCAGCATTCAAGCCAGGTCTGGCGCAGAAAACCGTCCAGGGCTTTGAGCGAGGCGCTTGCCGCCACCATGAGATGCAGCCAGTAGGCGGATGAGTTTCTTGCGGTCACCAGGAGGTGGAAGCATGGCGCCGCCTCGGCCTTTGTTTTGCCGGTGCGATCGTGCAGACATTTTTCCAGGTGTTTCGTCATGCCCTGGCGGGTACATTCCTTGCCGCAAAGGGTGCAGCTGCCCTTGACTTGTTTAGGTGCCATGATGAATTCCTTCGGGTGTTTGTTGTCGAGTGGCTGGTTCGAGGATTTTGCCGGGTTCCGCTGCGTATTTCAATGAAAATTATGGTTGTCTGTACAACGTGCTTTGCCTGTGCCGCTGGTTTTCGGTTTTTGTTTCTCCGGCGAGCCGAATTCAGACGAAATGGCATTATGTTGCATCTGGCGGCGTCTTGCCTGTAATTCATTTGACAACAGTCTGAAATTCCCCTTAGTATTACCCCATGAGTTCCGGCGCCGTCATTGAAAAACGGTATATTTTTTTTATGGGGAAACAAGGAGTGAGGCAATGCACAGACCGCTTGGCATAACCGTGAGCCGTCATATCATGGATCTGCAGCGCATGCATCCGGGGGCCACGGGCGAACTTACCGGACTGCTGAACGAGTTGATCGTCGCGGCCAAGACCATTTCCGCCGAGGTGAACATGGCCGGTCTGGCCGACATCCTGGGCATGTCCGGCAAGACCAATATCCAGGGCGAGGAGGTGCAGAAGCTCGATGAATTCGCCAACAATACCATTAAGCGACGCATGGCCCGCTGCGGGTATCTCTGCGTGATGACCTCCGAAGAGGAGGATGACGTCCTGCCGGTGAAGGAGGGCTATGAGGGCAAGTACACGCTGGCCTTCGACCCCCTGGACGGCTCTTCCAATATTGACGTCAATGTCTCCATCGGCACGATTTTTTCAGTCCACCGCCGGCGCAACGCCAAGGACGGCTTTTTTCGGCGGCGCACCGACCCAGGGGCCGGTGTCCGCACCTCTTACGTTGGCCGGCAGGGCACGGTCGACGACCTGCTGCAAAAGGGCCGTGATCAGGTGGCGGCCGGCTACATCATCTATGGCTCCAGCACCATGCTGGTCTTCACCACCGGCGAGGGGGTACACGGTTTTACCCTTGACCCGAGCGTCGGCGAATTCTATCTCTCCCACCCGGAGATTGAGATTCCGGAGAAGAGCAAGTATTTCAGCGTGAACGAAGGGAATTACCCCTACTGGTCCGACAATATGCGGCGCTATATCGAGTTTTTGAAGCAGGAGGACAAAGAGGCTGGCCGGCCTTACAGCGCCCGGTATATCGGCTCCCTGGTCGCGGATTTCCATCGGAATTTGATTACCGGCGGCATCTTTCTTTACCCCCGCGACCGTAAGAGTCCGGGGAAAGCGAGCGGCAAGCTTCGGCTGCTGTACGAGGCCTCGCCGCTTGCCTTCATCGTCGAGCAGGCCGGCGGCCGGGCGATTACCGACGATGGCGTCGCTATTCTGGATATCGAGCCCCAGTCCCTGCATCAGCGGGTGCCGCTCATTATCGGCAGCCGCCACGACGTGGATGAGGCTCAGGCCTTTCTGACCGGCAACAGGTAGGCGAGTCGCCGGTCAGGCCCGGGGCTCTGTCCCCACCAGCTTCAGTTAACCGCGGAGTCGTTGCCATGGTGATTCCTGGATGGACAAAGCACTTGCTGTTCTGGCCTTTTTTCAGTGTCGTGCTCTATTCCGTTGCCCGGATTAACTATCTGCAGTTCCACGGCCTGGCCGAGATTTTTTGCGTCATCATCGTCGTCGGCATCTACATGACGGCCTGGAATGCCAGGAGGGTGCAGCGGAGCCATTTTTTGTTGTTCCTCGGGTTTACCTATCTTTTTGTCGGACTGTTTGTCACCATGCATGCTCTGTCGTTTACCGGCATGGGAGAGGTGGCCGCTCACAACGACAATCCGTGGTTCCGTTTTCTGCTCGCCGCCCGTTATCTTGAAGGCGTCTGTTGGCTGCTCGCCCCTGTCTTGCTTGGCAGGCGGCCGCGGCTTGGCCTGCTTGTTGTCGGGTACAGTCTGTTTGTTCTGCTCCTCATCTCCTGTCTGCTGCCGCCGCCTTTTCTGCCGGTAAGTTGGCTGGGAAGTCTGGCGCATGGCCGGTTCTGGCTGGCGAATGAATATGGCGTCTGCGCCATATTCCTGGCGGCCGCGGTGTTTTTGTTTTTTTGGCGCGCCCGATTCGAGCGCGATGTATTTCTGCTGTTTTTCTGCTCCCTGACGCTATCGATCCTTGCCGAACTGGCGCATATCTATGCCATCAGCATCTTCGGTGTTACCAACCTGCTGGACCATCTCCTGAAAATCGGCGCCTATTACCTGATATACAAGGCCATCATCGAGACCGGACTTATGCGGCCCTATGATCTACTGTCCCGGGATCTGAAGCATAGCGAGAGTCAGTACCGGAGTATTTTTAACAACGCCCCGCTGGCCTTTGTGCTCTGGGACGGGGATTGCCTGGTTACGGACTGGAATAAACAGGCCGAAGAGATGTTCGGCTGGCACCGCGATGAGGTGCTCGGCCGTAATTTTTTCGAGTTCCTTATCCCGGCAGAAACCAGGCCGCAGGTCGCTGACGTAGTTAAGTCCCTGCTTGAGAACAGCCTGCCGAATCAGAGCATCAATGAAAATTTGACAAAGGATGGCAGAATTATCATCTGCGAGTGGAATAATTCCATCCGTTATGACCGCAACGGCCGGCTGGTGGGCGCCATCTCCCTGGGGCTCGATATCACCGAGCAGCAGCGGGCGGCGGCGACTCTGCAGCGGAGTTCGGCGGAGACCCGCTGGCTCGCCTATTCGGTTTCCCACGATCTGAAGACGCCGGCCGTCTGCCTCCAGGGCCTGACCAAGCGGCTCTGTGACCGGCATCAGGACGACCTGGGCGAGGAAGGCCGGAGGTACTGTCAGCAGATCCTCAAGGGCGCTGACCAGATTACGGCCCTGGTCGACAAGGTGAACGTCTATATCCGCGCCAAGGAGATGGCCCTGCACGTCGAGCCGATCGATCTGCAGGATATCTGTCGGACAATCCGCGAGGAATTCTGGCCGCAGTTGCGGAGCCGCGGGCTCAACTGGCAGGCGCCGGACAACCTGCCGGCAATCAGGGCCGACCGTCTGGCCCTGCTGCGCGCCCTGCGGAATCTGGTGGATAACGCCTTGAAATATGGCGGAGTCGACCTGACCACCATCGAACTGGGGTATGCGGAGGACGTCGATTCTCACATTCTCTCGGTGGGGGATGACGGAGTCGGCATGAAGGATAAGGACATGGAGCGGATCTTCGGCGCCTTCACCCGGCAGGAGTCCTCCAGCGGCATCGAGGGTACCGGCCTGGGGTTGGCCATTGTCAAGGAGATCGCCAAACAGCACGGCGGCATGGTCCAGGCCAGGCCGCGACCGGCCAGGGGGATGATCTTTTTTTTCACCATTTCTAAGCAGCTGTGATTCACACAACTGCGAAAGGAGGTCGGCGCAGACAAGGAATTGTTGGGGCAAGAAAAGAAATGGCGACCTCGAACTCGGCATTTTGAGCAAACATAATCCTGTCAATTAAACTGACAAACCAACCCCGTTTATTTCTGCCACGACGCTTAGGGAATCTTAAAAGAAATGGGCTGTGATTTCCCCTTGTCCAGTTCAGGGGAGAAGCGGTTGCAAGCATGACTTCATGAACTCCAGAAAGTTGTGAAGAAACTAGACGGGTTGTTGTGAAGGCGGGTCCCAAAAATTTTGTTTTTTTTTAGCATGTTGACCTGTAAGATGCTAAAAACGCCTGCTGGAAGAACCGCACAGGGTGCATGAACAGTCGTCTCGGGCTGCACAACCCGAGATGGGCAAACTTTTTGAGGGAGGGGATGACATGAGAAATAGGAGCCGTGCCGGACTGTGTTTGCTTATGGTTTTTGCTTTGGTGGCCGTGGTATCCGCCAAGAGCTATCAGGGTAAAAAGATTCTCTTTGTCGATTCCTATCATGAAGGGTACGCCTGGAGCGACGGCGTCACCAAGGGTATCAAATCAGTCCTCGATGCCAGTGGTGCCGAACTGAAGATCGTGAGGATGGACACGAAGCGTAACGGCGCCGAAGATTTCAAAGTCGAGGCGGGCAAAAAGGCGAAAACAGCTATTGATGAGTTCAAGCCCGATCTAGTCATCGCCTGCGATGACAATGCCGCCAAATATCTCGTTGTGCCATTCTACAAGGGGGGGGCGCTTCCTTTCGTTTTCTGTGGAGTGAACTGGGATGCATCGGTGTACGGGTTCCCCTCCAAGAATGTCACCGGCATGCTCGAGGTGTCTGATTTCAAGGGACTCGTCAATCTGCTCCGCAACATTTCTAAAGGCCAGAAAATAGGGTTCATTGCCGACGACACGGAGACAACCCGTAAGGAAGCACTCTACGCCAAGATAATCTTTAATATTGATCTCGTGCCCCATTTCAGCAAAGACTTCGAGGATTGGAAAAAAGGATATGCCGACCTGCAGGGCCAGGTGGATGCCCTGATATTTTATTCTTATGCCGGCATCAAGGATTGGAACGACAAGGCAGCGGCCGAATTTGTCGAGGCCAACACCAAAATCCCTACCGGGACATTAAAGGAAGAAACCATGCCCTATGTCATGATCGGCTTTCTCAAGGTACCCGAGGAGCAGGGCCAATGGTCTGCGAATGCCGCGCTCAAGATTCTTGACGGCGCCTCGCCGGCCGATATCCCGGTTGCAAAAAACACCATGGGTGATGTAGTCGTCAATCTGAAGCTGGCCAACAAGGCCGGCGTTGAAATTCCCAAGGATCTCATTCAGACTGCTGGCAGTGTCGTCAAGTAGGGTTAGCCTTTTTTCTGATTGTAACGAATATTTGGAGGGTTCATGACTCTGAAGCGCACCTTCATTGTGAGCATTTCCGCCAGTATTATTGCTGCTGTTCTCAGCAGTTCACTTATCGGTTATTTTTCAATACGGGCCGATATGCTGGAAAGAGAGGGGCACAATCTGCAAAATGTCGCCAATGAAACGCTTTATAAAATTGATCAGATCTATGAGTCAAGGAAAAATGAACTCAACACCTTGGCGTCAATGGAATACATCACCATATCATTTGAATATCAAATGTACGATCAGGCAAATTACCTCCTCGCGTCCTTTGGGAAGAATTTTATTTATTATCAGGAGATCAGCCTGCTTGATAAAGCGGGGAAAATCATGGCCAGCTCTGAAAACTCCCGCATCGGGTCCGTGGTGGACATAGCGGAAAAGCAACTTGATAATGCCACCATCTCCAATCCATACAGGGATAAAGCAAGCGCCAGTTTTCTGGTCGATTTCACTGTGCCTCTTTTCCGAAACCAAAACCTCGTCGGTTTTGCCTTTGCCCGGTATAACCTGGAAAATCTTTTCCAGATTCTCGATCAGTCCGGGGAGGAAAACGATGTGGTGGTTACTGATGGAAATGGTGGATGCATCTACCGCCCAAAATCCGAACGCGCTGATCAAACCTTCTTCAATGAAGACCTGAGAAACCGGGGGATGTCTTCTCTTCGGCAAGCCCTTGCAGGGAACACAGGATTTGTCTTCGAACGTGATGAGCACGACTCCGAGGTGATCACAGGGTACGGTTTTTCAAAAGGTGGTTCCGGATTCAGCGCTATTGCAGTACGCAGCGTGTCAGAAATATTGGACAATCTCGGTAGGCTCGTGAAGTGGCTTGCGGTGACGGTTGCCGTATTGATTACTGCGGGCGTGGTCATTGCCCTTATTCTTGGCAGAAAAACCGTGGCGCCGATCATCGAAACTGCTGACATGCTTAAGGATATCTCGGAAGGGGAAGGGGATCTGACAAAACGGCTCGCCATCGGCTCAGATAACGAGATAGGCAATCTCGCCCGACACTTCAATATATTTGTCACAAAAATTCAGGCCATTATCACGAATGTCATGGCAAAGGCAGAAACCCTGGCGAGTTCCTCCCACACCATGTCGAGTACTTCCCAGGCGATGGCTGCCAATGCAAACGCGATGAGTACGCAGCTCAATACCATGGCCACGAGGACCGACCACCTCTCCGCCAATATTACAAACGTTGCCATTGCCGCGGAAGAGATGTCCATCCTGGTGTCAACTGTGGCCTCTTCGGTTGAAGAGATGAACGTATCGCTTGCCGAAGTGGCGGGTAGTGCCGCAAACAGCTCGCAAATCG
>MGTE01000067.1:26511-37055 GCA_001799275.1 Deltaproteobacteria bacterium RIFOXYD12_FULL_57_12
CCGACCGGCAGTCCACTCAAGCCAATGAAATCATGAAGCATCTTCATGGTTCGACGCAGGAAATAACCAAGATTCTCGACACGATCAACGATATTGCGGATCAGACGAATCTGCTCGCCCTGAATGCCACCATCGAGGCAGCCTCGGCAGGGCATGCCGGCAAGGGTTTTAATGTTGTGGCAAACGAGATCAAGGAGTTGGCAAAACAGACAGCGCGTGCCACCCAGGAGATCAGCCAACAGAATAAAAAAATGCAAAACAACACCCACAATGCCGTGGCCGCTATTGAAAAGATCGTCAGGGTTGCTACCGAAATGAGCCGGCTGTCGCAAACCATTGCGAGCGCTGTCGAGGACCAGGCGAAGACAATCAGTGAGATTTCGGCCAATATCGGCAATGCCTCAAGCGCGGCAAGAACCATTGCCGGAAACATTCAGCAGGCCTCCATGGGGGCAGTGGAAGTGGCGGGGAAGATCCAGGAGGTCAACGAGGCCTCCTTTAAGTCCGCCTCGGGCGCTGGGGAAACCAACTCCCACGCCGAAGAATTATCCCAGATGGCCAGCGAGCTACGGGAACTGCTCGGACAATTCAAGCTCTGAGATGAGAGGGGGAAAGAGCATGGCAATCTCTCGCATTCTGCAAACAGCTATTGACGGTTCCTATTTTCTGGAAGACCTGTCCGGCAACTGCCTGATTACCTGCCGACGATCTCGGCTGTCCGTCTGAGTCGGTCGACCACCCGGTCGCGGCCGATGGTTACCAGGATATCGAAGAGGCCGGGTCCGGCCACCTGGCCGGTGACCACGGTCCGGGTACCGTTGATCAGCAGGCCTGGTTTGATCTCCAGTTCGGCGGCCAGTTCTCGGGTCGCCTGCTCCGTTGTCTCCTTGGTGAACTCGGCAAGGTCGGCGAAGCGGCTGGCGAGCAGGCCCAGCCATTCCGCGATTTTTTCATGTTTGGCAATGTTTTTCTGGATTGCGGTCGGGTCTACGGGATAGTCGTCGGCAAAATAGGCGCGGCCGAGAACGGCGAAGTCCAGCAGGGTATGGAATCTGTCCCGGATCAGGGCCAGGGTCGTCAGGAACCAGGCGCGGCGGTCGTCTTCGTAGGCTGCGGTCCAGAGTCCGGCCGTTTGCAGTTCTGGCTTGACCAGGGCGGCGAGTTCTTCGACCGGCATGGTCCGCAGATAGTGGGCATTGAGATTGATCGCCTTGGGGTCGGTGAAGAATTTCAGGTCGTCCTTGTTGTAATTGAACACGGCATTGGCCTTGCTGAGCCCTTCCAGGGAAAAGGCCGCAATGAGTTCCTCGGGCGTGAGGATTTCCCGGTCGTCGCCCGGCGCCCAGCCAAGCAGGACCAGGAAGTTCACCAGGGCCCAGGGGATAAAGCCATGTTCCCGGTAGAACTGGACCGTCACCACCTCGCCGTGCGACCGCTTGGAGATTTTCGCCTTTTTTGGGTCCAGGGTGAGGGACATATGGGCAAAGACCGGCACCTGGGCGCCCAAGGCCTCGTAGAGCAGAATCTGCTTGGGGGTGTTGACTAAACCGTCTTGGCCGCGGATGACATGGGTGATCCGGTCGCGGATGTCGTCCACCACGTTGGAAAGCAGGTAGAGCGGCATGCCGTTCGAGCGCACAATGACAAAATCTTCAATGTCGTGGTAGGGTCGGTCGATGCGTCCATAGACCTGGTCGGTGAAGCTGAGCGCCCCTTGCCGGTCCGGAATCTTGATGCGGATCACATAGGGAGTTCCGGCCTGTTCCCGTGCCGTTATTTCGTCCGAGGTGAGCCGGCAGCAGGTTCGGTCGTACATGTAGGTTGTCTTGGCGGCAATGGCCACCTCCCGTTTCGCATCCAGCTCTTCCTTGGTGCAGAAACATTTGTAGGCGTGGCCCTCCGCCACGAGCCGGTTGGCGGCGGCCCGGTGTTCAGCCGCGTGGTCGGACTGAAAATAAGGGCCTTCATCCCAGGTGACGCCGAGCCAGGTCAGGCCATTGATGATGCCGTCGATGGATTCGGTTGTGGAACGTTCGGCATCGGTATCCTCGATTCTCAAGATCATCTTGCCGCCGTGTTTTTTGGCAAAGAGCCAGTTGTAGATCGCGGTGCGGGCTCCGCCGATATGCAGGTAGCCCGTTGGGCTTGGTGGAAATCTTACGCGTACTTCCGACATCTTTACCTCTCCTCTGGATGACTTCCCGGCGTTGGTTCTTCAATGTCCCCGCCCATGCATACCGGACCGGGAGCGTGTTATATAGCTCCTTTCCCCTGGAGATTCAACAGGGAAGAGGCCGGAAGACTGAAAAAATAGGTATTTCCATGAGATGTGCGGGGCTTGTCGGGATGCGTGCCGGAGCGGCTCAGGAAACTGGCAGCAGGCTGTCTGCCCGCGCTTTTCCTTGACTTGTTGGGCGAAGGTTTATAATTTTTCCCATTCGCGTTATTTTTATAACGTTTTTTCCCGGGTTCGGGTATTTTCCCGTGGTGACGGTCCCTGGCCGGGATTGTCGTGCCAAGAGCGAATTCATTTTTGACAAAATACGATTGACAGCTGTGGAAGCTAGAAAGGAGATGGAATGAAGGTACTGATCAGCGATAATTTGGCTCCGGTCGGGGCGCAGATATTAAGGGACGCCGGACTGGAAGTGGATATCAAGACCGGTCTGCCGCCGGAGGAACTGGCAAAGATTATCCCGGACTACCAAGGTCTGGTGATCCGCAGCGCCACCAAGGTCACAGCGGCGATCATCGAGGCGGCCATCAATTTGAAAGTGGTCGGTCGGGCCGGCATCGGTCTCGACAACGTCGATATCCCCACGGCCAGCAAGCACGGCATTGTGGTTATGAATGCGCCGGACGGTAACTCCACCACGGCCGCGGAGCATGCCATCGCCATGATGGCCGCTTTATCCAGGAATATTCCGCAGGCAACCTCCTCAATGAAGGAGGGCAAGTGGGAGAAAAAGAAATTCATGGGCCGTGAACTTACCGGCAAGACCCTGGGAATCGTCGGTATCGGCCGGATCGGCAGCATCGTTGCCGACCGGGCCCAGGGCCTGAGGATGAAGGTGATCGCCTATGACCCGCACATGCCAAGGGATCTGGTCGAGAAAATGGGAGTTGAGCTGCTAAGTCTCGATGAGGTCTGTCGCCGTGCCGATTTCATCTCCGTGCATGTGCCCATGACCAAGGACACCAGGCATCTTCTTTCGACCGATGCATTCAAGATGATGAAGAAGGAGACCATGCTCGTCGATTGCGCCCGGGGCGGGGTGGTGGACGAGGCGGCCCTGTACGAAGCCCTGAAGAACGGCGAGATCGCCGGCGCCGCTCTGGACGTTTTCGCCGTGGAACCGACCACCCGGGAAAACTGTCCCCTGCTCAGCCTGGACAATTTCATCTGCACACCGCATCTGGGTGCATCCACCAGCGAGGCCCAGGAGAACGTCGCCGTGGCCATTGCCAAGCAGATGGCCGACTACCTGCGCTTCGGGGTTGTTTCCAACGCGGTGAATGTCCCGTCGGTCTCCGGCGAGGTCCTTTCCCGGGTCGGTCCTTATGTCAAGCTGGCGGAGATGCTCGGCTCGCTTCATATGCAGATTGCCAAGGGCGGCGTTGAAGAGGTCAACCTCGAGTATATCGGCGACCTGGCCGAAATGACCACCAGCCCGATAACTGTTGCTTTTCTCAAGGGATTGTTTACACCTATTCTGCAGGACGCGGTCAATTATGTGAATGCCCCGCTGATTGCCAGGGAGCGCGGGATCAGGGTGGTAGAATCAAAGACCGGTCATTCCGATGACTTTACCAGTCTGCTTTCCATCCGGGTCAAGACCACGGATGGTGAAAATGTCCTGGCCGGCACGGTGTTCGGCAAGAGTGAACCCCGTCTCGTCCGGCTCAACACCTTCCGCCTTGAGGCCCTGCCAATGGGGGCCATGCTTTTTGTCTACAATAAGGACGTGCCCGGGGTCATCGGTCAGCTGGGCGTTACCCTGGGCAAGGCCGGCGTCAACATCTCCCGAATGACGGTCGGCCGGGAGGAGGCACATGGTCGCAACATCATCCTGCTGAACACGGATACCCTGATTTCCAGGGAACTCCTGGCAACTGTCCGGGAACTTCCCAATATCGACGATGCAATGGTTCTAGATCTGCCAGGCATGTGAGGTGCCGGGTAGAGGGCCGGGGATACTTCCTGGAAACCGTGCACACGCTTAGACGGTTGCCCGGATATCTCTTTGAGGGGGGTGGTTATGGAGAAGAAAGAAGAGGCCTGTGGGGCCTGTCCCGAAGGTCAGGTACGAAGGGATGGAAGATGTGTGATGCCGGAGGTTACGTTCGCGGCACTCATCATGTCCCTGAATACCGCAGCCTTGTTCCACCTGGGCGAAATCGCCGACCCGACCTCGGGGGCAAAGAACAAGGATCTGATGCTTGCCAAGCATACCATCGACACCCTGTCAATGCTTGAGGAGAAGACCCGTGGAAATCTCGGCGAAGAGGAGAGAGAACTTCTGCGCAATGTGCTGTATGAGCTGAAGATCCGGTTTGTCAAGGGCAAGGACTGAGCGGCGGCATATCTTCACCTTACGTCCACAGGATATACAGGGGGCATGGTGTTAAGGGATTTATCCAGCTCTGCTGGGTCAGGTCTGAGGGCATGAACCCTGCTGCTTTGCCGATTGGCCGGCAACTCGCTATCGAGGCGCCGGCCAAAATAAATCTTTTTCTGGCCGTGCAGGGCCGGCGGGCTGACGGGTATCATGACATCGAGAGCCTGATGCAGAAGTTGGCGCTCGCCGACCAGCTTTTGCTGACCGCCGTCCGGCAGGGCATCCGACTGCGGTGCCCTGACTCCGACCTGCCGACCGATGATGGGAACCTAGCCTTTCGGGCCGCCAGGGTATTCTTTGAAAAAACCGGCCTTGCCGCCGGGGTCGACATTGTCCTGAAAAAAACAATCCCTACCGCTGCTGGTCTTGGTGGCGGCAGCAGTGACGCGGCAGCAGTTTTACGTGGGCTGAATGAGTTGTATGGCACCGGTCTGGCCGCGGCGGAGTTGCATGCCCTGGCAGGGCCGCTCGGCGCGGACGTACCTTTTTTTGTCATGGAGAGCGCGGCAGCCTGGGCGACCGGCATTGGCGACTGTCTGACGCCGGCCCCGGCCCTGGACGATTGCCTGGTTCTATTGGTAAATCCCGGTTTTCCTGTGTCAACTAAGTGGGCCTATGAGAGTTTTGCGTTGACAAGGGGGGGCAATCCATATATTTTAGCGCGGGGCAGAGCAACCGGGAATATTCCCTCTGTCCGAAAGTCGTTGTTGCCTGTCGAATTGTCTAACGACCTTGAGGAAGTCACTATTCAGCGATTTCCGTTACTCGGTGAGATAAAACAGGAGCTTTTGCACAGCGGGGCGGATGGTGTTTTGATGTCCGGCAGCGGGCCGACGGTTTTCGGCCTTTTCTGCGGGATTAAACAGGGCGCCGGTGATCGTGCCCAGCGAACTTACAATATGCTGGCCGGGAAATACAGGGAAAAGGTATTCCTGACGACGGCGCGGAGATAACCATGAGCTGGGGCGTCGTCAAGCGGTAAGACACGGGTCTTTGGATCCCGGATTCGGAGGTTCGAATCCTCCCGCCCCAGCCAACCGGGAGTTCTTTTCGCGGAACAGGCAATCTCGCTGTGCAACCTGATAATCGTTTGACAACATATAACTTTTTCCGGAAGGAGTTATGCCGAATATTTTGAAAGTATTTACTGGAAACGCCCATCCGCAACTGGCCCAGGAAATCTGTGATCATCTGAAGATTCCCCTTTCCGTGGCCGAAGTGAAAAGGTTCAGTGACGGCGAAATTTTTGTCGAGATTGGCGAAAATGTCCGGGGCAGGGACATCTTCGTGATCCAGCCTACCTGCACGCCGGTCAATGATCATCTAATGGAACTGGTCATCATGGTGGATGCCCTGCGTCGGGCATCGGCTAGGCGGATTACCGCGGTGTTGCCCTATTACGGCTATGCTAGGCAGGATCGCAAGGTGGCGCCACGCGTGCCGATCACAGCCAAGGTCGTGGCCGAGATGTTGACCGTTGTGGGCGCAAGGCGGGTATTGAGCATGGATCTCCATGCCGGGCAGATCCAGGGTTTTTTCAATATCCCGGTGGATCATCTGTATGCCGCCCCTGTGCTGCTAAAATATATTGGTGAAACCTTCTCGAATGTGGTAATGGTTTCGCCCGACGCCGGCGGCGTTGAAAGAACCCGGGCCTTTGCCAAGCGTCTGAACGCCGATCTGGCCATAGTTGACAAACGGCGTGACCGGCCCAACGAGTCGCACGCTATGCGAATTATTGGTGATGTCGCAGGCAAGATCGCGATTTTGCTTGATGATATGGTCGATACGGCCGGCACCCTGAGCAGCGCGGCCGCCATGCTCGAAAAGGCCGGGGCCGTGGAAGTGCATGCCTGCTGCACGCACCCTGTCCTTTCCGGGGTGGCGGTGGAACGGATTGAAGGTTCGGTTATCAGGTCGTTGGTCGTGACCAATACCATTCCGCTGAAAGATGCGGCAAAAAAATGTAAAAAAATTAAGGTGCTCTCGGTTTCTGAATTGCTGGGCGAAGCAATCGGCAGGATTCACGGCGAAGATTCCGTAAGTTCTCTTTTTGTTTGAAGCGCGATCGGACAGGGGCAGGATCCCGGGAACAAAGGGCAGGGCATCGGAAGGTGGGTGCCGTTGTTAAAAAATAGAGGGACTGTTTGTTGAATATGCCGTGGCGGTGGGTGGTACTGTCGCCGGCCGGCTTTCAACTTTTTTAAGGAGGGTTGGGAAATGTTACAGGTTGCAATGAGCGCCACGGTACGAAATAATTTTGGTAAGGGTGCAGCGCGGACTCTGAGAAGGCAGGGACAGACGCCGGCTGTGCTGTACGGGCTGAAGTCCGAACCAGTGGCATTGTCCATGGATTCGGTCATCTTCAGGAAGGCGCTGATGTCCATCCACGGCCGCAATACCGTGGTGAGTCTTGATGTGCTGGCAGGAGAAAGCAAGACGACGCATCATGTAATGGTCAAGGAGATCCAGAAAGATCCGGTCGATGATTCTTTGATTCACGCGGATTTCTTGGAGATCGCCCTGGAAAAGGCGCGGAATTTCGTGGTGCCCCTGAAATATGTGGGCACGGCCAAGGGCATTGATCTGGGCGGGATTATGGAAGTTCACATGGGTGCGGTACGGGTCAAGGGGCAGCCTCTTAATATCCCGGACTATATTGAAGTGGACACCTCTTCCCTCGGCATCGGCGAGAAGTTGACCTGTCAGACAGTCAATATCCCCGCCGGCATTGATCTTTTGGAGAAACTGGAGGCGGTTTGCGTCATGGTTGTTTCTCCGCAGGGGACGGGCGCTGAAGGCGAGGAGGGGGCCGGCGGCGATTGAGCCGCGAAGGTGCCCGGCTCTGCTTGAAGATCGGTGCTCTTGGCCGATAACACCGCGGGGTTGATTTTGAAAACAGCAAATAGCCGGAAAGGGGCGCTGCCTTTTTCCGGCTTTCTTTTTGTATCATGGCCCCGATAAACGGGATAAGTACCTTCACGAAATAATTTTCTGCCAAAAACGCGCAGAATATTATTTCTAAGGTGCTATAAGGAGATGGTGGCATGTTTCTCCTGGTTGGGCTAGGAAATCCTGGCAGGCAATATGTTGAAACCAGGCACAATATCGGGTTCGCCGTGCTTGACTATCTGGCAGGGCGACATGGGCTGACGCTCGAGCAGTCGAGGTGGCATGGCGCTTTTGTGAAGGCCGCGCTTTGGGGTGAAACCATTTCTCTGTTGCGGCCTGAAACCTATATGAATCTGAGCGGCAAGGCAGTGGCGGCAGTTGTTGGTTTTTATAAGTTGCCGGCCGCGCGGGTCATGGTGATTCATGACGACCTGGATCTTCCCTTCGGCCGAATCAAGCTCGCTGCCAAGGGCGGTGCTGGCGGGCACAATGGTATCCGCTCGATCATTGACAATCTAGGAACCGATGAGTTTTCCCGTCTGAAAATCGGGATTGGCCGACCCGACCATGTTGTTCCGGCCGAACGCTATGTGCTGTCTTGTTTTTCGCCGGAGGAGCAGTTGACGCTTACCGAAAAAATGCCATTGATCGAGGATGGACTCCGCCTTTTTATTTCTGACGGCATCGCCGCCGCCATGAATTTCATGAACGGCGCCAGATAGGGTGATGCCTCTGTTAGTCCATCGGCAGGCAGGGTTCTTCGCCGTCTCTTTAAGTGCTGTGGACAAATGGAGCCTTTAATATTTTTAGAAAATGTGTTATGATCACCAAGCTAAGTGGTGAGTCTGATTTTTTGAGACCAGATTTCGGAGGGCTAGCAACCCGTAATCATTGTCGATGCTCATGCAGTAAGGTGCGCAGTCGCTATGAGGGCGATCATCGGCCAACCAAAGGAGGCACGGTCTTGTTTGATGTAGGAGATATGGCGGTATATCCCGCCCATGGAGTGGGGGTCATCGAGTCCATTGAACATAGAAAGGTCGGTAACCACGAGCAGGCCTTCTATGTGATGAAGATTCTTAACAATAACATGGTGATCATGATCCCGACGGCCACCAGCAACAATGTGGGGTTACGCAGCATTATCACCCCCACAGAGGTCGATAAAGTCTACATGATTCTGCAGGAGAAGGATGTTGTAATCGGCACCCAGACCTGGAATCGGCGTTACCGGGAATACATGGAAAAGATCAAGACGGGCTCGGTTTATGAGGTTGCCGCTGTTCTCCGTGATCTTTACCTCCTGCAGGAAGACAAGGACCTGTCCTATGGTGAACGGAAGATGATGGATACGGCCCGCAGTCTTCTTGTCAAAGAGTTGTCCATCGCTAACAAGACGGATGAAATGCATGTGGAGCAGCAGATTGAGATGATTTTCAGCTGAACCGACTGCGCCGCTGTCTTTCTTGTTGCGATCGCGTGAGTTCCGGGCCCGGGTTGATTCTCGGGTCCGGCATTCTGGAGAGGGCGCGGTTCCATCCTTGTTAACAAAGCCAATCGTATTTTTGGAAAATCTGCAAGATTCAAAGGCTACGGTACATGAAACTGGCCGGTCGGTGGGGGTGGTGCATGGACTCGCCGTGAGCCCTGGGGATGAAGGCCGGCGATTGGATCAGTATCTCGCGGCTGTGTTGCCGGATCTGTCTCGATCCCTGATCAGTGAATTCATTCGGACGGGACTTGTTCTTGTCGGAAATCTGCCGCAGAAGGCCGCCTATCGGATTAAGAGCGGCGATGCAATCGCTGTCACGGTGCCGCCGCCGGTGCCGGTCAATATCGCGCCGGAAGAGGTATCCTTTCAGGTTCTTTTCGAGGACGCCGATCTTATCGTCATATCGAAACCGCCCGGCCTGGTGGTCCATCCGGCCTGCGGTCATCAGAGCGGGACCCTGGTCCATGGCCTGTTGTATTACTGTGACGACCTCTCTGGGATTAACGGCGAGGAGCGCCCCGGGATCGTCCATCGTCTGGATAAAGACACCTCAGGGGTGATGGTCGCCGCTAAAAATGATAAGGTCCACCGGGCGTTGGTGGGGCTTTTCAAAGCCCGTCAGGTTGAAAAGATTTACCATGCCCTGGTGGATGGTCGACCGTCGGCCAGGCAAGGGCAGATAGACCTGCCTATCGGCCGGCATCCTGCAAACCGGAAGAAGATGGCAGTGGTTGCCCAGGGCGGCCGGGAGGCTGTGACCTTCTGGGAGGTCGTGTTTGATTTGCCCCGGGCATTTACCTTGTTGGAGGTCCGGCCGGCGACCGGGCGAACCCACCAGATCAGGGTTCACATGGCCCACAACGGGTATCCGGTGGCTGGTGATACAGTTTACGGTAGAAAGAACCCCCTGTATGCCGATCTACAGATTGTGCGTCAATGCCTGCACGCCTCGACGCTTGGCTTTGTTCATCCGATGACCGGACGGCCCATGCGTTTTGAGGCTCCCCTCTGGCCTGACATGCAGAAAGCAATTGCTCTGTTGCAGAAGGTCGGCTAGGCAACCCGAGTCTGGTGTTTTCATGATGTGTGAACGTGGTGTCGTGGAGATGTGATGCCTGCGCGAGGGGCCAATGACGAACGGGTAGACGTGATCGGCTTGACCGGGGGAATTGGTTCCGGAAAAAGTCTGGCCGCCGCCTTTTTGGCACGCCAGACAGGCTGGCAGTATATCGATGCCGACCAGATCTGTCGGCAGTTGGTGGAGCCGGAGGCGCCGGGCTGGAAGCTTCTCGGCGATGTCTTTGGGGCGCGTTTCTTCCATGATGATCAAACCCTCAACAGAACACTTCTGCGGCAGGCGATTTTTAACGACCCCGGCTTGCGAGCCCAGGTGAACAGCCTGCTGCATCCTCTGGCGCGGCAACGGGTCGCATCGATGGTGGCTGGCCGGTCCACGGCTTTCTTCCCTGCAAGTGGAGCGCTCGGCACGGTTCTGGTTGAGGTGCCGTTGTTATTCGAGGCGGGATGGGAACGGGATTTCT
>MGTE01000067.1:37152-47396 GCA_001799275.1 Deltaproteobacteria bacterium RIFOXYD12_FULL_57_12
TCTGCAGCTACTGCATTTCGTCGGACTATTTTCCGCGAGGTGTTATGCTGGAAAAAAGACTTGACAGGCATCAGTGGGGAAAATACAGTAACCACAAGCATAAGTAGTGTTAACTATTTTAGCAAAATCCCCTCCTGTTATCAAATAGGCCAGCATATACCCGAAAGAGCAGATCGAAGCTGACTTGACCAATTTTATATCCCCTGCAGCCATCTTGAAGTCATTTTGATAATCCAGTTGGATACGAAGCATGACGACATAAGATTCGAGGCGCGTGGCAGGCGTGGAGCGCGGCGTCGAATGATGCGGGATGCCGATTGTGTGTAAAATCTGCCGTTGTCTCCTTCAGAGTATGGTGACACCTGCCAGAGCGGTTGCCGTCGTGAAGATTTAGAGCTTTCCATAAATAAGCTTTTCAGGGATTGCGCCGGCTTTTGGCCGGATTTTGCGATTGAGGAGCGGCAAAATTCGGCCAAAAGCCGGATGCAAGCAAAGTTTTATTTATGGATAAGCTCTTAATGGCTGGAGTTTTGAAATTATGTATTCCAGCTGATCACTTTTTGTCATATCTATAAAAAATCGTTTATTGTCATATTGTTGCCGCTAATTATCCGGGCCAGTGTAGACTCGGTTCCGGCTACAGCCGAGACCGTAGCGCCGCACAGAGGGTGTTTGCGTTTGGCCGGCGATGCTGTTGCGGGTTTGGTCTATCGGTTTGTCTACAGGAGCTAAGGGAATTATGGAAAATCAGGTTGTTGAGGGGCAGGAGTTTCTCTACCAGAAGGAGCAGTATTTAATGGATCTGGCAGAGCTGAAGGAGAAAAAGATTACTGAACTGACTAAGCTGGCCAGGCAGTTCAACATCGAAGGCATCAGTTCCCTGCGCAAGCAGGAACTGATATTCGCTATTTTGCAGGCCAAGGCCAAGACTGCCAAATCCGATAAGAACGGCATGGTCAGGGCCAGCGGCGTGTTGGAGATCCTGCCGGACGGTTTCGGATTCCTGCGTGCCCCTGATTACAACTATCTGCCCGGTCCGGATGACATCTATGTTTCTCCCTCGCAGATCAGAAGGCTTAATCTGCGAACCGGCGATACGGTGGAAGGCGTGGTACGTTCGCCCAAAGATGGCGAGCGGTATTTTGCGCTTTTGAAGGTGAATACCGTCAATTTCGATAGCCCAGAGGTTGCCAAGGACAAGACCCTTTTTTCCAACCTGACCCCGCTGCATCCCACCGAACGGATCAATCTGGAGTATGAGTCGGATAACTATTCCACGCGGATCATCAATTTGCTGGCGCCGATCGGCAAGGGCCAGCGGGGACTGATCGTGGCGCCGCCGCGTACGGGCAAGACCGTTCTCATGCAGAAGATCGCCAATGCCATTGTCAAAAACCACAAGGAGATAACCTTGATCGTCCTGCTCATCGACGAGCGGCCGGAAGAGGTAACAGACATGGCCAGAAACGTTAAGGCGGAGGTGGTCAGCTCAACCTTTGACGAGCCGCCGCAGCGGCATATTCAGGTCGCCGAAATGGTTATCGAAAAGGCCAGGCGGCTGGTCGAACACCAGCGGGATGTGGTGATCCTGCTGGACAGCATCACCCGGCTGGCCAGGGCCTATAACACCGTGACCCCGTCCAGCGGCAGGATTCTCTCCGGCGGCGTCGAGGCCACCGCTCTGCACCGGCCGAAAAGATTTTTCGGAGCGGCCCGGAATATCGAGGAGGGCGGTAGCCTCACCATCATCGCCACCGCACTCGTCGAAACCGGCAGTCGAATGGATGAGGTCATCTTTGAGGAGTTTAAAGGAACCGGCAACATGGAGCTTGTGCTAGATCGGAAAATGGCTGACCGGCGAATTTATCCGGCAATTGACATGAACCGGTCCGGTACCCGTAAGGAAGACCTGCTGATGAGCGCTGAAGAGCTGAACAGGGTATGGATTCTTAGAAAGCTGCTTTCCTCGCTCAATCCGGCCGACGCCATGGAGTTCTTGCTGGACAAGATGAAACGAACCAAGACCAACGCGGATTTCTTTGATTCCATGCACAGCTGAGCAGGCCCGCTATTTCTGCTGGTTGGTCTTGCGGCAGGGAAGACCGCATGTGCTCCAACTCCCTCTATCTGCATAATTCTTGAAATAAATTATTTGTCATTTATAATAATCGCCTTTGAGTTTTTGCCGCGTTAGGTGTATGGTTTGCCGCCGTGGATTCACGGCACTGTATTGTTGACAACAAGGTCGGACGGCCCGCCGTGGTCGTCCAGGAAAAATATTCCCATTGGAGGATAAGAACGATGAAAAAGGATATCCATCCTGAATATCAGAAAATTGCCGCGCAATGCGCCTGCGGGAACCAGGTGGAAACCGGCTCCGTGAATAAGGAAATCAAGGTGGAAATCTGTTCCGCCTGCCACCCCTTCTTTACCGGGAAGCAGAAGTTGATCGACTCTGCCGGCCGGGTTGAGAAGTTCATGAAGAAATATGCCAAGCACATCCAGAAATAATTCCCCTTCTGCCCTCTTGACAGGTAAGTACGGGGCTGGCACGAGATGCTGTTCAATTGGCGGTTTTTTTCGTGGCCATCTGATCCGGCGCAGCGATGTTTGACAAACTTGCCGATCTCGGCGACAAATTAGCCGCACTTGAAGGGAAGCTGTCTGAGCCGGCCTTGATGGCCAATCAGGCCGAATACCAGAAGGTGGCCAGGGAGCATTCCCATATCAGTCGGTTATACAGTCTGTACTGTCAGTTTCAGAAGGTGCAGGACCAGCTTGACGAAAGCCGGAAACTGTTGCGGGAGGAAGAGGAAGAGGAACTGCTGGAACTGGTGCGCAGCGAGATCAACGACCTGAACGGGCGCGCCGCAGATCTTGAACAGGCCATTAGGCTGCAGTTGGTGCCCAAGGACCCCAACGACGATCGGAATATTTTTCTGGAGATCAGGGCCGGGACCGGCGGTGACGAGGCTGCGCTCTTTGTGGGCGATCTCTTTCGCATGTACTGCAGGTTTGCCGAAAGTCGCGGCTGGAAAGTCGAGGTCATGAGCAGCAATGCCATTGGGATAGGCGGCTTCAAGGAGATCATCGCCTTGATCAGCGGCGACGAGGTTTACAGCAAACTGAAGTATGAAAGTGGGGTGCACCGGGTGCAGCGGGTGCCTGAAACCGAGGCCCAGGGCCGAATCCATACCTCGGCCGTAACCGTGGCAGTCCTGCCGGAGGTCGACGAAGTTGAGTTGAATATCGATTCCGGCGACCTGCGGATCGACACCTTCCGGGCCAGCGGTTCCGGTGGCCAGCACGTCAACAAAACCGAGTCGGCCATCCGCATAACCCACATGCCGTCCGGACTGGTGGTTACCTGTCAGGATGAGAAATCTCAGCACAAGAACAAGGCGAAGGCCCTGAAGGTTCTGCGGGCCAGGTTGCTCGACATGATGGAACAGGACCGGCACGACAAGATTTCCGAAGACCGCAAAAGTCAGGTCGGTTCCGGCGACCGGAGCGAGCGGATCAGAACCTATAACTTTCCCCAGGGTCGGGTGACGGATCATCGGATCAACCTGACCATCTACCGGCTGGACGACATCATGCTCGGGCGGTTGGACGAGATTATCAACCCCCTTATTATCCACAGTCAGGCTGCGGCGCTGAAAACAATCCAGTAACCCGTGCGCTGCGCTCTTTCACGCGGGTCTTCTCCGTTTGTACTTCTCACGTGCGTGTAGCAGAACTCTACAAAGATGCGGTGCAGCGTCTTCAGGCGGCGGACGTTTCTGAGCCGGAGATCGAGACAGCGCTTCTTTTGGGCCATGTCCTGCGGCTCGGCCGGACGCAGTTGCTGCTCGCCGCCGATTTGATCGTTTCCCAGGCTGACGGCGATTCTTTCGCCAGATTGCTCGCCCGCCGCTTGCAACGGGAACCTCTGGCCTATATACTCGGTGAACGGGAGTTCTGGTCGCGTTCTTTTCTGGTAAACCGGGATGTGCTTATTCCCCGGCCGGAAACCGAACTGCTGGTGGAAAGGGCTTTGGCGCGGCTTAAGGGAACCCCGGCGGCCCGGGGGCCGTTGCTCGATCTGGGCACGGGCAGCGGGATTATCGCCATCGTGCTCGCCCTTGAACTGCCGGAGGCCATGGTTTATGCCATTGATCGGTCGCGGGCCGCCCTGGAAGTCGCTTGTGCCAATGCCCGCCGGCATGGGGTGGCGGACCGGATTCGTTTCGTCGCCTCCGACTGGCTGGCCGGTATTGGTAACCGACCGTTCTTTGAGGCGGTGCTCAGTAATCCTCCCTATGTGCCACAGGAGATACTCCGGTCGTCTGGGCCGTCGGCCGAAGCGCTGCAGCCCGAGGTGCTGAATTACGAGCCGCATCTTGCATTGGACGGCGGTACAGCCGGCCTGGAAACCATTGACCGGCTCGGCCGGGATATCCCAGCGGTTCTCCGGCCCGGTGGCTGGGTTTTCATGGAGATTGGCGCGGAACAGGCAGATGTGGTATCGGACATGTTTTCCCGGCCCGGTAGTCGATTCGCTGATCTTGCCGTGACCGCCGATTATGCTGGGTTTCCGAGAATTTTTGAGGCAAGGTTTGGCCGGGCCGACTCACTTTAACCAAGACAGGACGCAGGGATTATGGACAAGATTATTATTGAGGGCGGCAGACCGTTATACGGCGAGGTCAAAATAAGCGGCGCCAAGAATGCGGCCCTGCCACTGATCACCGCCACTCTGCTCACGCCGGGCTGGCATGTGCTGCATAATGTGCCGGATTTGCGCGACACAAGAACCATCCTTGCCCTGCTTGAATCGTTGGGTCTGGTATGGGAAAGGCAAGGCTCCACCCTCAGGATCAACTCCGCTGGTTTGATCGGCTTTGAAGCGTCCTATGAACTGGTGAAGACAATGCGGGCCTCGGTCCTGGTGCTGGGCCCCTTGCTGGCTCGGCTGGGTCGAGCCCGGGTCTCCCTGCCGGGCGGCTGCGCGATCGGGGCCCGGCCCATTGATTTTCATCTGCAGGGTTTCAAGCAGATGGGGGCGATCCTGACGTTGGAGCAAGGGTATGTGGATGCTCAGGTCACCGGCCGGTTGCGCGGGGCAACCATCTATTTCGACATCCCATCGGTGACCGGCACCGAGAATATTCTGATGGCGGCCGCGACCGCCGATGGCACCACGGTAATCAAGAATGCGGCCCGCGAGCCGGAAGTCGGTAACCTGGTGGAGATGCTGACCGCCATGGGCGCCAGAATCGAGGGCAGCGGCACCGATCGTCTGGTGGTTCATGGGGTGAGTGATTTGCAGCCGGCCGAGGTCACCACCATCCCGGACCGGATCGAGGCCGGCACCTATCTGATCGCGGCGGGGGCGGCTGGCGGTGATGTGACCCTGACCAACTGCAACCCCTCCCATCTGCCTGCTTTACTCGAGAAACTGCGGGTCATCGGTTTTACCATTGAGGAAGGGGCCGGGACCATCCGTATTTCCAGGCCGCCGCCTGTTGCCGGACAGGGTGGCGTGCCGCTGCGCAGTGTCGATATCAAGACCCAGCCCTATCCCGGCTTTGCAACGGACCTGCAGGCGCAGATCATGGCCCTGATGACCATGACCAGCGGCCTGAGCGTGATCACCGAGACTATTTTTGAAAACCGTTTCATGCATGTGGCGGAACTGAAACGCATGGGGGCGGATATCCGGGTTGACGGCCACAGTGCGATCATCAAGGGCAACGGCCGCCTGAAGGGCGCCCAGGTGATGGCTACCGATCTCAGGGCCAGTGCTTCGTTGGTGGTGGCTGGCCTGGCCGCGGAAGGCGTCACGGAGATCTCCCGGATCTACCACCTTGAAAGGGGGTATGAGAATCTGGTGGACAAGCTGGCGAATCTTGGGGCCGTGATTCGTAAGGAAAAGGCATAAGGGACGCAGAAAATACTAATATACCATCACGCATCCCGTCTTAGGGCCACCTTCGGCCGCGCCTCAATCGCAAAATCCTCGACGTAGCGCTGCTACGCCTACGGTTTTGCTCAATCGGCCCAGCCAAATCTGACCCCAATCCGGGCGCGATCCAGGTATATTAGTATTTTCCGAGTCCCTAAGAGAACTACCTCTTCCAAGTCTCATTCTGAGAAGGAGTCTTTGCAGTACCGGGTACGAGATGTTCGCTCCTTTCTGGAATTGTTTGGGGTAAAACCATGAACGTCATGAAGCACAAGGAATATCCGGCTCCCGTCGAGTTCGACGTCGAGGATTGTGTCGTTTCTAACCATAGTCGAGCCTGACCTGTCGGCGATAGGCGCAGTAATAATCATTGCGACTCTCTACCCATCTTCCCGAATGGCGCATTCGACAAGCAGAGCGTCCGCAAGCTTGTACTGTTCATCCTCCGGTTGTGTCAATCTCTGAACTTCCTCGAAGCATATCCTGGCCTCGGCGTGCTTGCCCAACCCTTCCAGCAGAATCTGGCCTTTCATGTTCAGTACATGTGGAAAATCCGGTTCCTCGCGGAGAAGGGCGTTCGCGGCTTTCAATGCCTCACCGAATTTTTCCCTGCCCATGAGGCAACTAATGTTCTGAATAGCGATTATGTGCTTGGCAGCGAGGCTTGGCCCGGATTTTTTCCCAAGGCCGAAAACGGCAAGAATTGAGTCAATATCGTTATTAATGAGAAGAATGATCAGGGCTATTCCGAAGCCGTAGAGAAGGGGGTAGCCAAGACCGCAGATCAGAAAGGATTCATGGATCAAACCCCATATCCCGCCGAAAATAAAGAACGGGACAAACAGTATGGTGAAATATCTGATGAAATCGCCAACCAGGGAGAGATCGCGAACGGGTTTGTTTTGCATGGCGGCGCCTCCTGAATAACAAACTTTTTAACCCGTAACGAAAAGGGATAAGAGTTTATTTATGGTTAAGCTCTAATCTCAGGGCAGGGGCAGAAAAACTTCAAAAGTCGTCCCTTGGCCGGCCTCGCTGTGGACGGTGATGCTGCCGCCGTGGCTTTCGACGATCTGTTGCACAATGGCCAGTCCGAGGCCGGTGCCGTTTTCCCGGGTGGTGAAAAACGGTTCGAATATCCGACTGCGGATTGCCGGGGCGATACCCGGCCCGCTGTCGCTAATGACAATTCTGGTCATCTCCCGTCCTTCAGCCTCGGTGAAATCCTCAGCCGTGATCCGGATGGTGCCGCCTTGTCCGTTCAGGATCTGGCAGCTGTTCTGCAGGAGATTGATCAGCACCTGGTTGAGCTGCTGATCGTCAGCCCAACAGTCCAAGGAGGGTGGAATATTGATTTCAATGTGGATATCTTCCCTCCAGGTCTTGGCCTGTTGGAGGAAGATCACCACCTCCTTTATATGGTTTTCCAGCGGAATCCAGTCTTTTTTCGGAAGCAATGGCCGGGAGAAGCGTAAAAACTCCGAGATCTTGCCATCCAGTCGTGTGCATTCCCGGATGATGATCTGCATCAATCGGCGGTTGGCCAGGTTGGTGCCCACCCCTTGCGCGAGGACTTCCGCTGATCCGGAAATGGCGGCCAGCGGGTTGCGGAATTCGTGGGCAATGCCGGCCGCCATCTCGCCGATTGCCGCCATCTTTTCAGCCTGCTGTACCTGCTCTTCCATTTTTTTTAAATCACTGAGATCCTGGATCGTGATCAGAAAGGTATCTTCGCTGCCATCCGGCATGTTCAGCCGGGTTGACGAGAAGGCGATGGGGATGTTCGTGCCGTCCTGCCGTTCGAGGGTGACGGCCGGCCTGGCCTTTTCCTGCTCAACAGCCAGAAACGGAAATATTTCGTTCAGCGGCCTGGTCAGCACCTTTTTTGCCTGATAGCCGGTTATGTACTCCGCGGCCCTGTTGAACGATCGGATGCATCCCTGGTTGTCCAGGGTGATGATGCCGGTATTGATGTCATCGAAGATTTGTTTGTACAGCAGGCTGAGCCGGTCAAATTGCCGGCTGGTCTGGGTAAGCGCCTTTTCAGTGGAGCGGAGTCGTTCAGCCAGCAGAGCGCTCAGGAAGGCGGCCATGAAAAAGGAAAGCCCATGAATGGAAAAATAATTCAAGGCCACCTTGAGGTCGTCGACGGGCCGGTATATGAAGTTTATGAAGAATGACGGGTGGTAACCAAAAAATTCCAGAGTTATGACAAACCCGTAGCCGAGGGTGCAGGCCGCGGCGGTCGCCAATCCGCCGCGGCGCAGCAGAATTATGCTGCCGGCGATGACCGGAAAGAAGTAGAGGGGAAGGAAGATGGACTGGCTGCCGCCGCTGTAATAAATCAGGCAGGTAACCAGGGTGGTGTCGACCAACAGCTGGGCATAGGCAAAACGGGTGTATCTTTTTATTTTGAGCAACAGCAGGGCAGAGCCGATGGTGAACAGATAGACCCCGGCGATAAAATAGGCAATATAGCTGAAAGGCGGGATAATGATGGCCCGACCCTTGGATTGCAGGAGAAAATTCAGGCCGAGAAACAGGGAAAGAAGAACGATTCTGAGGGAAAAAAGCCAGTTGAGTTGATTCCTGAAGTCAGGATTCGTTGTCTGCAATGGCTGCGTCCTATGAAAGACAGGGGTCGGCATGTCCCGTTTCCTGTCTCAGGCAATACCGTATTTCTGCGTCTTGTACCGCAGGGAGCGGAAGCTGATTTTGAGCAGTTCGGCGGCGCGCATTTTCGAATGATCCGTCTGGGACAAGGCATATTCGATGATTGATTTTTCAAAGCGGTTTACCACTGCATCCAGGCCGAGTTCGAGCAGCTCCGCCTCGTCCTTTACCGTCTGGAACAGGGTGGAGGTGTCGCCTTTCTGTTTCTGCCGGCGGTGGGTGGAGAGGGTCAGACTTTCCGGCAGGACAATATTGGAGGTTTCCAGGGCCACGCCCCGTTCAATAATGTTTTCCAGTTCCCGGACATTGCCTGGGAAGTCGTAGTTCATCAGAACCTTCAGGGCATATGTTGAGATTTCTTTGACGTTTTTTTCAAGTGACTTCGAGTATTTATCAAGAAAATGATTGACCAGCAGCGGCACATCGCCCTTGCGCTCCCGCAAAGGCGGCACCCGGATCGGCACCACCACCAGGCGGTAAAAGAGATCCTCCCGGAAGCGGCCGGCCATCACCTCTTCTTCGAGGTCGCGGTTGGTGGCGGCGATGATCCGCAGGTTGACCTTGACGGTTTCCGTGCTGCCCACCGGCTTGAACTCCCTCTCCTGTAGAACTCGAAGGAGTTTGGTTTGGATGAGCGGGGTCAGTTCGCCTATTTCATCCAGAAAGACGCTGCCGTTGTTGGCCATCTCGAAGAGGCCCTTCTTGTTCGAGATGGCACCGGTGAAGGCGCCTTTCACATGGCCGAACAGCTCGCTCTCAAGCAGGGTCTCGGGGATGGCGCTGCAGGTTATCGGTACAAAGGGTTTGTCAGCCACCCGGCTGTGGCGGTGAATGGCCCGGGCGACCAGTTCCTTGCCGGTGCCGGATTCCCCATAGATCAGCACATTGGCCGGGGTGGGGGCGATGCGGACAATCAGGTCGAATATTTTTAGCATTTCCGGGCTGTTGCCGATAATTTCGACAAAGGCGTTTTTGGGGGGCGGCTGGTGGTCGTCGACCGGAAGTTCAGCGGTGTTGGAGAGGGCGGATTTGAGGCTGCCCAACATCTCATCCACCTTAAACGGCTTGGTGATATAGTCGAAGGCGCCGCTCTTCATGGCGGTTACCGCATCTTCCGGCGAGGCAAAGGCGGTGATCAGGATCACGGGGATTTCGCTGTTTTTCTCCTTGATTTTGTCAAGCAGCGACAGCCCTCCCATGCCGGGCATCCTGATGTCTGAAAGAACCAGATCAAACTCTTGCTCGTCAAGAAGCTGCAGGGCGCTTGCGGCATCGGCCGCGGTGGCGACAGCATACCCCTCCTTTTCGAGCAGGATCGATAAAAATTCCCGCATGCTTAGCTCGTCATCGACCACGAGAATGGCAGGCATGTGTCTCTCCTTAGTCCCTTATGCGTTGCATGTTAACAGGTTGCGGTTAAAAAAATCGTTAATCTTAAGCCCGCAAGATATTCTGGTGTCCAGGGTGTTAAGGGACTTATACTCAAGGGGGCACTGTAACGAGTCCAACTCCGCTGGGTTAAGTCGCAACCGAATTTCGGTGAAACGGCTCCAGTAATTCTGCTCTGTTCCTTGGCAGGCGGCATGGCCAGCGGATAACCGGCCTTGCCGTCACATCCGCTCTT
>MGTE01000067.1:47410-55375 GCA_001799275.1 Deltaproteobacteria bacterium RIFOXYD12_FULL_57_12
TCGAATTTTATGGGCACGCCGGCAGATTGTCTCATACACCCAGGAGGGCAGATCTGATGTGCGTCGCGATTCCATCGTGCATAGTTGTCAAAGAGGATTTGATGGCGATTGTCGAGGTCTATGGGGCACAACGCCGTGTCAGTCTGCTGCTTCTTCCCGAGGAGGTCGTGGTCGGCGACTACGTTCTGGTCCATGCCGGGTTCGCAATTCAGAAGGTCGATCCTGCTGTCGGCCGGGAAAGCCTAGACTTGTTTGATCAGGTGCTGGCCAGCATGGCGCGGACGGATCATGCATGAGGCATCCGTTGCCTTGAGCGTGCTCGATATCGTCATCGGCCAGTGCCGGCAGGCCGGGTATGGCGAAATTGAAGTGGTGCGGCTCATGATCGGCAAGGGGGCCGGTATTCTGCCGGACGCCCTGCTTTTTGCCTTTGATATTGCCAAGCGCGGTACTATTGCCAGCGAGGCGGAACTGGTCATTGAGACCGTCGCGGTCGGCGGCGTCTGCCGCGCCTGCCAGCGGCAGTTCGAGACGGAAACCGCGGGTTTCGTGTTCGCCTGTCCGTTTTGTTCATCCCCTTCGATTCAGATTGACAGGGGCTACGAGATGCAGGTCGTCGACATGGAGGTCAACTGAGGCTGCGGTTCTTGAGGCTCGATTGTCGGAAACATCAAGAACATGTCGTTGTCGACTGTGGGTTGGCGGCAACATTTGGAGGAGATAATGCGGAAGTACGGATTGTGGCTAGGCGCCATGCTGCTGGTGCTGGTCGGTTTGGCCGGCACGGCCTGGGCCGCGGTGGACTGGAAGACCGTGTCTTCCTGGCGGCCGGAGGAACGCCCGGTTGATCTGGCCTTTTCCCAGGACGGCAAGTGGGTTTTCCTGCTCACCGCCCGGAATAATGTTCTCATCTACTCGGCGGCCGGCAAACTGGAAGGCAGGATTCCGGTGGAGCCCGGTGCTCAGGGCATCGCCATTTCGCCGCGCGGCGATCAACTCCTGCTGTTTAATCCGGGAAAGGAGTCGGTGCAGGTGATTGCCGTGGGTTTCATCGTGCAGATCAACACGGTCGGTGCGCCCTTCATGGGGCCGGCCGAGGCACCGGTGGAGATTGTGCTGTTCAGCGATTTTCAATGTCCGGCCTGCAGCACCGTGCCGCCACTCATGGACCAGGTGCTCGAACTCTATCCCCGCCAGGTCAGGCTGGTGTTCAAGAATTTCCCGCTGATCATTCATCCCTTCGCTCGGACCGCCGCCATGGCCGCCCTGGCTGCGGCCGAACAGGGGAAGTTCTGGGCTTTTCATGACCAGCTTTTTAGGATTAGCGCGGCGCTCGATAACGACAAGATCGGCCAGATTGCCGCCAATCTCAAATTGGACGTAAAGCGGTTCCGTGCGGATATTGCCGGGCCGGTTCTCCGGCAGAAGCTGGAGCAGGATCTCAATGACGGCCGGGAGGCGGGCGTGGACGGCACCCCGTCAATTTTTGTCAACGGCCGTCGCCTCAACGACCGCTCCCTGCCTGCTCTGCGGCAGATGGTTGATGAGGAACTGGCCAAGAAACGCAACTGAGGCGCAGGATAGCTTGAAAGAAAAAATAGTTGCCCGCGACACCAGGATCGATCTGGACTTTGACGATAATGATCGGGCCAGATCACTATACGGGGATCTCAACAGGAACTTGGCCGCCATCGAAAAAGTGGCTGGAGTCAGAATTCAGGTCCGCGGCAATTCATTAACCATCACCGGCCTGCCCCATGAGGTTGAAATGGCGGCGTCGGCCATGGCGCAGTTTTACGAACTGATCCGGGAAGGGTATCCGCTCTATCCCCAGGATGTGGCCTACGGCCTGCGGATCCTTGAACGCACACCGACCGCCGTTCTGCGGGATATCTTCCTTGATCGGGTCTATATCACCGCCAACCAGCGGGTGGTTTCCCCCAAGACCGTTAATCAGAAGCGCTACATCGACAGTATCCGCGGCAATGACATCGTGTTCGGGATCGGACCGGCCGGCACCGGCAAAACGTATCTGGCCGTGGCTATGGCCATTTCGGCCCTGGTGGGCAGCCAGGTAAAGAACATCATTCTAACCAGACCGGCCGTGGAGGCCGGCGAGAAACTGGGCTTTCTGCCCGGTGACATGGCCCAGAAGGTCGACCCGTATCTCCGGCCCCTGTATGACGCCTTAAACGATATGCTCGGCCGAGAGAAGGTGCTGGAGCTCATTGAACGGGGCATTGTCGAGATCGCACCGCTCGCCTTCATGCGCGGCCGGACCTTGAACAACGCCTTCGTGATTCTGGACGAGGCCCAGAATACCTCCCACGAGCAGATGAAGATGTTTCTAACTCGGATCGGCTTCAGTTCCAAAGCGGTCATCACCGGCGACATCACCCAGGTCGACCTGCCGGCCGGCAAAAGGTCCGGCTTGGTGGAGGCCGCCAGGATATTGAAGAGCATCAAGGGGCTTGCCTTCTGCACCTTTACCGATGTCGATGTGCTCCGGCATCCCCTGGTCCAGCAGATCATCCGGGCATACGAAAAGAAGGAACAGAAGGCCAGGAGACCGGGAGGGCGGCAGTGAGGCAGACGAGTCGACAGTTAAGTGCACTACCGTTTACTTGAGCGAGTTTTGTAGTATTGAACCGCAGAATATCGAACAAGAAACCGCAGAATGATGAAGTGGTTAAACTTCGACATTCGGCATTCTTTGTTCGATATTCGATATTCGCTGTTCGGCCGCGGGGAATTATTTTCTTAAGTCAACAGCATTGCATTTAAGGGGGTGCAGGCGAGATGCCGGTTCTGATCAACTGCGAGACTTCGGCGGCCAGCCCGCCGGTCTGCGTCGAGTATGTCCGGAAGACGGCGGAGCGGTTGCTGCGGTTGTGCGGCCGTCCTGCGGCGGAGCTCAGCATCACCCTGGTCACCGATGCCAGGATCGCCGCGTTGAATGAGGCGTATCGCCGTAAACCGGGGCCCACCAATGTCCTGGCCTTTGCCTTGGCCGAAGGGCCGGCAACCGCCATGGCCGTTGATCTGCTCGGCGATGTGGTGATTTCCGTGGAAACGGCGGGGCGCGAGGCCGGCCTCGCCAGGATTTCTCTGCATCAGCGGCTGGCCTGGCTGCTCACCCATGGCCTGCTGCATCTGCTGGGTTACGACCACGAACGATCGGCTGCCGAGGCGGCGCGGATGGCGGCCCGAGAAAACGAACTGCTGCAACAACTGCAACGGGAAAGGAGAAGGGAAATGATCAGACTAGCGGTGAATGTCGACCACGTGGCAACCCTGCGCCAGGCGCGCGGCGGGGCAGAGCCTGATCCGGTGCTCGCGGCCGGCATTTGCGAGCTGGCCGGCGCCGAGGGGATAGTTGTCCATCTGCGCGAGGACCGCCGTCATATTCAGGACCGGGATGTGCGTCTGCTGCGGCAGACGGTCAAGACCAAGCTGAATCTGGAGATGGCCGCTGCCGAAGAGATCATCGCCATTGCCGTTGAGGTGAAGCCCGACATGGTGACGCTGGTTCCGGAAAAACGGCAGGAACTGACCACCGAGGGTGGCCTGAACGTTGCCGGCCAGAAGAAGAGGCTCAAGGAGGTCATCGCCCGGCTGGGCGCGGCCGGCATCCCGGTCAGCCTGTTTATTGATCCGGCTTCCCGGCAGATCAAAGCGGCCCGGGAGGTGGGCGCCACTTTTGTCGAGATCCATACCGGCCGCTACTGCGATGTGCGGGGCGAGAACGAGCGGCAGCAGGAGTTCGAGCTGATCGCCGCCGCGGCCGAAGAGGCCTTTGAGACCGGGCTGCGGGTCAATGCCGGCCATGGCCTCAACTATGTCAATACCAGCCGTATTGCCGCTCTGGAGACGATCGAGGAGTTGAGCATCGGCCATGCCATTATGGCCCGGGCCGTATTTGTCGGCCTGGACCAGGCGGTCCGCGAGATGCTGGGTCAGATGATGTAGTTGCCCTGTGCCCTGGTTGGCTCTCAGCCAGCGGCCAGTTTCGCCTCAAAGAAGATGCGGAGTCGGTCGCGGATCGCATCCCGCGTCTGGCGGTAGATTTCCAGGTTCTCCGCGGTCGGCCGGTCGGTGTGCGGGGTGTCGGCAAAGCCCAGGTGCAGGCGCTGGCCGCCGCCGAAGTGCTGCGGGCAGAGCGTATCCGCATCGGCGCAGAGGGTGATCACATAGTCGAAGGTCTGCCCCTGAAAGCGTTGCAGGGGATCGGAGGTGTGGTGGCTGATGTCAATGCCGATCTCGGCCATGACTATCACGGCCAGCCTGCTTACCCCCTTGGGGTTGATGCCGGCCGAGTAGGTCGCCACCCGCCCGGCGAAGTCGTGGTTGACAAGCCCTTCGGCCATCTGGCTGCGGCTGGCATTGCCGGTGCAGAGAAACAGGACGGTGATCACGGAGGTTCTCCTTGTTTTGTCCCGTACTATAACGCGGGGCAACGCGGCTGGAAAGATGATGTTTGGTTTTTGTGTTCTGTCGTTTGTCTCTGGCTGAAATAACAAATATCGCGCCCGGCCGGCACAGCCGGGAAGGGTTGGTGCGACATGCCGGAAGTCCTTATTGTTGACGCGAGTAAGCTGAGTAGCAGTGTCCTGCGGGAGGCGATCCAGTCGACCCTTGGCTTTGCGACCACATGGGTCAGGACATACGCCGAGGCGGAAAAACTGCTTCTTGCCGAGCCGGCCCGCTTTTTTGTCTGCATCCTCGATCTCGACCTGCCGGACGCACTGCCGCCGCAGATTCTTGAGCTTGTTTCTTCCCGGGCTATTCCGGCGATTATCTTCACCCTTGATCTCTCCGAGGATCTCAGGGAGATGATCTGGTCGAAAAATGTGGTCGGCTATGCCTTGAAGGACCAACCGTCCTGCACCGAATATCTGCTCTCCCTGGTCCGACGCATTCAGAGAAACCGGGAAATCAAGGTGCTGGTCGTGGACGATTCCGCCATGTTTCGGAAGGTTATCAGCGGGCTAATGGCCAGGCATCAGTACGACATCCTGGAGGCTAGCGATGGACAGGAGGCCCTTGCCCTGCTGGAAAAACATCCGGATACGAAGATGGTGATCACGGATTACAATATGCCCAACATGGACGGGTTTGAACTGATCCGCAATATCCGGGAGCGCCAGGACCGGCACGAGTTGTCGATTATCGGGGTCTCCGCCGAGGAGAGCAAGGAGATATCCGCCCAGTTTCTCAAGTACGGCGCCAATGATTTTCTTGCCAAGCCGTTCAACCATGAGGAGTTCTATTGCCGGGTCACCCAGTCCATCGAACTGATCGAGAACACGAATGAGCTGCACGAGGCATACGAGCGCCTGAAGGTCTCGCAGTTGCAGATGCTGCAGCAGGAGAAAATGGCCTCGGTCGGCCAACTGGCCGCCGGGGTGGCTCACGAGATCAACAATCCTATGGGTTTTATCACGAGCAATATCGGGACACTGAAGAAGTACCTGGATAAACTCGTCGAGTTTGTCGCCCTGCAGGATCGGGTGCTGGCCGAGCTGGGCGCAACGGATAAGGTGCGTGACGACCGCCGGCGACTGAAGATCGACTATGTGGTCGAGGATATCAACGATCTGATCAACGAGTCGGCCGATGGCGCCTCTCGGGTAATAACCATCGTCAAGAATCTGAAGACGTTTTCCCGGATCGACCAGGCGGAACAGCAGTCGGTCAATATGAACGACTGTCTGGAAAACACGATCAATGTTGTCTGGAATGAACTGAAATACAAGTCGACCGTCCTCCGGGAATACGGGGAATTGCCGCAGACAAAATGTTATCCACAGCAGTTGAGCCAGGTCTTCATGAACCTGCTGGTCAACGCGGTGCAGGCCATTGACAAGCAGGGGGAGATCAGACTGCGGACCTGGGCCGAGGCGGGGGCGGTCTGTGTGGCAATTTCAGATACCGGCAGCGGCATTCCCGAAAAGAATCTGCCCCGGCTCTTTGAGCCGTTTTTCACCACCAAAGAGACCGGCAAGGGCACCGGGCTTGGACTCAGCATTGTCTATGAGATTGTCAAGAAGCATCAGGGCGAGATTGATGTGGAAAGCAAGGTCGGCACGGGCACGACCTTTACGGTGCGAATCCCCATTGCGCCGGAGAAGCAGGAACCGGCGTTCTGATGCGCACGCCCGTGCTTGCAAGGTTTTTCCGCTAGACCATCAGTTCATGCCAAGAAGGTCGTGCAGTTCGGCCTTCACCTGCGCGAAAACTTGCTTTACCCTACACCGCAGCGGCACTACGTCTTCAGTATCCCGATTATCCTGCGTACGTTTTTCAAGTATGACCGCAAACTCCTGGGCAAACTGTGCCAGTGTGTCAACAAGAGTCTGCTTTGTTTTTTCCGTACCGCAACCGGTTTGAAAACCGGCATCCCGGGCGCGGTCATGGCCATCCAGACCTTTGGCGACTATACCCGCTAGCATCCCGCATATTCATGTGTTGCTTGCGGACGGGTTGTTTCGGGAAAAGGGTGTTTTTTATGTGATGCCGAAAATCGATATCACGCCACTGGCTGAAATGTTTTTGGCCAATGTCCTGAAGATGCTCAAAAAGGGAGCAGGCAGCCATTACCGCAAGTCTTCCAGTGGTGCCGGCGGAAGTTGAAATTCTGGACGTATCCGATTGCTGGCCGCAGAATGAGGATTCATTCGCCACTGTGCGCTGACTATTTGTTTTTTCGATAAAATTTTAGGCTGATGGAGTGGTGCGCTGTTCTGGCGTGATATTCAGGCGGCTTTAGCGTGGTATTTTTTTGACTGGCAGGATTTTTTGTTGACAGGCCATCCGGGGGCAAATTATAGAATATCTAACTGTCAGGAATCGGGGTAGGCTGCACGGCCCGCTCCGAATTTGGCGCAGGCCGAAAAAACGTTTTCCTATCTCCATCACCCGCCCTATCACCTATCACCCTTCGCATCAAGGGTGAAAATATTTGAGTTTCTAAGGAAGAGGGAAAAACTTTAATAATCTATGGTTAAAGGAGGAGGGCTGAGTATGGGATACAACCAAAGAAGAAAGTGCATTAAGTTGGTACTGACGTGTTTTGCATTCTTTCTTGTCGGCGTTATGTGCGGGCAGACAGCAAATGCCGAGACCGCTGTATGTGAAAGTCAATTCGATGTGTTTGAAGCAATCAATCATTCAGATGGTTCTTTAACAATTATCGGAAGCAATTTTACGCAAGATGCTAACGTGTCGTTTGGCAAACCCGATGACGTTGGGCCCGTTCTTCTGGATGTTCAATTCATCGATGCGATGACTCTTATTGCCACCTTGCCCCCGGGTATTGAAGAATTTCCTGGAGATTATCGCATTGTTGTTTTTGGCGGGCAAGTTATGTTGCAGGGTGGCAGGTGTCCGGAAAAAAGATCTTCCGTAGGACAAACTGGCACAACAGACTGCAATTCTTCACCGGGATTCTGGATGAATCATCCAGAGGCCTGGCCAGTTGCCAGCATTGCCATTGGAGGAGTTACATATACCAAGAATGTAGCTATTGGGTATATGAAGAACATGGTAAGCGGTGATAAAACATATACCATGTTTCCGCAGCTCGTAGCAGGAAAATTGAATGTCATGATGGGCGGCCGTGGCGACCTCATTAATATTAATAAAATCATTGCACAGGCTGATCTGTGGATGACCAACAATCCTATTGGAAGCAACGTAAGTGGGAGCAGCAAGGCTTGGCAAGAAGGAGAGCCTCTCTATTTGCAACTGAACATGTACATCAATAATTGGTGCGATAACAATAGTTACAGTGAAGAATGTAAATGTGATGAATTCATCGTGACTATCCGGGGACCAGGTGAAGGCTCTCAAGGTCCTCAGGGCAAAATAGGTCCCCAGGGTGTGCAGGGTAAGTTGGGTGGTCCAGGTGAACCCGGTCAACCAGGTGATCAAGGACCTCAGGGTAAAATAGGTCCCGAAGGTCCT